>JBBILH010000026.1:0-40720 GCA_037445005.1 Nitrospira sp.
CCACCCAAGCTAAGAATTGGGCATGCCGTGGCTCGTCGCTTCATGCCACCCAGAGCGATCATTCCTGGTTGCGCCGAGCGGAAGTAGATGCCGGACTGAAATCTGCTCGATGCTGAGGCGGTGGGGCTACTCAACGAGGCGACGGGCCTGCCAGGGCTCTTCGCTTCCTTACCTCTCGGAGCGACCCTTCCGGGCTACGCCGAGTGGAAGGCCTTCTGGAATTTCTTCAGCCGCGATCATGCGATCGCGGACCTTCAGTCAGTTCCAGCTTTCCTTCTCGGCCCACCCTCGGTGGGTCCCCGCTCCTCCGGCAGAGTCGCTCCGAGCCCAGGCAGGCCATAGAAAAAACTGCCACTCGCTTCGGCGGTTGTACCTCGCCCCCTCCTCTGTGCGCTCGCAGGCTCCCGCCCGGGCTTATTGCGGAAAATGGAAGGCATTTCTGTAAATTGCTTTACCTGTAGTTCGGACCTACAATCCGGCGCTTTAGAGATATTGGTTTATAACCCAGCAGCTGGACTCAATAAGTAGACGGTCGCCTAGATTCCACAAATCAAGTTTCCGAGGAGCACTTTATGCCTATGCAACATGCAATCTGGAAGGTCGGAGATAAGCCGATACCGCTATCAACGGCTCGGCTTACCAGTGAACAAAAGCTTGAAGAAATGATCCTGGGTGACCCACGTATCCTGTCAAGCGAGTGGATGCTGATCGGACGGCAGGAGATCACCAGCCATGGAGGGCGTATTGATCTGCTGGCAATCGCACCTGACGGATCATTGGTGCTGATTGAACTGAAGCGCGATCGCACACCTCGCGAAATCATCGCACAATCCTTGGACTATGCCTCCTGGGTTGAAGGACTCACTTCTGAAAAGATCGCAAAGATTTATCAGCGCTTTTCTAAAGGTGGAAACCTAGACCAAGCCTTTCAGCGACATTTTGGAAGTGAACTGGATGAGGAGGCCCTTAACCAGTCGCACCAAATAATTGTCGTAGCGGCAGAGCTTGATCCGGCCACAGAGCGCATCGTGAGTTATTTCAACGCACACGATATCGCTATTAATGTCCTGTTTTTCCAAGTATTCCAACAGGGGCAAGATCAGTTGCTAAGTCGCGCTTGGCTCATCGATCCACGAGAGACTCAGGCCAATGTCGTTGCCACAAAAAGTAAAGGAGAGAAAGAGCCGTGGAACGGTGAGTACTACGTCTCGTTTGGCGATATGAGTTCAAGAAGTTGGGCAGATGCACGCCAGTACGGTTTCATTAGTGCCGGTGGAGGAAGTTGGTATAGCCAGACTCTTAAGCTGTTGTCTCCGGGTGACCGTATATGGGTCAAGATACCAAAGACAGGTTACGTCGGAGTTGGACGAGTTCTAGAAACGGCACGTCCTATCAAAGAATTTACAGTCAATACACCCACAGGTGACTTGCCGGCGCTAGAAGTCCTCAAGCACGCGGACCTCTACAGGACCAATGTCGATGATCCAGAGAACACAGAATATTTCATGCGGGTGAAGTGGCTCGATACCGTGCCAGAATCAAAAGCAGTTAACGAGGTAGGACTTTTCGGAAATCAGAATACTGTATGCCAACCAATCACCCCTAAGTGGCGCCATACAGTCGAGCGACTGAAAGAAACATTTCCAGGCTACGACAAAAACTAGAGAGCGCCTGGCTCTATGTCACTCCAGAGGAGGTGCGAATTCGTTCCTACTGCTTGTAGTGTGCCTAGGTTCCGAGCGCACTTTGCCGGAGAAGCGGGGACCCAGCGAGGCTCAGCTCGAATGGAAAGCTGGAACTGACTAAAGCACTGCGATCGTGAGATCGCAGCTGCGGGAATTCCAGAAGGCTTCCATCGAGATGAGTCCGCTGGGTCGCTTCGGGAGGCACGGGAGCGAGGAGCCTTGGTACACGAACAGGCGAAAATCAGACGTTGAACCGGAAGAAGACCACATCCCCTTCCTTGATGACGTAGTCTTTCCCTTCGAGGCGGAACAATCCCTTCTCTTTCACTTTGGCTTCCGATCCGCAAGCCAGCAGGTCGTCGTAGTGGTAGACCTCGGCGCGGATGAAACCCCGCTCCATGTCGGAATGGATCTTCCCGGCTGCTTGCGGCGCCTTGGTGTTTTGCTGAATCGGCCAGGCGCGGGATTCCGTCTCGCCGGCGGTAAAGAAGGTAATGACGTTCAGGAGGGTATAGGCTTCGCGCGTGAGACGCACGAGGCCCGATTCGGTGAGGCCCATCTCTTTCAGAAAGTCCGCCCGCTCGCTATCCGGCAACGACGACAGTTCTGCTTCGAACTGCCCGCAAATCGTCACGACACGCGCGCCGCGCTTCTCGGCGAAGTCGCGTACGGTCTTCACCGTCGCTTCATCGGCATTCTTTCCTTCCGACACGTTCGCCACAAAGAGAACGGGCTTGGCGGCGAGCAGCTGGCATTCGTTGAGGATCAGTCGTTCGTCCGGTGTGTACGTCAAATTCCCCAACCACTCGCCTTTGTCGAGCAGGCCCATGAGCTTGGTGAGGAATTCGACTTCGAACGCCGCTTTCTTGTCGCCGGCCCGAACCTTTTTTTCGGTCTTCTGTTTGCGCCGATCCAACGTTTCGAGATCGGACAGCATCAACTCGGTTTCGATGACGCCGATGTCGCGGATCGGATTCACGCTGCCGCTGACGTGCACGACATCAGTTCCTTGGAAGCAGCGCACGACGTGCAGCAAGGCATCGACCTCTCGGATGTGCCCTAAGAATTGGTTGCCGAGCCCTTCGCCTTTGCTCGCACCTTCGACGAGGCCGGCGATGTCTCGGACTTCGAGCGTGCTGTAGGTGGTTTTCTTCGATTTGAAGATATCCGTCAATTTGAGCAGGCGGGGATCCGGCACGAGCGCAATACCGGTGTTCGGATCGACCGTGGCGAACGGATAATTGGCCGCCAACGCGCCGCCGCCGGTCAACGCGTTAAAAACCGTCGTCTTCCCGACGTTGGGTAACCCGATCATCCCGCAACAGAGTCCCATTACTGCTCATCCTCTCCTTCACTACCGACTTTGTCTTTGACGTTAAACAGGTTCATCGCCACATCCGTTCCGCGACTGATCAGCACCTCAAGCGCATCGACGGCTCGTTCAAGACAGGGCTCTAGAACCCGCATTTCTTCGTCCGTGACGCGCTCAAGGACGTAGTCGGCGGAGTCCTGCCTCGGGGCTGGTCGACCAATGCCGATTTTCAGCCGTACGAATTGCGGAGTGCCGAGCGCCTCCACAACGGACCTGATGCCGTTGTGTCCTCCATGTCCGCCGGCTTGTTTAATTCGAAGACGGCCGGGCTCCAGATCGAGATCATCGTGGACGAGAATGAGACCCTCTGCGGTGAGTTTCAGCTCACGCAACAGGCCTTTGAGGGGGGGACCGGTCACGTTCATGAAGTCTAGCGTGCCGGCCAATTCGATCAGTTGGGAACCGAGACGTCCGGATCCTCGAAGCGCGACGCCCTGCCTGGCCATGGGAATCGACCAGCGGGCCGCGGCCCGCTCGACCACCCAGGTACCGGCGTTGTGACGGGTCAGGGCATAGGCTCGTCCCGGATTTCCCAGTCCAACGATAAGGCGCAACGTTACTTCTTCTTTTCTTCCTTCTTCTCGCCCTTCGGAGCGGCCGCAGCGGCGGCGCCTTCCTTCTTTTCTCCCGCCTTGGCTTCAGCTCCAGCCGCTGGCACCGCTCCAGGCGCGGCTGCTACACCTTCCGCCGCTTCAGCCGCAGCCTTGCCCTTCACCGCCACTTCAGGCTCCTTTGCCCCCTCAGGCCCGATCGCCTGGCTGGTCAACAGGGCTTCGAGCTTGGCGTCGGACATGGGCACGGCAACACTGACAACCATGGCATCCAGGTCATCCAGGTAACGGAGGCCCTCAATCTTCGCGATTTCCTTCAGGTGGATGCCCTGACCGATCGCAAGGGGCGACGCATCGACTTCAATATGATCCGGCAGCGCAGCCGGCAGGCATTCGACATGCAACTCGCGGAGGTTGTAGTGCAGGATCCCGCCTTCTTTGACGCCGACGGGCGTGCCGCCGATCACATGCACCGGCACCTTGACCCGAATCGGCTTATCCATCGAAATTTCAAAGAGGTCCGCGTGGAGCACGTGGCCTTCAACGGGATCGACCTGAAAGTCACGAAGCAACGCCGTCCGCTTCGGTTTCGACTTCGCGCCGTCGACTGTCAGCGTAATCAGCGCAGTGCTGCCAGACTGGGATTTCAAAATCTTAACAAGCGGCTCGGGCTCGATGGTGAGCAGCAAGCACTCGCCCTGCCCATACAGCACCCCGGGTACCTTGCCGCTCCGGCGGAGCTGCCGCGCAGCGCCTTTTCCGGAGTTTTCTCTCACCATTACCGTCAGATCAAACTTCATGATCTCCTCCGTCTTCTTCTTTCACTCTTAGAGCAGATTCGCGTTCCCCTAGGCGAACAACGAACTGACCGACTCGTCTTCGTGGATTCGCCGGATGGCTTCCCCTAGCAGAGGGGCCACTGACAACTGATGAATCTTCGCGCACACTTTCTCCTTGCCCTGTAATGGAATGGTGTTCGTCGTCACGACCTGAGCGAGACACGACTGCTGGAGTCGCTCCAACGCCGGACCGGACAGCACGGCGTGGGTACAAGCAGTCCAGACCTCCCGGGCGCCCTTGTCGAAGCAGGCCTGTGCACCTTGAACTATCGTCCCCGCCGTATCGATCATGTCGTCCAGCAACAAGGCGCTCTTTCCCTTAATGTCGCCGATGATGTTCATGATCTGGGTCTGGTTCGGTCCTTCGCGCCGTTTGTCGATGATGGCAAGACTGGCCTGAATACGCTTTGCGAAGGCGCGGGCGCGCTCCACACCCCCGGCATCGGGAGACACGATCACCAAATCACCGACCTTCTTCTTTGTGATGTAATCCAACAGCACCGGCAAGGCATACAAGTGATCGACCGGAACATTGAAGAACCCCTGAATTTGCCCGGCATGGAGATCCATTGTGAGGACACGATCGGCTCCCGCCGTCGTGATAAGATCGGCCACCAGCTTGGCGGTGATAGGCACGCGCGGCTGATCCTTGCGATCCTGCCTTGCGTAGCCGAAGTAGGGAATCACCGCTGTAATCCGATTGGCAGACGAGCGCTTCAAGGCGTCGATAATGATGAGCAACTCCATCAACGAATCGTTGACCGGACTGCAAGTTGACTGGACGACAAAGACGTCGGCTCCACGGACGTTCTCTTCGATCTTGATGCGGATTTCCCCGTCGCTGAACGACGACACCGTCGCCTCGCCGAGCTTCACGCCAAGATAGGCGCAAATTTCCTTGGCGAGGGCCGGATTCGCGTTACCAGAGAAAATCATCAGTTCTCTGCTCATCGATCCCTCGAACGGTCCTCGAATGTGATTTCAGTTTCGTTGAAGATTATGTGCGCAAAAAATGGTTCGTCTCGACGGCGGGCGTCGGTGGGCGTAATCTCAAACCCGCCTACCTCATTCGCTGCACGCTGTTGAGGAAGCCAACTAAGGGGTCAAACTTTATCGGAATCGCTGCATCTTTGTCAACCGAGCGGGACTCCTCGGACGAGTGGTCATCGTGCGGTGAGTGGGCCGCAACAGGTCGGAACCACGTAGCTTTTCAGCTGCCGTTGGCCGACGAATCGCTCCGCCGCACGTCGAGCCCCGGCCTCGGAACTGAACAGCCCAAAGACCGTGGCTCCGCTCCCGGAGAGCAAGGCGATTTCCGCCCCCTGATCGAGCAGGGTCTGTTTGATCTGCATAAGCAAAGGGTATTTCGCAAACACAGGGGGTTCGAAATCATTTTCCGCGCATACCGCCAATTGTGACCAACTCGGCATCTGCCCTCGGTCGAAGGCTTGGTGGAGGTCTGATAACGGACGCACCGCGTTTCTGGTGGCAGACAGCTCTTGGTAGGCCCATCTTGTCTCCACACCGAAGCCCGGGTTCACCAGCGCCACCCATTTCGAGCCGGCGACTGGCAGCGGCTTCACCGATTCTCCCCGCCCTCCTACCAACGCCGTCGGCGCATAGAGAAAAAACGGCACGTCGCTTCCCAGCGGCTGAGCCACCTCTGCCATTTCCTGTTGGGACCACCCGAGTTGGAGGGCATGATTGAGGGCTACGATCGTTGCCGCCGCGTCGCTGCTCCCCCCCCCAAGCCCTGCCCCCATTGGAATGGACTTTCGCAGCTCGATATCGAGCCCGACCTTACCAGGGACCCGTTCCATAACGGCGGCGGCGGCCTTGTAGACAAGATTGCGCTGGTCGGTAGCCAATTGGACCGAGTCACAGCGAAGCCGGATATCCCGAGGAGAACCGGACAAACTAACGCGCACCTCGTCCTCGAGCGCCACCGTCTGCATGATGGACCAAAGATTGTGGTAGCCGTCGGTACGACGATCAAGGATGCGGAGAATCAGATTGATCTTGGCGGGGGCAAGTACGCTAGCGGCAGGGGTGCTTGACGCGGGAATGCTCTTAGTCACGGCCTCCTTTTATAGCATACTTCTCCAAGCGATAGCGGAACGAGCGGGTATTGAGTTTCAGCAGCCTGGCCGCTTTCTTTTTCACCCAACGCGATCGTTCCAACGCCTTGACGAGGAGGTCTTTCTCGATCCCGTTGATCAGCTCTTCGAGATCCAGCCCGTCCTCCGGTAGGTCCGTCGGCACCCCCTGTTGGGCAGCCGGAGCCAGAGAATGATGGAGCCACCCGCGAATATCGGATTCGTTGACGGGCGCGCCCGACGAAAAAGCCACGACTCGTTCGATCAAGTTCTCCAATTCTCTTACATTGCCGCGCCATTCGTGACCGAGCAGAACATGCATCGCTTCGGGAGCCAACACCGGCAACGCTTTCCCGCCTTCCTTGGCAAACTTCTCGAGGAAATGCTTTACCAGCAACGGGATGTCTCCTGTCCGCAACCGAAGCGGCGGGAGGCGAATGGGAATGACGTCAAGACGGTAGTAGAGGTCCTCTCGGAAGGATCCGTCGGCCACGGCCTTTTCCAATTCGCGATTGGTGGCGGCGATGACGCGGACGTCCACTTTCATGTCTTGGTTGCCGCCGACGCGCCGGAACTCCCGTTCTTGGATGACCCGCAACAGCTTTACCTGAATCGTCGGCGTCGTGTCGCCGATCTCGTCGAGAAAAATCGTGCCTCCGTTGGCCACCTCAAAGAGCCCGGCCTTGTTTGCCACGGCCCCGGTGAACGAACCCTTCATATGTCCGAACAATTCGCTTTCCAACAGCGTCTCGGGAACGGCGCTGCAGTTGACCGCCACAAACGGCATCGGGCTGCGGGCGCTGTTGTAGTGGATTGCGCGCGCAATCAGCTCTTTTCCAGTGCCGCTTTCCCCGCAGATAAGCACGTTACTCTTGGCATCGGCGACTTTTCGGACGACATCGAAGACCTTTTGCATCGCTTCGCTCTGTCCCACGATCTGGGCGAACGAAGATTGGCTCGCGATCTCGCGCTTGAGCAGCATGTTCTCCGTGGAGAGCCTCCGCTTCTCGAGCGCATTCCTGATGATCAGCTGGACTTCATCTACTTGAAACGGCTTGGTCAGGTAGTCATACGCCCCGTGTTTCATCGCTTCGACGGCGGAATCGGCCGTAGCGAAGGCGGTGACCACGAGGACGACTGTTTCGGGGGAGGCCGACTTGACTGCTTTCAGCACGTCCATGCCGTCGGCCTTCGGCATCCGGAGATCTGTGATGACGAGATCGTAGATGTCCTTATTGAGTTGCCCGATGGCTTCTTCTCCGTCGCAGGCTTCGGTCACGGCATAGCCTGCGCGTTTGAGCATGATGCTCATGACCTCCCGGAGACTTTTTTCGTCGTCAACGACTAGGATCTTTTCCACGGTGTTCGTCCCTCATGCCACAATCGCACGCCGTCCTCGCCCGAACGCGGGAGGCAGACTACGAACCGAGTCCCTCGTTGTGCTGCGCTTTCGACCTTGATCCATCCCCCATGCAGGTCGACAATGCGATGAACGGCAGCCAGACCGAGCCCGGACCCCTCTTTCTTTGTTGTAAAGAACGGAAGGAATATCTTGTCGAGATTGCCTTCAGGAATCCCTTCTCCCTGGTCCTGAAATGCGATTTCTACCACATTGCCTTTCCGCCCTCCCACGTCGATGGGTCGGCACCCGGTCGTAATAGACAGCGTCCCTCCCGCCGGCATCGCATCGAACGCATTCGTCGCCAAATTCCAGAACACCTGCCGCATTTGGTTTTGGTCGATCCGCACCGGCAGCGCACCTGGAGCCGTGCGGGCCGCGATCATAATACTTGATCTGGTCCGCGCTTCATGCTGTACCAGATCCAGAGTCTCGGCAAGAATTTTGTTGATATCGTGCTCCTGCAAATTAAGGGCGGGCGGACGCGCGTACTGAAGAAACTCCGTGATAATGGCGTCAAGCCTGGTCGCCTCCCGAATCGCAATGTCCATCAGGCGGCGGTCGGTTTCGTCCTTTGCAGCTTCTTTCCTCAGCATCTGCATCGCCCCAGCAAGGGCCCCCAGGGGGTTGCGAATTTCATGCGCCATCCCCGCCGACATCTCACCGAGATTCGCCAGCCATTCTTTGCGTCGCATTTCCTCTTCCAGATCTCTGATCTGGGTTAGATCTTTGAACACCCCGACCAAGCCGACTTCCCGCCCTTGTTCATGCAGGGGTGAGACCGTCATCCCGAGCACAAGACGACTTCCTGTCGCGCTCTTGCATTCGACTTCCAGCCTTGTCATCGACGGCGGTGACCCGGAAACCCGGTCATCGCCTGGGCCATTGGGGTGCCAATTAAAAATTTCTCGCCAGGATCGGCCGCTCACATGCTGCAAGCCGTACCCGGTAATCTCTTGCGCGGCGGGATTGAAGGACGTAATGGCACCGTTTGCGTCTGCCGTGAAGAGCCCGCTGCTGATGCTCTGGACGATGTTTTCGTGAAACGCCTGCAGCCGGGTGAGTCCCTGTTCTTTCTCGCGCAACGATAAATCGGCTTGCTGCAGCTGGTCTGCGAGGGTCCCGCCCAGCAATCCAACCACCAGCAGAGCAAGCGCGTAGGCTCCGAACGTCTGAAGGGTTTCGGGCGCACTAAGCGGGACTGGCTGCAACCAGCCCCAGACATCGGCCAAGTTGTAAAACTGGATGTTGGTAATGGTTCCAAGGAGAATAATGGCCCCACAGGCCGCATAAAGTCCGACTCTCTTTCGGGGGATAATACTGGCTACCGTCACCGTGATCACATACAAGACGGCAAAGGGGCTCTCAACGCCGCCGGTTCTGGCGACAAGGATGGTTTCAAGCAAGAGATCGATGCCGACTTGAATCCAAAAGAAGGTGGTCAACGCCGGCATGGAAACGACCCGCCGAAGGAGGAGAACCGACGGAATGGTCAGAGCGTAGGTGCCGACGATCAAGGCGGAGTAGGTCTCCGCCTGATTCCCTCTTGTGGCCTGGAACGCAAGGGAGAGACCTAGGAGGCAGGTCACGATGGCCAGCCGAAAGGCCATCAGCCAGCGCAGCCTCGTCCTTAGTTCATCCATGAGCGGGTTGGTATGGTTGAGAGCGGGAGCAGCACGGGGCGATTCCCTGGACAACTCGTTACTCATCACAGCCCCGATGCGCAGGCAAGGAGATCGGTTGGAGCGTCGCCGAGACGCAACGCAGTAGCCTCTCTGCTTCCCGGGAAGAGCGCGACCCCGATTTGGTCGCGTCTCTTCCCCAAGTCGTAGAACGATCGTCAGCCGATGGCGGACGCCATCGTGAAGATCGGAAGGTACATTGCGACGACGATGAATCCGATGACCACCCCTAGGAACACCATCATCATTGGTTCGAGTAGAGAGGTGAGCGAGGCGACCGCTTGGTCGACCTCTTCCTCGTAAAAGTCGGCGATTTTCCCCAGCATGGCGTCCAATGCGCCCGTGGATTCTCCGACGGCGATCATGTGTGTCACCATTTTGGGGAACACCTGGCTCTGGGCCAGCGGATCCGCGATGGTTTTCCCGCCGCTGATGCTCGTCCGGGCGTTCATCAAAGCTTCTTCAATGACCTTGTTCCCCGACGTCTTCGCGCAGATCGATAATCCGTCCAGTAACGGCACGCCGCTCGACAGGAGCGTCCCCAGTGTCCGCGTGAACTTCGCCACCGAAGCCTTGCGAATCAGATCCCCAAAGACCGGCGTCTTGAGCAGAAACTTGTCGATGGCCATTCTTCCGCCCGGCGTGGAGTAGTACTTCTTGATCGCAAAGATCGTCGCGCCGATGATCGCGAGTCCGAAATACCAGAAGGATTGGAACAAGTTACTGATATCGATGACCAATTGCGTTGGACCTGGCAAACCGACTTTGCCGCCCGACAGATCGTTGAACATTTTCGCGAAGATCGGAATGACCCAGATCATCAACACGGAAATGACGACGGCAGCAACACCGAGAATCGCCGCCGGGTAAATCATGGCGGACTTGATCTGGCCTTTAAGCTTCATCGCCTTTTCGATATGTTTCGACAGCCGATTGAGAATCGTATCGAGCAACCCGCCGACCTCGCCGGCATGGACCATGTTGCAATAGAGATCGTCGAAGACCTTGGGGTGACGGCGTAGCGCGTCGGAGAAAGTCGATCCGGCTTCGACTTGAGTCTTGACCTCGCCGATCGATTCGCGCAAAACTTTGTTTTCCGACTGCGTTGAGAGAATTTCCAGGCATTGCACGAGGGGGAGACCGGCATTGATCATCGTCCCGAACTGGCGGGTGAACACCACGAGGTCCTTATCGGTGAGGCCTGAGCCGAAGCTGAAATTAAATCCGCCCTTCCCCGCTTTCTCATCGAGGCTCGTGACGACGATGCTCTGCTTCCGCAGTTGCTCGACCGCTTCATCGCGACTCTTGGCGGTCAACTCTCCCTTTTTGACGGCGCCCGATCGCGACCGCCCGACATATGCAAACGTCGCCATGCCGACCCCCACACTAGAAGGTGAGCGAGACTGATCTTTCCACGTTTCCTGAAAAGTCTACTAGGCGAGTCTACAAACGACCCCAAAACCTGTCAAACAAATGCAGGAACGGCGCACAGGCGAAAACTAGGCCGCCGCGTCAGGAGGCTCTTCCGGTAGCGGCGCGGTCCCACGATATCCGCGATAGAGATAGTGGAATCCAGAGAGAAGCGTAAATGCAACCATTCCTACCAACAGAGGATCAAGATGCGCCAGATCGATATGACGCGAGCTCAAGAAGATGACGAGAAGCACGTAGGAGAGCTGCAGAAACGTCGTGCCCTTTCCCAGGAAGGTAGGGGTAATGTCGATGGAATACTCTGTAAGTTCCGCGACCGCCGTCCCTAAGAGCAGCATGACGTCACGGCTGACCACGACGATGGTTACCCAAGAAGGAATGACATGCGTCACCGACAGGGTGAGGAAACCCGAGGTCAATAGTAATTTGTCGGCGAGCGGATCCAAGAAGGCTCCCAGGCGCGTCTTCTGATTAGCCGCTCGAGCGATCGTTCCATCGAGCGCGTCCGTAACTCCGGCTGCCAGCAACACGAGCAGCGCCTGATCGAACTCCTCATAGACCAACAGTCCAATATAGACGGGAATCAGCAGAATCCGGAGAAGCGTCAAACTGTTGGGGATATTCATACCGGTTCGGCGGAATCCCTGCCGGAACTAGGGGTGAAATGATAGGAGCGGACCTGGGTGATGTCAACGTCTTGCAGTCGGCGTCAAACCTCCCCTATACTGGGGTGTGTTTCTATCACGGGCTGGAGATCGTAGACGGTCATGAGTTCTCTTTCATCGCTCTTTAAGAAAGAAGGGCTGGTTGAAAAGCATCAGATTGAAGGAGTGGATCCCAGCGCACGATATTTTAATCGGGCGATTCTCGTCAACAAGACTCCCTCAGGCTATGCCGCCAAGGTGATGTACGAGGCGTTGACGGTGGAGGGACAATCCCACCCAACGATCGCCGGAGCCGTGGCAGATCTCGTCATCAGACTCCAGCCGCTGGGGTTCACCAAGCTGCGAACGCGAGCCAACTTCAAAGGCGCAAAGTACCTAGCTGAGAAGGAAACCTGGCTCGATTATCCGGATCCCGCCTGATTTCCGTCAATTCTCCAAGCCGCATTCCCGTATGACTAGATCATGAATCGCCGGCCTGAATAGGCGGATCTTTTCGTTCTTGCTGCTGGGATGCACACGGTTCGAAAGCAGCACCACTTCCACGCTCCGTTCGGGATCAACCCACACTGAAGTTCCAGTATAGCCCAGGTGCCCGAATGACGACGGCGAAAGCAATGTCCCCGACGAAGACGGTACGGTGGGCGTATCCCACCCTAACGCCCAACTTGATTGCGGAACCTTTTTCCATCGCTCCGTAAAAGCACGCGCGAGAGCCTGGTCCAAAAGGGAGGCCCTCCCCTGTATCGCCCGAAGCCAGGCCCCTGATACCCTCAGCACCGCCTCGGCCGTCCCGAAGAGACCGGCATGGCCGGCAACCCCGCCCATCGCCCGCGCGTTGTCATCATGCACTTCCCCGCACAAGGGGCGCTCTCTGGTACCGACCTTTTCAGTCGGAGCGATAACAATGCGGTCGACCGCTGCCCCGCCCCCACCCGTCGCGGATGGAGGGACTACCGGACGAAACAACAAAGGAGCAGCCCCCAACGGAGCTGCCACATGCTCATGAAACCACCGATCAAGTGGAAGTTCCCCCACTCGTTCGACGATGAACCCAAGCAACATGAACCCCAGATCGCTATAAATGCTCTTCGATTCCGGCTCATAGACCAGCGGCTCGTCACGAATCAGTTCGACCACGGCCCGCCTGACGGCGACGGATCCGGAACCCTCATGCGTTACCCCGCGTGCCCCCAGGCGCTCATGAATCGGTCTCCATCCTGGCAGACCCGCGCAGTGTGACAACAGCTGTCCGACTGTCGCCAGACCAATTGGGCTTCCCGAAAGTTCCGGCAGGATTGACTGGGCCCGGTTGTCCAAAGAAATTTTAGACGCTTGAATCAGCAGCAGGATAGACGTCGCCGTCACCAGCGGTTTCGTCAGAGAAGCCAGGTCATAAATCGTGTCGGTTCGGACGGGCGGGCCGGTCGCATCGCAGCTCAACCGGCCTGCTGCCGCGATGAATTCGACGTTCTCTGAGATCCGTACGGCAAGGACGGCGCCCGGAAACACGCCGTCATCGACGGCTGCCTGAAGCGCCTGATCAATAGCACGGGGGACGCTCATGCAAAAAACCGATCTACAAGGGAGGAGGACGGCGGCACGCCGAACTCGGACGGGAAGCGCCAAAGGCAATGTTCGGCCGAATCATCCCGCCGATGAGGGTCGTCATAAGGCCGGACTCGATTCGCCTTCCAGCTTAGCATCCTGGTTCGCCGGAGCGTCGTGAAACGCCTCTTGCTCCTCGACTTCCAACATGCGCTCGAAGGTCCGCAGGGTGGCTCGAAGGCGTTCCACCATCAGAAGACGCTGCTTCTGTAGCCCGGTGAGATCCCGCTGGGTGTCGCTGACTTCGATGCGAGCCTTGCGGATCATCTCGCCGGCCTTGAGTTCCGCTTCCTTCAACAAGAGTTCTGATTCCCGTTGCGCCGTGCGCTTGACGTCCTCGGCCAAGGATTGCGCGGACACCAGTGTATTGGAAAGTGTTGCTTCCGTCCGTTTCAATTCGGCCAACTGCTGTTCGAGAAACACGATTTTTTCCCGCTGCACGGCGTTGTCGCGATTGAGCGACTCCACCGTTTCAGCCAGTTCTTCGAGGAACCGATTCACCTCTTCTTTGTCGTATCCGCGGAAGCTGATCTTAAACACCATCTGTTGAATATCGAGCGGTGTGATTCGCATAGCGCCCCCCTTGGTCGATTCAATTCATGCGGACGGCGAGATCGCGAAGCGTTTGGACCAGCGCAATCTGCAGGAAGGTGATCGCGAGAATTGCGATGATGGGCGACAGATCGATGCCCATCCGCCAGCCAATCCAGCCCCTGATCGGGGCCAAGACCGGTTCGGTCGCCCTCTCGAGAAACTGGACGATCGGATTCCATGGATCGGGATTCACCCAGGATATCAGGGCACGGGCGATGATGACCCACATATAAAGCCATAAGACGGTATCCAAGACGGTCGCCAGCCCATGCAATATGTTGCCTCCGACGAACATCAGCGTCCCAACTCCTGTGAGCGTCTCGTCGCGGCCTCGACGGCCCCCATGAGTGTAGCACGGAACCCGCCCTGTTCAAGCTGATGGAGTCCCGCAATGGTCGTGCCTCCAGGCGACGCGACACGGTCCTTCAACTGTGCCGGATGCTCTCCCGACTCGAGCACCAATTTTGCCGCGCCAAAGACGGTCTGGGCGGCCAGCAATTCGGCCGTCTGCCGCGGCAGCCCCATTTTTACTCCTCCGTCAGCCAGCGCCTCGATCGCCTGAAAGATGTAGGCCGGGCCGCTCCCGCTCAGGCCGGTCACAGCATCCATCAGCCGTTCCTCGACTTGGACCACCCGGCCCACCGCTTCGAATATCCGTCGAACGATGTGGAACTCCTCATCCGATACACGGGAACCACGCGCGAGCGCCGTCATTCCTTCCCGGACCACCACCGGCGTGTTGGGCATCGCCCGTACGATCTTCCGCGTTCCGGAGACACGCTCGCTGATCCCGCTGATCGTAGCCCCCGCAATGATCGTGACAATGAGGCGATCGGCAAGTTGACTTCCGACTTCCTCGAGGACGTCTCGAAGTGATTGAGGCTTGACCGCCAACACCACTACGTCCGCCCACTCGACGGCTTGACGATTATTTTCCCCGACCTGCACGCCGAACCGCTCCTTCAAGCGATCGCCCCGTGCGAGGATAGGATCGGTGGCCCAAATAGCGTCTCTTGCGCAAAGATTCCCTGCCAGCAGCCCGCCGATCATGGCCTCGGCCATCTGACCGCCGCCGATAAAGGCTATCTTCTTCTCGAGCATTTCAGACATGGCGCGGCCCAAAGATGGCCGTGCCGATACGGACCATCGTGGCACCTTCTTCTACCGCCACCTGGTAATCATCCGACATGCCCATCGATAACTCATCCATCGTGACTTGGGGATATCCCAGCTCAGAAACATGTCTCGCAAGTTCCCTGAGGTGCCTGAAATACGGCCTGGCCTGCTCGGGATCTTCGACTGGGGGGGGAATCGCCATCAATCCCTCTACCTTTATATAGGACAACGCGCCGATCAGTGGAACGACCTCATCGAGTTCTTCCGGCTGAAAGCCGGCCTTACTTGATTCTCCCCCGATGTTCACCTCCAGCAGGACCGGTTGTCGCAGATGCGCCATCCGTGCCCGGAGATCGATTTCCTGCGCTAGTTCGAGGCTATCCACCGAATGAATTAACCCAAAGGACCCCACAACGGATCGCACCTTACGCCGTTGCAGTTGACCGATAAAGTGCCACTTGATCGGTTGCCCCTGCAAGACCTGGATCTTTGGAAGCGCCTCCTGCAGGCGGTTTTCACCGGCATGCCTGATCCCGGCGGCAATAGCCTCTGCGATACGCTCGGGCGAAACGCCCTTCGTTGCCGCCACCAGTCGAATCGCCTCAATCCGGCGTCCGGACCGTTCAGCCGCGCGACGAATTTCTCTTAGAACGAAGTCAATGCGCCCCGCAATCGATCCGTGACCCGGTACATCCATAAGGACAGAGCGATGGCACCCTCGGCAAACTCCTCCCATTTTACCGAACAGGCTTCCCTGCGGCTACCCGCGCGCCGTCAAAGCGATTCCGCTGAGCATGGTGCCGACGACCCGGCCCTCACGGCGATATGAGTAGAACAGATCCTCATGACAGATCGTGCAGAGGTTGACCGCCGTCACTTGCCGCCGTCCGATCCCGAGCTGTTCCAGTTGGAGACGGATAAGTCTCTTAAGATCCAGACGCGCTTTGGTACCTCGAACGTCCTGGAGTACGCTACCCCAATTCGTTATTGCGCCTCGCAGCGGTTCCAGCACCGCTTCATCAACTTCGTAGCAACAGGGACCGGCGGAAGGGCCGATGCTCACGCGAAACTCGCTGAGCGCCACGTGGAATCGAGCGGCCATCAGTTCGAGAGTCTTCGGGACAATTCCCGCCACTGCTCCTCGCCATCCGGCATGAATCGCCGCCACTCCCAGACGCCGGCGGTCGTACACCAGCACGGGCACGCAGTCCGCCGTCCTCACGGCCACCGTCACGCCCGGCTGGTCCGTAACCAGCGCGTCCCATCCGCCTGAGAATCGGTCCGACTCCGTCACGGGTCGATCGACGACCAGCGCCTCCGTGCCGTGCACTTGCTTGACCGACAGCAGCCAGCTTCGCCCGCGACTCTGCCTCAAAGCGGCCGGCACTCCCGCTTCGACGTCGAATTGCTCCGCATGTTCTCGCGTGCCGAAGAAATGCCGAACTCCTTCCCGTAAGGACGCGAACGCCGGCACTGTAATGACTGCCGCACCCATCGGAACAGCCCGCTCCTTCGACTAGTCCGCCTGCTTGCGCAGGAATGTCGGCACGTCCCACTCGTCGTCGGCCACGACGGCCACGCGATCCGTAGTGTGCGCCGTTTCACTGAGTTTACGAATGAATGTGGGGCGATCAAGGTCTTTGTATGCCCGCTCACCCATGGCAGCACCGACCACGCTCATGACCGGCTGAGCGGCCTTCGCCGCGCGCGCCGCGGCCACCGGAACCGGCGCCGCCTGCTCTTCGCGCTCGAACCCCGTGGCGATCACGGTAACCACGAGGTCGTCTCCCATGTCGGGATTGATGACCTGCCCGACGATGATGTTCGCTTCCGCGTCGGCGGTCTGCTGAATGATCGACGCCGCTTCCTCGATCTCATGGAGCGACATGTTCGGGCCGCCGGTGATGTTCAACAGCACGCCGCGTGCACCTTCCACGCTACCTTCCTCCAGCAACGGGCTGCAGATGGCCTTCTGCGCCGCCTCGATCGCGCGGTTCGTCCCGCGTGAAACACCCATGCCCATGACCGCGCGTCCTGTGTGCGACATGATCGTCCGCACGTCCGCAAAGTCCACGTTGACGTGCCCGGTTGTCGTTATAACATCCGCAATGCCCTGAATGGCTTGACGCAACACATCGTCCGCCACCTTGAAGGCTTCAAGTAGCGGCGTCGCCTTGTCGACAATCCCCAGCAGGCGCTGATTCGGAATCACCAGCAGCGTATCCACATGTCGGCGAAGATCACGGATCCCCTCGTCCGCGTGGCTCATCCGGCGATGGCCTTCGTATTGAAAGGGCTTCGTCACCACGCCGACGGTCAAGATACCCAACTCCCTGGCGATGCTCGCGACGATCGGTGCCGCGCCGGTGCCGGTTCCGCCGCCCATACCGGCGGTCACGAACACCATGTCCGCGCCTTCCAGGCATTCACGGACCTGATCCTTGCTCTCCAAGGCTGACTCCTTCCCCACTTCCGGCTTTGCGCCGGCGCCCAGGCCCCTGGTCCGCTCGGGACCCAATTGGACCTTATACGACGCACGCGAGCGGTCCAGCGCCTGCAGATCGGTATTCGCCGCTATGAAATCGACGCGAGCCAACCCCGACGCAATCATGGTATTGACTGCGTTACAGCCGGCGCCCCCGACACCGATGACTTTGATCCGGACGGGGGAGACGATATCTTCTTGAAATGAGAACATCAGGGCACCTCCCTTGGAGAAGCCGCGCGTGGGCCCGTCCCGCGCGCGAAGGTTAAAAGAACTCAAACATCCACGATTTCATCCGATCGAGCACTTTGCTCAGGGATTTCCCGCTCCGCAGTCCCGCCGCCGCCATATCTTCCGTATGACGCCGGGCGTGGAGGAGCAGTCCGACGCCGGTGGCATGCATGGGATTACTGACGATATCCCGCAGTCCGCCGATCCCCGAAGGGGCCCCGCGCCTGGCCGGCAGATTCAGCACCTGCTCCGCCGCATCCGGCATTCCGTCCAGGAGAGACGTCCCGCCGGTCACTACAACACCGGCGCCCAACATGCCTTCGTATCCCGCACGGGCGATTTCCCGACGCACAAGTTCGAACATCTCTTCGACGCGCGGCTCGAGAATTTCCGCAATGTCGCGGCGGGAGAAGGTTCGAGCCGGACGATCGCCGACGGAAGGTACCTCGACACGATCATGGCCGTGGACCAGATCAGTCCTCGCGTGGCCGTGCTGCACCTTGATCTTTTCCGCTTCGGTCTGAGAGGTCAGCAAGCCGATGGCGAGGTCTTTGGTCAGGTTTTGCCCGCCGATCGGAAGAACGGCCGAATGCCTGATGCTGCCGTCTAGGAAGATCGCCAAGTCCGTGGTACCGCCGCCGAGATCGACCATGGCCACGCCCAGATCCCTCTCTTCCTGGCTGAGCACCGCTTCGCTCGAAGCCAGCGGCTGGAGAACGATGTCGACGACGTCGAGCCCGGCACGATTGACGCTCTTGATGATGTTCTGCGCGGACGTCACTGCGCCGGTGATGACGTGTACGTTCACCTCCAACCGGTTTCCCGAAAGGCCGAGCGGTTCCCTGACACCTTCCTGCCCGTCGACCATGAATTCTCTCGGCAGGACGTGCAGGATCCGCCGTTCATGCGGGATCACGGCGACAGTTCTGGCGCTTTCGATGGCCCGTTGGACGTCATCCCGCGTCACTTCCGACTTCTTGAGCGCCACCACGCCCTTGCAGTTCTCGGCGGAAATGTGGCTGCCGGCAATCCCGGTGTAGACAGAGTTAATCTGCACTGCCGCCATCAGTTCCGCCTCTTCCACCGCCTTCTTGATCGACTCGACCGTACTCTCGATGTCTACCACCACACCTTTGCGCAGACCCCGAGACGGGCTCGACCCGACGCCGATGATGTTGAGAGCGCCGTCGTCGGTGACCTCCGAAACAATGGCGCATATTTTGGTTGTCCCGATGTCCAGCCCCACGAGAATCTGGTCACGTTTGGCCACAGACCTCACCCCCTTTCCCGAACGATCACGCGATTGTCGTAGCGCAAGTCCACTTCGCCCCCTTCGCGCCTCCTGCCTTCCAACCCGCCGGGTTTGAAGACCGCCTTCACCATCTGATAGCGGTTCCACTGCTCGATCAGCGCATCGCTGGCGAACTGGAACCGAAGGCCTTTCGCCGAAGCCACGAGGCCGCGCGGATTGGTCAAATCGATCTCCACTTGACCGTCGACGCTATGGGCCATCGCTCTGGCCAATTCGATTGCGCCTTGAACGGCCTGGCGGATCCGAGAATCCCCCTCAAACAGCGGTTTGACCTCCGCGGCGATCAACAGGGGCAACACCGCCTGATCGTCTTGGGGACCGAGACGGGCAAGTACGACGCCCTCGTCATCAATGAGAATGTGCTCGGCCCCGGCGCGGACGGTCGCAGCCGGTTTCCGCTCGACAATGCTTACGTGCAGTTCGTGAAGAGGGAAGCGCTCGATAGTGGCTTCCTTGATCCAGGGGAGAGCCCGGAGCCGCTCAGCCAGGTAGGTCATGCTCACCTGGTGCAAAGCGACGCCTTTTTTTAGCGCCAACCTCTCGATGATTTCATGTTTCGCCACCTGGTGGATGCCTTCGACGCGCACCTCTCGAATCTCCAATCCCCGTTGAACCATCGGCCCGAGTTCCACCGCCCCGACGGCCAGCAGCCATGCCAAGGCGCCGATACAGGCTATTCCTCCGGAGATGCAGGCCGCTTTGCGACAGCGGGCGTACCACCATGAACGACGCGCTTGCTGCCGCTCCTCAACAGCCTGGCTGGCGCGCAATCCCTTCCATCGGTTCATCCGATAGTCCGCGACCGCTTTCTTCTTCTTCCGCCTGAACCAGAAAATCATGTGCCTCGACCGCCTTTGTCCGCGCCGGCGGCCCGAGTCCGTTCGAGTGCCGAGGCCAAAATCCGTTCGGTCAATTCGTCGTAGTCGATGCCGGCCTTCGCCGCAGCCATCGGCAACAAGCTTGTTTCTGTCATGCCGGGCACAGTGTTGATTTCCAGGACATACGGACGGCCTCGTGGAGTGATACGGAAATCGACTCGCACCGCCCCGGCGCAGCCCATCACCTGGTAGGTACGGAGGGCTAAGGCGCGAATCAATCTTGTGACTCCCGCAGCCAAGGGAGCCGGGCAGAGATACTGCGTTTTGCCCTTTTCATACTTCGCCGAGAAATCGTAGAACCCTCCGGGCGCAACAATTTCGATGGCCGGTAGCACCAGAGGCTCGTCGCCGGGGCGTCCCAACAGAGACACGGTCACTTCATGGCCGGGAATGTAGGCTTCAACCACCGCGTCCCGGTCGTAGCGATGGGCCAACGCAAGGGCATCCGTCCATTGCGACGGTTTTTTCACGATGGTCACCCCGATGGTCGAGCCTTCAGACGCCGGTTTTACGACCACCGGCAGGCGAAGCTTGGCTGTTTTCAGCACCCGCGCGCTTGCGGACTTCACTCCCCGATGCACCACCGTTCCCTCCGGCACCGGAATTCCCTGGGCGCCGAGAATTGTTTTCGTGGTTGCCTTGTGCATTCCGACCGCGCTGGCCTGAACACCGGACCCGGTGTAGGGAATCCCGATAGTCTCTAGGAATCCCTGTATCGCGCCGTCTTCACCGCCGGGGCCGTGCAGGGCGAGAAATGCGATGGCCACCTTATGGTCTCGGAGGTCCTGGCTGAGATTCGCCCCCACGTCGATGGCGACGGCGTCGTATCCCCTCCGGCACAGCGCCCGATGGACCGCAGCACCGGTCCGTAACGACACCTCGCGCTCCGAGGATTGTCCTCCCATCAACACGCCGATTCTTGATTGAGTCAGCACCAGTCGCTCCGCGTCACGGCCTAGTTGTTTCCAACGATCTTCAACTCGAGTTCCAATGTAACGCCGGCACGGCGCTTGACTGCCCGGCGAACCTTCGAGAT
The DNA here is from genome assembly GCA_037445005.1 of Nitrospira sp. Taxonomy (GTDB): domain Bacteria; phylum Nitrospirota; class Nitrospiria; order Nitrospirales; family Nitrospiraceae; genus Nitrospira_C. The sequence continues at coordinate 20,978 of JBBILH010000026.1, forward strand.
CAACGCGATGACATCCGCCGCCGTGGCATGTCCTCTGTTCACGATGAAGTTCCCATGCTTCATCGACACTTCCGCATCTCCCACGCGCCACCCCTTCAGCCCCATCGATTCGACGAGACGGCCGGCGGAATCTTTCGGCGGGTTCTTGAACACGCACCCCGCGCTCGGCATCGTGAGCGGCTGCGTATCCTTTCTATAATGGAGGTAGTCTCTGACCGTCCGGCCGATCTCTTCCTTCTCCCCGCGACGCAGCTGCAGCCACGCGCCGACGACAACTCCTTTGGGTAGATGCGCCCGGCGGTACTCGAACCGTAGACCGTCGGCATGAAGGTCCACTACGTCGCCCTTCATCGTGACAATCCGAACCGCCTTTACCGAATCCTTCATCTCGCCGAGCCTCGTTCCGGCGTTCATCACCACGCAACCTCCGACTGTTCCAGGAATCCCCGCAGCCCATTCCAGTCCGGCCAGCGATCGGCGGACGGCATAGCCGATGAGCGTCGGCATCCCGACGCCCCCTTCCGCGTACAGCACGTCGCCCGGCTCTTCCTTGATCTCGCGCAGCGCGGCCAGACTGACCACGATGCCCCTGATGCCGCCGTCCCGAACGAGGAGGTTCGTTCCTCCCACGACGAACACGGGGATCCTCTTCTTGCGCGCCTGCCTGAGAAGAAGGCCGACATCCTCGACGTCGGCCGGTTCCACCAGGACATCCGCCGGCCCGCCGATCTTGAATGAGGTGTACTCATCCAACGATGCGTCATAGGAGATGCGTCCACGTACTCCGGCCACGGCCGCCTGCAGATCTCTTTTCCGAAACGTCCCGCTCCCACGAATTCCTCTTTCCCGGCGGCGGCCTGGCTTCATCGGTTCAAGGCGCGGGCGCCAGTTTTCCCAGCAATGCAGGTCCGGACTTCCAAATGTCACCCGCTCCCAATGTCAGCACCAGATCGCCCGGCTTGACGTGAGGGAACACCTGATCGACGAGCTGGTCCTTCCGTTCGACAAACGTGACGGAGGGATGCCCGGCCGTGCGGATGGCTTCGGCGAGTTTGGCGCCGGACACTCCGGGAATCGGCTGTTCACTCGCTGCATAGATTTCCGTCACGAAGAGCTGATCCGCGTCCTTGAACGCGTGGGCAAAATCGTCGAGGAGGTCTCTCGTTCGTGTGTACCGGTGCGGCTGGAAGAGGACGACCAGCCGCCGTTCGCTCCATCCCTGTTTCGCCGCAGCCAGAGTCGCCTTGATCTCGGTCGGATGGTGCCCATAGTCGTCGACTACCATCACGCCGCCGGCTTCGCCCCGAAGGTGAAAGCGTCGCTCCACACCGGTAAAGGCAGCGAGCGCCTTGCGGATAAGGTCGACAGGTACATCCAGCTCCACGCCCACCGCGATTGCCGCCAGCGCGTTCGAGACATTGTGAATACCGGGGACCGAGAGGCGGAACGGGCCGAGATTCCGCCCCCGGAAGAAAGCCCGGAATTCGGCGCCCCATTGCTTGACGGCGATGTCGGTCGCTCTGAAATCCGGCATGAGGCCTTCACGCTCGTGCAATCCATATGTGTGGTACCGCTTTACGATTCTCGGGAAGAGCGCGCGCAACCGGTCGTCGTCGGCGCAGAGCACGGCCAGGCCGTAGAACGGCACCTTGTTGATGAATTCCAAGAAACTCTCGTTGATGCGCTCCATGCTGCCGTAATGGTCGAGATGTTCGCGATCCAGATTCGTAACGGCAACGATGGTCGGGGAAAGTCTGAGGAATGAGCCGTCGCTCTCGTCCGCTTCGGCTACGAGAAGATCTCCTCGCCCCAACCGTGCGTGGCTCCCCAACGCATTGACTTTCCCGCCGATTACCATCGTCGGATCAAGTCCGCCCTGCGCCAGCACGTTGGCGACCATCGACGTCGTCGTCGTCTTGCCATGTGCGCCCGCGATGGCCACGCCGAACTTCAATCGCATCAGCTCGGCCAACATCTCCGCCCGAGGAATCACCGGCACTTGCTTTGCCTTCGCCGCGAGCACTTCGGGGTTCTGGGGGGACACCGCCGAGGAGATCACGACGACCTGTGCGTCGCCGACGTTGGACTCCTGATGACCGATGAAGATCCGGCCTCCGAGCTCTTCCAATCGCCTTGTCGTATCCGAAGCCTGGAGATCGGACCCGGTCACCTTGTACCCGAGCGTCAGCAACACCTCGGCAATCCCGCTCATGCCTGATCCGCCGATGCCGACCAAATGAATCTGCTGTGTTCTTCGAAACATCGGTGCGCGCCTCAAACCACTGACCGGTTGCGATGGATTGAACCCTTGTCCCTGCCGTGTCCCTGCTCCACTAGATTCCCTTCGCTCCAACAGCATGGTGGTCGTCATGATGGTCTCCTATGAGTGCGTAGCATTCGCGGACGATCGTTTCCGCGGCGTCGGTGCGTTTCAACGCCGCGCTCGCTGCGCCCATCGCGCGCAGCCGATTCCTATCACTCAGGATCTCCGTCACTGTCTCCGCTAATCTCGCTCCTGTCAGTTCGGCCTGCGGAATGAGCACGGCCGCACCCGCGGCTTCCATCACTTCGGCATTCTTCATCTGATGATCGTAGATCGCGGTCGGCAACGGGACTAGAACGGCCGGCTTTCCGCACATAGTGAGTTCCGCGACCGTCATCGCACCGGAACGGGCGACGACTAGATCCGCCGCGCAAAGCGCCTCGGGCATGTCATAAATGAACGGGATCACCCTGGCGTCCACTCCCGCCAGGCGATAGGCTTCCGCGACGCGCGCATGGTCTGATTCCCCGGTTTGATGGGTGATGGCCATGGCGGGAAACCGGCTCTTCAAAGCACGAAGCCCATCGATCACGGCGCCATTGACGGCCTTGGCTCCCTGGCTGCCCCCGAAGATCAAGAGTCTCACCTCATCGAATGAAGGTTGTGTGTCCCTCTCCCGCTCAACTGCCTCAATGAAAGCGCGTCGAACAGGCGTCCCCACTACTCGAATCTTGGCCCGATCGAAGGCCGCCGCAGCCGAATCGAACGCCAGGAACACCAACTGGGCGACCGAACCGACCGCTTTGTTCGCCAAGCCAGGATTGGCGTTGGGCTCGAGGATGACCCGCGGCACGCCGCAGAGCGCCGCAGCCAACACCATCATCGGGCTTGTGTACCCGCCGACGCCGATCACGAGATCGGCCCTCCGCGTCCGAACGATCTTGAGACATTGCCAAAGGCTCAACGGCATGGCGCTGAGCCCTCGGACCATGCCGGCCAACCCCATTCCCATCACAGGTTTGGCGCTGATCAGCGCCAGCTCGAACCCTTCGTGTGCAAGCACCTTCGATTCCAATCCTCGCGCCGTTCCGACGAACAACACCTTGACCGAGGGGTCCCGCCTGAGGAACTCCCGCGCCAACGCCACGGCCGGATAAAGATGGCCGCCGGTTCCCCCTGCCGCAATGATGATCGTCATCCGTGGTCCGTCTCACCGCGCCCGCCTTTGGATCCGCCCGCATGGCGGTCCCGCGAAATACTGAGCAGCATGCCCACCCCGACGAAGCTGACGACCAGCGACGAACCACCGTAACTGACGAACGGCAAGGTCAAGCCCTTGGTCGGGACCAGCCCCGTCACGACCGCCGCGTTGACCAAGGCTTGGAGTCCGATCAGAAGCGTGATCCCCAGTCCCAGGAACTTGCCGAACGGCATGCGCGCGCGCGCGGAGATGAGAAATCCCCGCCACACAAACAGGGCGAACAGGAGGATCACCGTCGCCGTTCCGGCCAGCCCCAGCTCCTCGCCGACGAGCGCCAACACGAAGTCCGTGTGAGCCTCTGGCAGAAAGAACAGTTTCTGTTTTCCTTCCCCAAGCCCCACCCCGAAGGGCCCGCCGCTGCCGAACGCCAAGAACGACTGGGTAATTTGAAATCCGGCATCCGACGCGTCTTTCCAGGGAGCCAAGAACGTCATCAATCGCTGGCGCCGGTAGCTCGAACTCAACACGAGGACCAGCACCGCCGGAATGGCGCAGAGGCCGAGAGCCAACAGGTGCGCGACCCTTGCGCCCCCCAGAAACAGCAACGCGATGGTGACGAGGCCCATCACCACGACCGTTCCGAGGTCCGGCTCCAAGAGCACGAGCCCGCTGAGCACGGCGATCACGATCAGCGCCGGCATCAACCCGCTTTTGAACATTGCAATCCGGTCGCTCTTCTTGGACAGGTAGGAGGCCACATAGATGACCGCCACCAGCTTGACCATTTCCGCCGGCTGGATTGAAATGGGACCGGCCCGCAGCCACCGTCTGGCGCCCTTGGCCGCGACGCCGAGGCCCGGCACCAACACCATCACCAACAAGGCAACCATGCAGACGAGAATGGGAATCGAGAGTTTCTTCCACAGCTGGTAATCGATACGGGACGTCAAGTGCATCAGCAAGAAGCCGAACCCCAGCCAGGCGATCTGACGCTTGAGAAAGAATTCCGGATCGTGGAACCGGTTGCCAGCCACGATCGCGCTGGCGCTGAACACCATCACCAATCCCACCAAGGCGAGCGTTAACGTGATGAACAGGATCGTGTGATCCATTGCTACCCGATGCCTGGCCGGTGCCTTGCCTCCCGTCGGCCAAGGCAACGACAGGGTTCCTGCGGATCGCGAAGCCATCGCTCAAACGCACTCCTTCTCGATTACCCACGCTAAGCCGGCAGTGCATTGACAGCGGCTTTGAACTGCCGGCCACGGTCCTGATAATCCTTGAACATGTCGAAACTGGCGCAAGCCGGAGACAACAAGACGACGTCACCAGGCGCCGCCCTCTCTGCCGCGTATTCAACGGCGTCGAGGAGCGTGGCCGCTTCATACATCGACGTCGCGCCGGCCCACGCTTGTTTCAAGAGAACTGCGGCTTCCCCGATCAGAATGACTTGCTTTACCCGGCGCCGGACCGCATCCCGCAATCGGGAAAAATCTCCGCCTTTGTCACGGCCACCGGCAATCAGCCAGATCGGATGGTCGATTCCTTCGAGCGCCTTTAGGACGGCATCGACATTCGTTCCCTTCGAATCGTTCACATAACGGACGCCACGGCGCTCCCGCACCAGTTCCAAGGCGTGTTCGAGTCCTGGAAAGGTCGTCACCGTATGACGAAGGACGTCCGGCGGACAACCCCACAACGCGGCATAGGTCGCAGCCGCCATGACGTTTTCGACGTTGTGGCGGCCCAGCATGCGGATGTCGCCGGTCCGGCAAATCACCTGGCGCGATCCGGTTGCGGTGGTGATGATCTGATCACCCTCGAGATAGGTGCCTCCGTCCCACTCGGCGCCGATACGCTGCGTCCGGCTAAACGCCAGGCGCCTCGCGCGCAGGCAGTTGCGGAGCGAGGCCACCCGATCGTCGTCAAGATTCAAGAGCGCGAAGTCGTTTGCGGATTGGTTCTCAAAGATCCGCTGCTTGGCGGCAAGATATTCCTCGATCGAATCGTACCGGTCTTGATGGTCGACCGTGACGTTCAAGATCGACGCGATCCAAGGATGGAACTGGTCGATCGTCTCCAACTGAAAGCTCGATACCTCCACTGCAAGATAGTCGTACGGGTCCGGCTCCCCCGATTTCTTGGCTTGCAGGGACTTCCAGGCGGCTTCGCTCAACGCCGTGCCGAGATTACCGCCCGCGAAGACGCGCTTGCCTTGTGCGGCCAGCATTTGTCCGATCAACGTCACCGTGGTGCTCTTCCCATTCGTCCCCGTCACGGCGAGGATGGGCGCAGACACGAACTTCGATGCCAATTCGAGTTCACTGATGACTTTCACCCCACGCCGCCGCACCCGATCGAGCGCAGCGATGCGATAGGGGACCCCCGGGCTGATGACGACGAGGTCCGCCTGATCGAGCGACGACTCATAGCCGGCGCCGACGGCCACCGTGACGTGCCCACGGTCGATCATGTCGAGCGTCGCGCCGAGCTCCCCCGCTTCTTTCCGATCGGCCGCAGTCACATGGGCGCCCGCTGCTTGCAGCAGACGGCACGCCGCCACACCGCTTCTCGCCAATCCCAGCACCGTGACCCGTGCGCCCGCGACATCCACGTGATCGACTCCCACCATGCCGTTCACCGCAACTTCAACGTGCTGAGACTCAACAGCGCCAAGAGAATGGCGATGATCCACAATCGGACGACGACTTTCGGCTCTTCCCATCCCTTCATTTCGAAGTGATGATGGATGGGCGCCATGAGAAAAATGCGCTTCCCCCTCGACTTGAACGAGACAACTTGAAAGATGACGGAGACCGCCTCGATCACGAAGACCCCCCCCACCAGCAGCAACAGCAACTCATGCTTGCTGATCACGGCCACCGTCCCCAGCGCGGCTCCCAAGGGCAGGGAGCCCACATCTCCCATGAACACCGTCGCGGGATACGCATTGAACCAGAGAAACCCCAAACTGGATCCGAGGATTGCGGCTGTGAACACGCCGATTTCCCCTGCGCCTTCGATGTGAGGAATCAGGAGATAGTCGGACATAAGACGGTGTCCCGCCACGTACGCCACGATCGTATAGGCCAGCGCCGCGATCATGATCGGACCGATAGCCAACCCGTCGAGACCATCGGTAAGATTGACCGCGTTCGAGCTCCCGACGATGACCAGCACGACGAACGCCACGTAGAACCAGCCGAGATCGGGCATTACGTTCTTGAAGAAGGGGACGCTGAGCTTGGTGGTATACCCGGGAGTAAAATACAGGGCCACCGCGATCAGGAGAGCGATGGCAACCTGGGCGGAGAATTTCTGAGCAGCGGAGAGCCCCTTGGACTGCGACTTGATGAATTTCAGGTAGTCGTCGACGAACCCGATGGCGCCGAAACCGAGGGTGGCGATCATCACGAGCCAGACGTACGGCTTGGTGATGTCGGCCCAGAGCAGCGTGGAGAGGACGACAGCGAAGATGATGAGCAGTCCGCCCATCGTCGGCGTACCGCTCTTGGCCAAGTGGCGCTTGGGTCCGTCGTCCCGAATCTGTTGCCCGAGCTTGATTTCCTGCAGCTTCTTGATGAGCCAGGGCGCCAGCACGAATGCGATCAAGAACGCCGTCACCGCCGCGTAGATGATGCGGAAACTCAAATACCTGAACACGTTCAGAAATCCGTACTCGGTATGTAACGGATACAGCCAGATGTAGAGCATGCACTCCTTATTACGACGCCTGCCTCGTCACCGCCCTCATTCCGGTCAACGCTTGAACCACCTGCTCCATTTTCATGCCGCGGGATGCCTTCACCAGCACCGCGTCGCCCTGTCGAACCATCGCTCGCACGCGTTCGGCCGCCGCGACGGCATCGGGAACTTCGATGATTGCCGCGGCGTCCATGCCGGCCCGTCTGGCCCCTTCCGCGATCTCATGGCCCAGCGTTCCGCAGGCGATGAGACTCGACACCTGTTGTCCGGCAAGAAACTGTCCGACTTCCCGGTGCAACTGCTGCGCGGCCTGTCCGAGTTCCAACATATCCCCCAATACCGCGACTCGTTGACGCGCCGGCTCCCATTGCGCCAACAACCGAATTGCCGCCTTCATCGACGCAGGATTCGCGTTGTAGCAATCGTTGATGATCTGCACGCCGTGGTGAGCGATGACTTGCGACCGCATCGCAGCCGGACGAAACTTCGCCAAACCCTGCGCAATCGTGGCACCCGATAGGTTTAGCGCCGCGCCGACCGCCGCGGCAGCCAGCGCGTTCATCACGTTGTGGGAACCGTGGGCCTTGATAGTGACCGGCGTCGGTTTGGTTTTCCCGGGCAAGAGAAGTTGGAACGTCGACCCCTTGCGAATGTCCGAGATTACGTTCGCAGCACGGACATCGGCCTTCTCTGAGTAACCGAACGACAGCACGCGACAGCTCGCGCGCGCTGCGAGGTAGTCGAAGTAAGGATCGTCCGCGTTCAACACCGCCGTGCCGGTCGCGGGGAGCAGATCGAGCAATTCCGCTTTGGCCAGGGCCGAACCCTCCATGCTGCCGAAGAACTCCAGGTGATCAGGACCGATGTTGGTGATGAGCCCGATCGTCGGCCTCGCAATTTCACAGAGTCTGGTCGTTTGCCCCTGTGCATCCACACCCATCTCGATGACAGCCGCCTGATGACGGGCGGAGAGCCGAAACAGCGTATGGGGAACGCCGATGCGATTGTTGAAATTGCCTTCCGTCTTCAACGTCCGCCAGCGCTGCGCCAGGACCGCGGCGACCATTTCCTTGGTCGTCGTCTTCCCGTTGCTACCGGTCACCGCCACCAGCGGGATCGCGAACCGGCTCCGGTGGTGGGTGGCCAACTGCTGATAGGCGAAGAGCGGATCCCGGACGCCGAAAATGAAGGGGACGGAGCGTGCGGACCGAAGGAGACCGTCCGGCACCCGATACTCATCGTGCACGATTACGCCCACGGCGCCCTTGGCCAGGACGGCCGGCACAAACTCATGGCCGTCAAAGCGCTCTCCTTGCAAGGCCACAAAGAGATCTCCGCGCTTGATCGATCGTGAATCGGTGCTGACTTGCCGAATACGGCGTTTTGCCGACGGAGAGGCCTCGCCCGCCAACACCCGAACACTGATCACTTCCCGCAACTCTTCGACCGTAAATAGCGCCATGGATGAATCGATAGACCCGAACCCGCCGCCGTGCTGCACGTTCACGCGCAATTCCTCAACTGCTGGATCGCCTCGCGAGCCACCTCGCGATCGTCAAAATGAAACTTCTTGGTGCCGATAATCTGGTAATCCTCATGCCCTTTGCCGGCGATCAGCACGATGTCGCCGGTTCTCGCCACGCGCACGGCCGTGGCAATCGCTTCCCGGCGGTCCGCCACAAGGTGATACTCGACGTGCGGCCGTTTCTCGAGCGCCTCGCGCACGCCGACCTCGACTTCTTTCAAGATCGCCTCGGGATCCTCCGTGCGGGGATTGTCGGAAGTCAGCACAACCACCTCGCTGTGTTCCACCGCCGCACGCCCCATCTTGGGACGCTTGCCCCGATCCCGATCGCCGCCGCAACCGAAAACCGTTATGATGCGGTGCGTCTTCAACGCCTGCGCGGCCGTCAACAGACGGAGCAACGCGTCTTCCGTATGGGCATAATCCACAACGACCGTGAAATCCTGTCCGGCGACGACCCGCTCGAAGCGGCCCGGCACATTACCGACCGCTGCTACGGCCTCTCGCACCTGATCGCAGGTGGCGCCGGCGTACAGCGCAACCCCGATCGCCCCCAGCATGTTGTAGACGTTGTGTTCGCCGACGAGCCGGCTCTCGACGGGAAACGTGCCGGCCGGAGTGGCGGCCATGAAGGTCGTGCCCGTCATCGAGAGTCGCACCTGCTCGGCCCGTAGATCGGCCCGGCCCTTGACGGCGTAGCCCCAGACCGGCACACGGCAAGCGGCCTTGATCCGGTAGCCCTGGGGATCGTCCATGTTCACAATCGCCCGCTGACCGTTTTTTCGTCCGACACCGAGCCCCGTAAATAGCTTCAGCTTGGCCTGGAAGTACTCCTCCATCGTCTTGTGGTAATCCAGATGGTCCTGCGTCAGATTCGTGAATACTGCCGCGTCGTACTCGCAGCCCGCCGTGCGGTCCATTGCCAGGGCGTGCGATGAGACTTCCATGACGACGCTGTTCAACCGTGCGTCTCTCATCCTGGCCAACAACCCTTGCAACTCGACGGCTCCAGGCGTCGTGTGCGAGGCAGGAATCTTCTCCTGGCCGATCTGGTAAGCGACGGTTCCGATCAAGCCGACCGTTCGGCCGATCTGCTCAAGCAAGGTCTTGCATAGGTACGTCGTCGTGGTTTTACCGTTGGTCCCCGTAACGCCGATCATGGTCAAATTCGAAGAGGGATCGCCGTAGAAGCGCCCGGCGATCAAGCCGACCGCCTTTCGAGAATCGCTCACGCGCACGTAACCGGCGGTGCCGGGATCGGCTGCGGATTCCACCACAATCGCCGCCGCGCCGTTTTCGATCGCCTGCCTCACGTATGCATGGCCGTCAACCTGTTCTCCTTTGACCGCCAAAAAGAGACTGCCCCGTCCGACCACTCGCGAGTCGTCGGTCACGCCCGTCACGGATTGATCAAGCGGGCCACGCTGTTCGAGCACCGCTACCTGGCCCTTCAGAGCGGCCATCAATTCCGTCACCGTCATAAAGTTTCGATCCGTTTTTACCCGCTACTCTTTCACAGCCATCGCGATCTTTATTTGGTCGTCCCGCGAGATGCCCAGATAATTCAGCACCTGTTCTCCCACTCGCCGGAACACCGGCGCCGCGATCGTGCCGCCCCAGGCCTCGCCTTGCGGTTCATCCACCACGACGATCATGGCCAGCCTCGGCGAATCCGCAGGCACGAATCCAAGAAAGGACACGATAAATTGCGTATTCGAATAAGTTCCGGTCCGAGGATCGATTTTTTGGGCCGTGCCGGTTTTCCCCGCGACACGGAAACCCGGGATAGCCGCCTTTGTGCCGGTGCCGTTGGTCACGACACCTTCGAGGATGGTCGTCAGCGTCCTCGCGGTATCGGGAGACACCACACGCCTTCGCACCTGGGGAAGGACGTCTTTCAGCAGGGCACCCTTCTGATCCCGCACTTCCGAGACGACATACGGCTTCATGAGCACACCGTCGTTGGCGATGGCCGAGATCGCCGTGACCATCTGCAGCGGCGTCACGCCGATCTCCTGCCCCATGGAAATCGACGCAAGCGATCGGCGCCCCCACTCTTTCGGAGCCTTGAGCAGGCCGCTCACTTCTCCCGGCAAATCGACCTCGGTCCGTTGCCCGAATCCGAACGACTGGAGATAGCGATAGAGCCTCGACTCACCCAACGCCATTCCGGTTTTGGCCGCGCCGATGTTGCTGGACTTTTGAACCATTTGGGCGAATGTGATCCAGCCCATCTTTTCATGGTCATGAATCGTCGTGTTCGCCACCGTCATCCGGCCGTTCTCACCGAACAACATCGTTCCCGGCATCATGACTTTTTCTTCGAGAGCCGCGGCCGCCACGACGACTTTCAAGGTCGAGCCCGGCTCGTACGTATCAGTGAGGGCGCGATTCCGCCATCGATCCGGAGTCAATGCCGCCACGGCGTTGGGATCAAACCGGGGGCTGACGGCCAGGGCGAGAATGGCTCCGGTCTGGGGCTCCATGACGATGACCGTGCCCCCTTTGGCACGAGTCTGATCGACCGTTTCCTCCAATTCTTTCTCGGCGATATATTGAACCACCTCATCAATCGTCAGTGTGAGGGCATGGCCTGGCACAGGGGGTTTCTCTGCAAAGCTCTTGGGGAAAACCGTGCGGCCGAGTGCATCGCGCTGGAGGATTGTGACCCGTTTTTCCCCGTGCAGCTGTGATTCGTAACGCCGCTCCAACCCTTCGAGCCCCTGCCCATCCATACCGGCAAATCCGAGCACGTGGGCCAGCAGAGGACCTTTGGGATAGAAACGACGCCCTTCCATGACGACGCCGACGCCGTCGAGGGAGAGTTGCTGCAGGCGGTGGCCTTGCTCCGGCTCGACTTTCCTCGCCAGCCACACGAAGCTCTTGTCCTGACGCAGTTTCTTCTCCAATTCGTCGCGTCTGAGATGCAACACGGGCGCCAATTGTCGCGCGACGATGTTTGGACTCTCCATCGCAGTCGGCACACCGAACACTGACGGCACCTCGACGTTCATCGCCAGAACCTTCCCATGCCGGTCCGTCACGGTCCCCCTCGCTCCCTCAAATGCGACCGTCTTCTGATGTTGCCGGTCGGCGCGCGCCGTCAGTTCCGCCGCCTGCAGAACTTGGAGATTGACGAGGCGGAACAGAATGCCGCCGAAGCCGCAAAGCATCAGAAACAGCATGACGTAACGCCTGGTTCGGGAGAGTCCCACTATTCGACTGGCCTCTTGGCTTGAAGATTCTTCGCCACTCGGACCTGCGCCACCACGGGTGTTGCGGGAACTGGCGGATCAGGCTGCTGGCGAACCATGAACACTTGTCCTTGCTGGGGCGGAACCAACCCCAATTTTTCAGTCGCCACTTTGGCAATGCGCTCCGGAGCGGTTAGCGCCGAATGCTTGACTTGCAACAGGTCGCGCTCCCGTTCCAAGAGAACTTTCTGCGCCTTCAGCCGTTCGATCTGGTAGCCGAGCCGAACGACATCCACCCGCTCCCACACGAACACGAAGACCAACGACAAACCGGCGAGAATCGCGATCGCTTTCATACGTGGCCCTCCTGTGCGATGCGTTCCGCGACACGGAGCTTGGCGCTGCGCGATCGCGGATTGCGTTCGAGTTCCTCTTCGGTCGGAAGCTGGGGACGTTTCGTCAAGATCTTCAATCGCGTTCCTGCCAACGCTCGGAACGTCCGCTTTACAATTCGGTCTTCCAACGAATGGAACGAGATCACGCACAGCCGGGCACCGGCCGCCAAGACGTCGGCCGCATCGCGCAGCGCCGGCTCCAGTTGCGCAAGTTCGTCGTTGACCGCAATGCGGAGCGCTTGGAACGTGCGCGTGGCGCAGTGAATACGCCCTCGACGGTAATGCGCGGGTACGGCCGATTCGATCGCGGCCACCAGCTCGCCCGTCGTTTGAAACGGCCGGGCCGCGCGAGCCCTCACGATCGCGCGGGCGATCCGCCGCGAGTACCGCTCTTCTCCAAATTGAAAAATAATGTTTGCGAGATCCGTCTCGTCCGAGCAGTTCACAATGTCGGCCGCCGTGGGGCCGGACGACTGATCCATTCGCATGTCGAGAGGCCCCTGCGCTTGAAAACTGAATCCGCGAGAGGGCTCATCCACTTGCGGCGACGAGACACCCAGATCGAACAAGACGCCGTCCACAGAAGCAATCTCGTGCGATGCCAAATGCTGTTTCAAGTCCACGAATTTCCCCCGCATCAACACAAGCCGAGAACCGAACCGTCCCTGCAAGGGTCGGCCTGCCTCGATCGCGTTTTGGTCTCGGTCAAGACCCAGCACGACCCCCTCGGGACTGCTTGTTTCCAGCAACTTTTCCGCATGCCCACAATATCCCACCGTACAATCCAGAATGATTGACCTGGGACCAGGCCTCAACCAAAACAAAACCTCTGCAAGCATGACCGGGAGATGCTTGCGAGAACTAAACCGATCATCAAAACCAGGATCACCCACTTTCTCCCACTTACCGGCGGAGTATACTCCTCGCGATTCTCTTGTCAATAGCAAATTCATGGACTTATGAAATTTCTGTCTGGGGATAAATAGCCGAGGAAGCGCCAGAGAATTTTGGGCTTCCCCAGCCCCTATTCTTGCCTGCAATTGGATTGCTTTTTTGACCTTCTGGCTCCCCATAAGACTCGCCTGTTCCGGACTGTGGTCAACCGAATCAAGAACCTTCCGCCTCCTGCTTCTGAACGCCGGTAGGGCCGCCGAGTTCCTGCGATTCGTTGACAAGGGGCAGATGAGGGGTGAGAATCTCTTCATGCACGCGTACTACTATCGTCGACTTCCTGCTTGGCTGTTCACTGTGGCGTCGGCTCTTCTCGCGTCCGCCGTCTTTCTTCCGTCTGTAACCGTATTCGCCACATCAACTATCTATTGGTGTCCTGACCGGAAGGGCGATCAGCAATATTCCGCGAGCCCGGGAGCAGGGTGCGTCCCGCTCGTGCAGAAAAACGAACGGGCGACGCAGGAGGACGTGGTCGAGACGCAGACACCAAAGCGTGAGTATCGGGTCGAGAACTTACAAAACGACGTCTCGGAGTTCTTGAAGAGGTACCGGCAGTTTCTTGAATGCTGCAAGACAGATTTGACCGAACTGCGGCAGATTCAGGATTTTGGCGAGGAGGTGGGCAACCTTCTTTCGTCGACTCAGGCCCAGATTTCCAATCACTCGCTTGCCTCCCGAGGCATCATGCTTCGAGAGATGATTTCTCCCGTGGCGAAAGCACGTGCGGATCTCAAGACGCTGCGCGCGAGACTGGAACAGATCGGCACCTCCTCCACCAAACGGGACAACGCGGATTCCTCCGACGATGCCGCCCGTGAAGCGCACAAGTTGAGAGAGCTTGAAGATTCCATCGCTCGCGACATTCAGGCGCCTCAGTTGCCGGAGGGACCAAAAACCGGCTCCAACATTGGAGTGGCGCCGTCTGCCGGACCCAGCATCGGCAGAAGCCCCAAGTCTGTTTTAGGAAGCGGTAGCGAAGGAACGACCGGGCAGGATATTGGAGTCTCTCCACGCGCGGGGAGCGCCATCGGCGGGTCCGGCCCGACGGGATTCGAGATCGGCGGGACAGGCCGAGCAGGGGCGGCTATCGGGCAATCGACATTCAATGACGAAACGTCATCGAGCGTCGGTTCGTCGCTTCAGCAATCCTCGGTAGGATCGAGCATATCTGATTCGACCATCGGTTCCAGCTTGGGAACATCGTCGGTCGGATCGAGCCTGCAAGATACCTCCGTGGGATCGTCCTTCGGCGGATCATCCGTCGGCTCCAGCCTCCAAGACCGCTAGGAGGCTATTTCGCAGCCGGGGCAACGTTCGTGAGCGCCGGCACCTGCTCCCACGTCTCGCCGGCATCGTGGCTGCGATACAACCCGCTGCCGTTCGTTCCCGCATAAAACAACTTCGGATCGGTCGGACTCTGTACGATCGAGCGCACATTAGTCGTGGCAAACCCGTTGTTGCGCGTCTTCCACGTTGCACCACCGTCCTCGCTCCAATGCACGCCGTCACGGCCGGTTATGTAGATTGCACCTTTCTTAGTGCGATCGAGGACCATCGCAATGATCATTTGATCGGGGAGTGATTCGCCGATTCGCGACCAAACCTTTCCGCCGTCGGTCGTCTTGAAAAGTCCGCTGAGCGTCGCCGCATAGACCGTCTCCGGCTCAAACCGATCGACCTGGATCGACGTTACGTTTAGCGCACGCGAGGTCTTCACCATGTCCGGCGGCACGAGTCCGTTGTTGACCTTTTCCCAGTGGCCGGCCTCGTTGACGGTCTTGTAGACGCCGCCGCTCGTGCCGGCATAGAGAATAGCCGGCCTGGTTGGGTCCATTCCCAGCGACACGACCATCAGCACTTCCTTCATCCCCTCCATCTTTTTCGTCCAGTTCTCGCCGCCGTTCTTCGTTTCGAACACCCCCATCGTCGTCGCGAGAAAAATGTGCCTGTTGTCCAATGGATCGAAGACGAATTGATTGACCACCGACGAAATCGTCGCGTCGTCCAATCCAGACCGCATCGAGGCCCAGCGCTGGCCGCCATCATGGCTCTTGTAGACCGCGTCGCCTTTTGTTCCGGCATAGACCGTCGCCGGATAGGCGGGGTCCACCCCCATCGAGATCACGCGCGAATGGCTCATGCCTTTCGACAGATTCGTCCAGGTCTGCCCGCCGTCGCGCGTCTTATAAATGTAGTCGTTCGTGGCGACATAAATGATGTTTGGATTCTTCGGGTGAAGTTGGATCAGGACGATCGGATCGCTGCGATCGCAGCCGAGAAGAGCAGCAATAAACAGAGCAAGGAGACAAAAAGACCATGGCCACGTGAGCAGCCCCCCCGCTTTCTTCTCCCCTCCTCCCCAAGAAGGCGGGCGAGGAGTGGTGAATAGTCTCAGCATTGAGTATTTGTGGGCGGTGTCCGGCAATCCTTGAGTGCGCTCGTCGAACGAGCACCTCCCTTAATCTGAAAATACGATCGGTCCCGCGTGCCGCGTTCCGCGAGCACAAAGGATGCTGGACACAAGCCCTGCTACTCGCGCTACCTATAATTTGTAAACTGTAGATCCACCCCGAAATCTTTTCCGCGCAAGAAGGCAATCGCCGACTGCAATTCGTCCTTACTCTTGCTCAGCACCCGCACCTGCTCACCCTGAATTTGCGCCTGCACCTTCAACTTCGAATCCTTGATCGCCTTCGAAATCTCTTTTGCCTTGTCCGACGCCAGCCCGCTCTGGATCTTGGCTGTCTGCCGTACCGTCCCAGCCAACGCCGGCTCGATTGCCCCCTGCGTGAACGCCTTGAGCGAGACGCCGCGCTTTACGCACTTCGCCTTGATGATCTCCTGCACTGCGTTCAGCTTGTACTCATCGTCCGAGATCACGACCAATTCCTTTTCCTTCTCCTTCAGGGTGATCTCCGTCTTCGAGTCCTTGAAGTCGAACCGCTGCTTGATCTCCTTCGTCGCCTGATCCAGCGCGTTCTTCAACTCCTGCATGTTCACTTCCGACACCACATCGAACGAAAACTGATCAGCCACCTTTACCTCCTCGTCTCTCGTCGTTCGTGAATCGTCGCTCGTGCCGAGCAGGCACCTGAGCTCAGCAGCATCCACCGCTCTGCGGCAGCTTGAAACACTTTGGCTCATCACAATGAGAAATCGCCGTCTGCATCTTGCCGGCCGAGCCGCCACCGGCCAACACCACGACCTCGCTGGACGTAAACGGCCGCTTGAGAATGACATATCCGTACCATTGCTTCATACTGTCGCTCAAGACTATGAGCCCCAGCACCGCCACCGCCGCCACCAGCACCGCGTCGAGATAGAGCGGGAACGACTCCCCCGCCGTTAACGTCGCCGCCTTCTTCAGGAACATCCAGAACATTTCATAGGAACCGGTCAACGTGATCGCGCCGACGAAGAGCATCGGCAGCGCCGTCACCCAGAGATAGGGCGACTTCCACATCTTGATCAGTACTGTCGTCCCGATGCAGAGCGCCAGCGTCCCCAGCAGCTGATTTGCCGCGCCGAACATCGGCCAGATCGTCGAGATGCTCCCCGTTCCGATCAAGTAAGCCCAGGCCCCGACCACGAAGCCGCTGCTCAGCATGACGCCGGGCCACCAATTGATCCGGCGAAACGGTTCATAGACCCGCCCCGCCATTTCCTGAATGAGATAGCGCGCCACACGCGTCCCCGTATCGATCGTCGTCAGGATAAACAGCGCCTCGAACACCAATGCGAACTGGTACCAATAGGCCATCAGCCCCGCCATCCCCGGCAGCGCCGCAAAGATTGATGCCATGCCAACCGCCAGCGACACAGCCCCGCCAGGCCGCCCTGCCACATCCACCTCGACAAGCTGTGACAGTTCGGCGATTCGTGACGGCGAAAAGCCCATCGCAGACAAAGCCTCAACGCCTAACGTGGTATTAATCGCCAAATAGTCGCCCTGGATCAGCACGGATGCTGCGATCAACGCCATCACGCCGACGAAACTTTCTAAGAGCATCGCCGCGTAGCCGACTACCGCCTGCGATTCCTGCTCGATCATCTTCGGTGTCGTACCGGACGAGACCAGCGAATGAAAGCCCGACACGGCCCCGCAGGCAATCGTGATGAACAAGAACGGAAAGAGTGTGCCGGGAATAATCGGCCCGCCTCCGGCAGCAAACTGGGTCACCCGCGGCATCTCGATCGTCGGCGCCATCAGGATCACGCCGAAGCCGAGCAGAAACACCACGCCGAGCTTCATGAAGGTGCTGAGATACCCGCGCGGGACAAGCAGCATCCAGCCAGGCAGCACCGAGGCAAGAAAGCCATAGCCGGCCAAGAGCCATACAAGTGTAGGTCTCTCAAACTCGAACCATACGGCAAATGACGACTGCGCGACCACGCGCCCGAACAGCACCGCCGCAATCAACAGGACGACTCCGAGGATCGACACTTCTGCCACCGCGCCTGGGCGAAACTTCTGAAGATAGAAACCCATGATGAAGCCTATGGGAATCGTCATCGCAATCGTGAACGTGCCCCAGGCATTGTGGTAGAGCGCATTCACCACCGCGAAGCCGAGCCCCGCCAGTGCCACCACCACAATGAAGAGGACGGCCACAGCCGTCGCCGTGCCAGTGATCGTCCCGAGTTCATCGTGCGCGATTTCAGGCAGCGAACGCCCGTTGCGCCGCATCGAGGCGACCAGGATGATGAAGTCCTGCACCGCCCCCGCCAGCACTGCGCCGATCACCAGCCAGAGAAACCCGGGCAAGAATCCGAACTGCGCCGCCAGCACAGGCCCGAGCAACGGGCCAGCCCCCGCAATCGCGGCAAAATGATGGCCAAAGAGCACGACCTTATTGGTGGGATGAAAATTCACGCCGTCGTTCAACCGCACCGCCGGCGTCACGCGTTGGTTGTTCAGCTCGATCACGCTCCGCGCAAGCCAGCGGCCATAAAACCGATAGGCCAGGACGTAAATACACGTGGCCGCCACCACCAACCACAACCCGTTCACTTTTTCGTTGGGGTTGATGAGCCCGGTCACAAAGGCGAGGGCAATGGCACCAAGAGCAGCCACCAAGGCCCATATGAGATAGAGAAACTGCTTCACGCCGGGCATAGTAACAACCCACCGGCTGCTTGTAAATCAACAGCCTTCTCGCTATTCTTAGAAGGATTCGGCAAGCACTCTTACTGCGTGAGGTGAATATGCCGTCAGCCAAAGAACAGATCGCGAAGCTCCTTCAGGAGCAGCCGGACGATAGTTCCTATGATGAGATCCTTCGGGAATTGGCGTTCGCCCGGATGGTCGAGAGAGGCCTTGCGGATTCCGATGCAGGCAGAACCATCAGCCATGAAGAAATGGGTCGCCGCATCAAGACATGGCGTCGCTGAATTGGACGCCGGAAGCTGAACGATGGCTGCGCGACATTCACGATTTCATCGCGCAAGATAATCCCACCGCCGCAATCCGCACCATCGAAACGATCTATCAAAAAAACTGAAGTCCCGAACGAATTCCCCGAATCAGGCTATCGATACTGGCAACGATCCGACCGCCACATACGAATCCTGCTCCACGGCCACTATCGAATCGCCTACGTCATCAAGGACAGCGGAGCCATCGATATTCTCGGTGTCTTCCACGGCGCACTCGACATTGACCGATACCTGCTCTGATAGTTCCAACCGCACCACCGGCGTGACGCGCTGGTTATTGAGCTCGATCAGGCTCCGCGCAAGCCAGCGGCCATAGAACTGGCAGGCCAGGAACCCGCCGCCACGACCAGCCAGAGCCCATTCACTTTCTCGTTTGGATTGAGGATACCGACAACGCGGGCAAGAGCGAGGGCGCCAAGGAGCGAGAGCAGCGCCCAGAGCAGATTCACCACCGCTTTCATGCGGCGCATCCTATCACAAAAAAGCGGAAGAGATTCATGGCTTGCAACAAATGAAACCATTTTGGTTAGGCTCATCAATCTCTGCTCTCGTAAATCGTTACTCATTCGATTACACTAAGCTCCTTTGCATTCTCTTCTCAGGAGCTGCTCATGGGAGTCTATACCGAATACTTGGATCGCAATCTAGACTTTGAGAGTCTCTGCGCTGAAAGAAAAGCTCAACTTCAGAGGATATCAACCCTTCGAAGAGGCCGAGAAATTCTTGTCTATGCGGCAGACTTCAACAAATCGCAGGCCGCAGCTATATCCATAAACTACTCCGACATCCTTCCGTTCAACGATCAGCTCTCCAACCTCAAAGGAAAAAGGGAAGGCAAGCAGCTTGATTTAATCCTTGAGACTCCTGGCGGATCTGGCGAAGCCGCTGAGGACATGGTGAGAGTCCTGAGAGATAAATTCGACGACATCGCTGTTATCGTACCCGGGTGGGCCAAGAGTGCAGGAACTCTGATGACTATGGCTGCCGATGAAATACTAATGGGGACAGCTTCTGCACTTCGGTCAATCCCATTCTTAGTTGAAATTGCGAAGCGGTCTCCTCCGTGGATCGTG
>JBBILH010000027.1:0-6507 GCA_037445005.1 Nitrospira sp.
CCGTCACGTCCTGGAGCCATGGTTCAAGCGCAGTGCCTACGGGAAGCATGAAGAGGAGAAATCCCAAGGGCCAGGCCAGCACGCAGAAAATCTCCGTGCCGAGAAGCGCCCATGCCAGGCCTAGCAGCATCATGACGACCGAGGCCTGTTCGAGCCAGGGAAGATGCAGGCGAGAGCCCGCCACCCACCCGCCGGCGGCGAAGACGAGACCCAGGAGACCGGTCGAGTTCGGAGTCGGCACGAGTGAACTCAGGCGGTGGCGATGACACCAGACAAGGTACCCTGCGGCAGGCAGCACCAGAAAACCGTGGGTAAAAGTTCTGGAGCTGCTCCAGGCATTGATCATCGACCGAAAAGTCGGCCAGAACAGAATCATCACGAAGAGACCCGCAATCACGCTGATCGAGCCTGTAACGAGCCACGGCATCAAGGGCCGCTCCTGACGGGCAACGATCATTGAAATCATCTTTTTGAAATCGCGGGTGACCGATCAGGTTACAGACCGCACCGGCCGATAACCCGCAACGGCGTCGTGAGAGAAAAGGTGGTTCGCCGATGTAGATGTAACAGAGACCGACAGGATTGAAGAGGAACGCGCCTACGCGTCAGCGTGGTGGCTTCCTCGATCGCCACGCGATGAAGGCAGAAAAGCCCCCTCCAAACAGGAAGAGGGTGCCCGGAATGGGAACACTGCCTTTCGGATTGTCATGGTGCTCCCTGACGTAACTGAACAAGTAGTGCAACTTGTATCGCAGCCACTCCCAGAACGAATCCGAGCCTCCGTTCACAGAAGGGGCCATCTCCCCCACCGCCGCAAACGCAACGTTCGATGTTGGGCTGAAGATGGACTCAGATGCTCCGGCCGGAAGGAGCGAAAAGCCGAAGGTAACGATCAGCGCGAACAGGCCGGCCGACACAAGTCTCCTCACGGCGAAACCTCCTCCTTACTATGTCGCACCGCACTTATCGGGAAGCGTTGCACGAGACCATCAGTCCTATGGGGTTTAGAATCAGACATTCTGATCGGCGCGTGGCTGGTCCAGTTTCCTCTCCTGTGAACCAGCAGTCAAGAGGGGAGCTGAGGGCTCTGCGTGAAATACCCTAGTCAGAGAATTTCGGACACTTGGTGCGGTCCCAGCACCATTTCTCTTAATCCAGCGAAGACGCGCTGAACGAGTCGATAATCCGTGCCGTTTCCAAACGTACCGGACCGTCGCCGCAGTGATCATGGTCCCTTCCCTCATCATGCGCTCGGCAAGCCTCACATAGCTGACCGTCGGGTTTGCATGTGTTTTCAAGAGGATCTGCGCTTCGATTGCGTCGGGCGTCCGATTCGCTCCCTGTGACGTACGGCGAACTCTAGGCGCAAAACCGTCCTTGCCTGATACCGCGTAGGCCTTCTTCAGGGCGTAGAACTGAGAGCGGCTCATCCCGGCCACCCTACAGGCTCTCGCGACATTTTTCAGTTCGATCGCCATCGCAAGGATGGCGAGGCGCGCGCGGATCAGTTGTTCCCGGCTCGACATCGAGATTCGTCTCAGGCCGCCTGGAGATGCCGGCGTCGGTGTCTGATTCAATGGGGAGGTCTTGCCGGGCTCGACTCTGCCGTGCCGTAGAGTGTCCAGGCAGACGTAGCTAAACCCCGTCGGTTTGTCCGGAGACCTTGACTGTTGACATCAAACGGCATTTGTGCTCATCGCGTTGGAAGAAACAATACCTCCGGAAGATGGCAAAGAACGGAGGTCCGATGGAAGTTCGCGATCGAGACTCAGCGTCACGCGCATGATCGAACCGTCTCAAGCGGCTCGCCGGACTGTTGTGCGATCAGGCCGGCAACAGTGCGAGACGCTTCTCCTCTGTTCCAGCGCCAGCCGTTGCCGCAGCCGGGCTTTGCGTTCTGCACGGCCGCCACTATGTGATCTGTACGCGTCCCCACCAGCCGGTTCCACCCGCTAGCGACCGTCTCGATCCACTCGGTCTCGTCGCGAAGCGTCACGCATGGAACGCGCAACCATGACGCTTCCTTTTGTATTCCACCGGAATCCGTGGCGATCAGTTGAGCCATTGCTTCCAGGAGCACCATGTCGAGATACGGCACCGGCTCGATCATCAAAAAGTTTTTAGGAGAACAAAACGACAGCTTCGCGAGCTGTTTACGGGTCCTGGGATGAACAGGAAAGACAACCGTCCGCCCGGATTCGGCAATAGCGCGAAGCGCGGCCATGATGCCGTGAAGTCGTGACAAATCATCTGTATTCTCCGCCCGATGGACAGTAGCAAGGAGATAGCCGCCGGCTTCAAGCCCAAGACGGCCGAGTACTTTGGAGGTTTGGCGCGCGCGTTCGGCAGCATCCATGAGCGCGTCGTACATCACGTCGCCGACCAGATGAACCCCTTTCGTGATTCCTTCGCGATTGAGATTTTCCACAGCCGTCTCCGTCGGGCACAAGAGCAGATCGGAGAGATGATCGGTCAGAACCCGGTTAACCTCCTCCGGCATCTTGCGATTGAAGCTGCGCAGCCCGGCCTCAACATGGGCGATCGGTACGTGCAGTTTTGAAGCGCTCAGGGATCCGGCAAGAGTCGAATTCGTATCGCCGTAGACCAAGACAACATCCGGTTGTTCTCTCAGGAGGATGTCCTCGATCTTCGCCAGCATTTCCCCGGTCTGCCGTCCATGTGGTCCCGATCCGACGCCCAGATGATACTCGGGTTCGGGCAGGCCCAGTTCTCGGAAGAACACCCCGCTCATGCTGTCGTCGTAGTGCTGTCCGGTGTGAACCAGCACCTCCTGCGCAAGATGACGCAGTTCGCGGGACACAGGAGCGCATTTGATAAACTGAGGTCGCGCTCCGATGATCGAGACGACCTTCATTGCGCCAGTGCCTCTCGGACACTCTGCGCGACATAATGCTGTTGATCCTCGTTCAACTCAGGATAGATGGGAAGCGCGACCAAGTCGCGGCAGGCTCTTTCAGCCTCCGGGAAGTCCCCGTCCTTGTGCCCCAGGCTCTGGAGGCACTCCTGTCGATGGAGCGGAACCGGGTAGTAGATCTCCGTGCCGATTCCCTTTGCCTTGAGATATTCGCGTAGAGCGTCACGCTTCGGCACCGCAACCACGAACTGATTATAGATGTGATAGTGGCGCACCCCCCGTTGCTTGTAGATCGCTTGCGGCAGGCGCACCCCGAACTCCGCTTCGACCTTCAATTCTCCGAACAGTTGTTCATACAAGGCGGCATGTTTCTGCCGGAGCGCGGTCCAGCGGTCCAAGTAGGGCAACTTTACGCTCAGCACGGCCGCCTGCAACGTATCGAGACGGAAGTTGCCGCCGATGACGCGGTGATAATACTTCGGCTTGCCGCCCTGAACCCGAAGGACCCGTAATCGTTCGGCAAGTTTCTCGTCGTTCGTCACGATCATGCCGCCGTCGCCCAATCCTCCGAGATTCTTGCTTGGGAAAAACGAGAAGCACCCGACAGTGCCCATGCTCCCTGCCCTGCGTCCGTCTGCGTACTCGGCTCCGATGGCCTGAGCCGCGTCTTCCACGACTGCAAGCCCGTGAGCCGAAGCAACTTGAAGAATGGCGGCCATGTCCGCGCATTGGCCGTAGAGATGCACCGGGATGATCGCCCGAGTGCGGGGCGTTACAGCCGACGCGATCTGGCCGGCATTCAGGTTGTACGTCACCGGATCGACGTCGACGAACACGGGCTTGGCCCCCACCCGGACGATCGCTCCGACGGTTGCGAAAAAAGACAGGGGCGTAGTGATCACTTCATCCCCCGGCTTGATGTCCAACGCCATCAGCGCCGCGAGCAGCGCATCGGTTCCCGAGGACACTCCGACCGCGTGGCGCGTTTGGGAATAGGAGGCTACCTGAGCTTCCAACTCCGTCACCTCGCGACCAAGAATAAAATTGTTCTGGTCGAGCACTCGCTCCATCGCCGCGAGCAAGTCTTTGCGGATGGGATCATGCTGGGCCTTCAGATCGAGTAATGGAACATTCACGGGTACACCTCCTGGTAAATCCGGATGGTTCAGTGAACCGGCGTGGGCGCCGGACATCGAGGAATCCAACTGAGATCGAACCGAATGCGGCGATCGGCGGACATGCCAAGGTCAAGAATAGTTGGAGCGCTCTCAGCAACCGGCTCTATCGCATCGAGTGGACAAGCACCTCTTCTGCAGGAGAGATCGACGAAACCCGGCGGCCTTCTCTGCAGGCTCGTACTCGTTTGAAGAGGGCTATGTAGTCGTCGACCCCGCAAGAGAAAAACGCCTCGGCATGACCTTGGGCCCGACCGTGAAAGAATGATCGATACGCATTAAGGCTCATGATCACTCTCGCATAGTCCACGTTTCGAAGTTGGGTTTCAAAGAAATGAATGGCTCTCATCTTCGTTTCGGCGACATCACTGATATCCACGATTCTATTCGCATAGAGAGGAGGCCAAATCTCGTAACCCCAGCAAGAGAGTCGCGACAACCTGCCTCCCACAGTGCTCAGCGCCTCACGAAACACGCAGTTCGTGTGCCAGTGATCGGCATGATGGTCGAGCAGAGACGGCAAATAGACACGATCGGGCTTCACGCGCAGCAGGACACTTTCCAGCTTCTTCACCGCTTCTTGGGAGCACGGCAATGCGCCATCGGGAAATTCCAAGAACACCAACTCCTGCACGCCCAGGAGACTCGCCGCGTCTTCGGCTTCCCGTTTCCGCCTCGTAACCAAGTCTTCTTCGGCCTCGCGTAGGTCTTTCGCGCCGAGGCTCTTCCCATAGATGGAGGGGTTGCCTTTTCGTCCATCCGTCATATAGACGACCGTAACGCGGGCGCCGGCCCGAATGTGCTTGACGAGCGTTCCCCCGCAGCCGAAGACTTCATCATCCATGTGAGGAGCCAGGACAAGAATGTTCCCGCCCGGAACCTCCGCATCCAATCGCGGCAAAGCGCCATAGCGGCTGTAGAGGGAATAGGCTCGCAGCGCCTGCCGGCTCGCCGCAGGATACAAGAGGCGGGCGATCCGCCGCATTGCTCGCCGGCACAACGATTGAACGACGCTTATCGCGGTCATATTCACGAGCTTGATCGCTCGCCCTCCCGGCGCTCTCTGCGTCTCATCGGAGCACTCTCCCCGGATCAGCGGCCATGGACGTTCGCAAACGGAGAACGGCGAGGGTTCCGTCAGTCACATACTTTGGTCACGCCGCTGCCGTTCTTCAGGTATTGTTTCGCGCACGTGCAGGTCGAGTGGTCTTTGTTCCAAATGAGCTTCAGCCCGCATTCACACATCCACCCACGAACGGTGGCCGGCGAGCCGACCACCAAGGCATAATCCGGGACGTCCCTCGTCACCACGGCGCCCGCGCCCACAAAGGCATACCGCCCGATGGTCGTCCCGCAGACGATGGTGCAATTGGCTCCCAATGTCGCCCCTCTCCTCACCACTGTGTGTTTCAATTCCCCCATCCTGGGAATTTCACTCCGGGGATTGAAGACGTTGGTAAAGACCATCGACGGCCCGCAGAACACATGGTCCTCCAGAACGACGCCTTCGTAGATCGAAACATTATTTTGAATCTTCACGCCGTCTCCGACCGTGGCATTCGGACCGACGACGACGTTTTGGCCGATCTTGCAGGATTTCCCGATCTTCGAGCCTTTCAAAATGTGAGACACATGCCAGATGCTCGTCCCCTCGCCGACCTCCGCGCCTTCATCGAGAAAAGCGGAATCATGCACGAAATATTTCTTCGCCGGCTTCGGTGTCGCAAGGGGCACGGCCGTCCGCCCTTTGCCCTCCAGAGCAAGTTGACATTCTTGCAGAACGGAAAGCACTCTGAGTCCCTCTTCCCCGTCGGTCCGCGGGCGGCGCCGAGTTCGCACGCAGTCCAGGAAGTGTTGGCACTCCTCTCGAAGCGGCTCTTTCGACTCGAATTCCACCGGCTGCGCATCGGCTCGATTGGCCACCGGAATCTGCCCCTTCCACTGAATCGAATGCGGATAAAGAAGCAGCTTGTCCTTTTTTTCCATATCGTCGAACACCGCCATCTTGCGGTCGCCGACGACGATCAACTTTTGTTCTTTGAAGGGATGAAGCCACGACACGAACACATGCGCCTTCACCCCGCTCGGGAACGACAGCAACGTCACGGTAATGTCGGCGATCTGATCGTGAAGGTAGTTCCCGCCTTGCGCCGTCACCTGTTTAGGCGTTTCCCCCAACAACCCGAGAATGACCGAAATGTCGTGAGGCGCAAAACTCCAGAGGATGTTTTCTTCTCGCCGAATCTTCCCGAGATTGAGCCGGTTGGAGTAAATGTATTGGATACGCCCGAGTTCACCGCTTTCGATCAACGCCTTGAGCTTGAGAACGGCCGGATGGTACCAGAGCAGATGCCCTACCATGAGGATCTGTCCCCGCTCTTTCGCCAGGGCGACCAACGCCTCCCCATGTTCAGCCGACAAACACAAGGGCTTTTCCACAAAAACGTCTTTTCCCGC
>JBBILH010000027.1:6528-39241 GCA_037445005.1 Nitrospira sp.
CTCTCGGACCATATGGCCGTGAGTTTCGGCAGGCGTCGCGATCGCCACGGCTTGAATCGCAGGGTCCCGCAACACGTCGGCATACGACGTCAGCGTCCGGCTCTGGGGATATTGTTCGCCGAGTGCGCGGAGCGTGTCGGGATGGCTGTCGCAGATCGCGGACAATGCCCCGATGCCGGCGAAGTTCCGCACGAGATTCTTTCCCCAATACCCTGAGCCGATCACGGCGACTTGCGGGCACGGCGAGCCGTTGCCGTTGGTGGTATCCGTATCATGGTGGACCGCTGCCATAATTTCGGGCATGATGTGCATCCTTTCTTAAAGAGATTAGCGATACTAGCCCGCATTATTCATGACGGTGCGTGACGAAACCGCCTGTACGTTTCGAGTTTCACGTTTCATGTTCCACGTTGGAATGAGAAAGTTTCAGGTTTCAGGTTTCAGGTTTCAGGTTCAATGTTTCATGTTGTCCGGATTAACTCTTCAAACCTGAAACTTGGAACCTCCCCAACGAAACCTGAAACATGGAACGTCAAACTTGAAACTTCTTATTTTGATTCACGCTTCACGAACGACGAGCGACGCAAATAGTCGCAGCGGCGTATCGGCTGTTGACCGGCGCAGAACTGTCTACGATGTCGATGTCATTGAAGAGGTTTACTGAGAAGCGGGGAACGTCTATCCGAGAACTCTACGGTATCTGGAGTCAATGCGCGAAGGGAGAATTCATTCCATTGTTCCGACGCCAACATGTCCCACATGGTCCGGCCGCCGAAGCGGTGGAGAAACGCCTTGAATCGCCTTTCGAACCACCGCCGTCCCAGCCCCTGATGCAAGCGCACCGACAAAGGAATCTCCAGGGGAATCTCAGAAAGTTCGTGAACGTCGAATTCGTAGGGATGGCAGTAGAACACAAACGGGGCCTGCGTCATCGCACGCCTCGCGCAGTAGCGGGTCGCGAAACCCGGTAGGAGCCGGTGATATCCCCCGCCCCCGATCGGCCAGTTTCTGCCGAGCGCGCGAACGGTGGCCAGAGGGGCTTCGATGATTGAGCGGCGCTCCCCGAGCCTGACCCGCACCGGTTCTATCGGCCAATCCGGAATGCCGTACCGGACCAGGCGCACGGGGACCACGCTGGAATCGTACTCAAACCCCGCTTCCGAAAGCGCATCAAACGCCCACAGCGTATCTCGCACGATCGAAAAGTCCGGCGCCCGGTATCCCCTGACTCGTCCCCCCGTTATTTGCTCCAACAGGTCTTTGGAACGGCGGAGGTCCGCCAGAAATTCCTCAAAGGATAATTGCGCGATTTCCACATGCCCATACCCATGGCATGCCACTTCATGGCCTTCCGCTTGGATCTCTTTGACGACATAGGGAAAGCGCTCGGCCAGTTTTCCCAGAACGAACATCGTCGCGCGGACATTCGCCTCTCCCAGAATACGAAGGACCCGCCGCGTGTTCTCCACGGCGCGCTCCGTAATCGGAAGCTTCCGGTCCCAGGTCGACTGGGGCCAATCTTCCACGTCGATGGAGATGACCGGAGAACCGTGCCGGATTATGTCAGACATAGATGAACATCGATTACGGCCACGGCAATGATGGAGACAACACAACTCTTAGAGCCGATTCTCGATAATGAAAACCGAATGATTGCATCATCGGAAGGTTAAGGCTGAAACGTTTCTAGAGCACGTTCCGATGAGAACAACTAGTCGTCCATGATCGTCGCATGGAGAATCCGATGGAATCATGGGATGAGCGGAGATGTCCCGAAACCCATTGGTGGATTGCAGAAGCATTCCGAGCGACATTTCTCAATCGGGCGATCAGGGGATATTTGGACTTCCTGAACCACGGCACTTCGATTTCCGCTCCTCCATATTTCCTCTTGTATTCACCGCCACCTCCCATGTCGAAGGTTCGCATCCCCATGCGTTTAGCGATGCGCATGGCAGCCCATTGGAGCGCCTCATTCGGACGCAAATGCTGCGAAGCCCGCCAGCTTGCTCCACCCCAGAAATACATTACGCCGTTTGCATGCGGAAATATTCCGGTCGCAATGCACTTACCTTGTGGGTCGAGTGCGCGCAGAAGCAACAGATGTCCCGTAGGATAAACTTCTTCAATAAGCAGGCGCACGCGCTCAACACCATAGGTAGGAACAAGCCCCTGCTTTGCAAACACATCCTGGAGCTGGGCAAAGTACTCATTGGCAAATGCCGGGTCCCCGGCCACTTCAATCACCACCCCACTCTTGTCGGCTTTACGAATGCAACGACGACATGCGCTGGTCATGTCGGCGATCAGATCATCTTCATCTCTAGTCAGATCGACCTGGAAACCGCGGTAAAGCCTATACTGGACATCCAAACCGTTGAGGTCGTCCACGGTTAGGTTTCGATCCATCACCTCCAAATGGGAACAGTCCAATGTCTGAAACGCCAACTCGATGAGGGCTTGTACCGCTCTGCCCCGGGAAACTTCTGAATCAAGCGCCAGACCCATGTAAGCCGTGCTCCACCCCGGGAAAGGACTGCCGAGGATCCTGAAACCCCATCTGCGTACGATCATGCCGACAAAATGGCCGATCGTTCGACTGCCTTCCTTCAGCGCTGCGAAGACCGGATCACCATTTTGAGTACGTGAGAGAAATTCGAGCCATGCTGGCGTCTGATATATCGTCATTCGTCTCTCGATATCGAACAATCTTGTGCATTCCTTGGCTTGAACATCGAGAGGCTCAAAGGTATAGGTCATGGGAATCTGTGCGGGCAAAAGTGAATTCTGCACCGAAAGGAGAGGAAGTACGGCCGGCGGTTCGTTAGCAGATTTTAGAAATCAGCTTCGCCCATTCGTGTGGACTAGTTTGTGCCACATCCACTTGTTTTCAAGCGCCATTCTTTCGGCTCGGGTAATATTATGTTCACCCCTGACACCCAGGATGAAATCTAAAAGCGTATGTACCGGAACAAACCACCCGTTCATCCTGCTAAGCTTATTCATAAGAGCCTTGAAACGCCCGTTTAGCGCACTGCCTTCCACAAAACCTGCCGCGAAATGTGTGTAGATTATGCTTGCTCCTCCTTCACTCGCTAGCCGCTCTTGATTTGCCTCGCTTATCATCCGGTTAAAGGAGGCGACCTTTGGTCCCTCTGAAGCTGCAAACCAATGATTGACGTAAGGCCGGGAGGGATCATGATAGGGCATTGCGGGACAAGCTTTTAGTGTATTGATGTCTCCCAGGACGAAGTTTCTGACGTATTTGATTTTGCCCTTGCACAGATCACCCCAGAACAGAGGACTATTTTCGATGTGGCCGTGAAACCCCGCCTTGTATCCGTCCGGCGGCATGCGGAGGAGATCATAGAGCATGCGTCGAGCCCCCGAAAGCCGCGCTCGTCCCCAATAGATGCTTTCAGCACAGCCGGTATGATTCGCCAGGCAGTACGGAGAATGTCCGAACATTCTTTCGAACACTTCAAGGCCTCGAGCGGTCTGTCCTCGCAGCGAGGTATGGTAAGTAACGTTGTGAAGAGCGATTTCAAATCCCTTATCCTTCAAGGCGAGCATCCATCGAAGATACCGTTCGTCCTCACAGGTCATACCGCTCACATTCGGTATTTCATTGCCTCCTATGGGCCATACCGCCTTTGTCGTGCGCATCCCCAACTCGTCAAGGAATGCATAGACTGTCGCAACATTGTGGACTGTGTCTAAGTCCGGGTCGTCAAAGATCGTGAACGCGAATTCCTTTCCGCCCGGCCACTGTATTCGACTGGTCATTGAGTGAAGCCTCTGCGGCTCCAGCATACGACTTCGATTTCTGTGTACACTGCTGGCGAGAACTCGAAGCGGACACCTTAAGGTCTCAGGCAGACGTGAAAATCCATCCCTGCACCAGGAATCTTCCGGATCTGAGCATCGGTGAAACCGGCAGTCGAGCACAGCGTGCGGATGTCCGCTTCATCATAGAAATAGACGGGACATTGCCGCAATCGATATCGGAATTTCCTGAAAGGCGTCCGGAACCAATGCTCGCTGGGAAAGGACACGACGGCCATGCGTTTGACTACCGTCCGCAGCGCATTCAAGAAGGCTTGAGCGTCGGCGACATAATCCATGACGCCCATCACGATCGCATAGTCGTGCGGCGCGACGGGCACACCGGGGAAAATCCCTTCGATCAAGCGGCACCGGCTTAAGGAGATACTCTCCTGCAGAAGTCGTTGGCGAACCAGGGCGAGCATGTTAGGCGCCGGATCAATGCCCGTGACGAGCGAAGCGTTCCGTTTGAACGCTTCTACGATATAGGGGCCAGAACCGCAACCGACATCAAGAATCGACATTCCCTTGATCTGACCAAGGGCCTCGAACGAGAGCGCATAGCGGATGAACATGTCGCTCCGAAACGTGCAGTCCACCCATCGCATGAGGAGATTGCGCTTTTGGTCATAGATAGTATCGAACACTTCGGCAAAGCCGTTAAAGAAGGTCGCGGCGCCAGTGTCATGTTGCATGATGTTCCCCTTTCTTGAACTTTCCATTGTGTATTCTAGCGTTACAGTCTTTGAGCGACGCCTTAACGAACCCGGTCGCATACCCGATATGCATGATTGCCGCCGCGACAGGAACAAGCCATCCGGCACGCCACCCCAAATGAGGTGCCTTGGCTGCCGCAACAACAATCAGCGCGGTTCCGTAGATTGCAGGAAGAAGCCAAGCTGAGAACTTCCAGGAGTCCGGCAGCAACAATCCCACAAGCGCTACTGCCAGCATTGCCGACATGAAGAGCGGGGGTGTGATCTGGCGAAACGACGCTGGGCGCCCGTGCTTTCTTAATACGGCTACTCGCCAATACCCGTACTGAAAATACTGGCGAAAGAGTTGAAGCGGTGTTTCCCTGACATAGTACGTACATCTTGCCCGCGGAGAGATGAAGACCTTTTCTCCATGCAATGCCAGCCGGTAATTCATCTCGTCATCTTGGTTTCGATCGAGTTGCTCATCGTAGAGACCGACTTTGCGGAAGATGTCTTTTCGAAATACGGGGTAGCACGCTCCCTCCGCATATCCCTCATAGGTGGGATCGCGATGTTTGGCATTGCCAATTCCCAAGGGGTGAGCCATCACTACCGCAACTGCTCGCCCGAAATCCCCTACTCCTTTGGATTCAATCGGTCCACCCACGCAGCATGCCTCCGGATGTTCATTCAGCAGGTCAAGGCAGGTACTGAGATAATCCTCGGCATACTCGGCATGGGCGCCGAGAATCGCTACATACTTCCCACGGGAAGCCAAGAGTCCCCTGTTCATGGCGCAAGGCGTTGTACGTGAGTAGTTCTCGACGATTTTTAGATTCGAAGCGGTCTTTGTGAGCTCACTCACGATCTCTCGAGTGTTGTCATCTGACATGCCGTCTACGACTATCACCTCGAAGCACTCTCTGGGAAGGTCCTGGTTCTCGATCGTTCGGAGGCAGATCCTGATGTGCCGCGATTCATTTCGACACGGAATAATCACGGAGAGTAAGGGCAACCTGCAGAGACCATTCTGTGCCACAGTGTGAACGCAGCTTGCCGCATCATGTTCTGAAGATCGAACAGCGGAAACTGGGGGAATCGTGGGAGGCGACATGCTCACAATCGAGGTGTCGGCGATATCGCCTCTGAAAGATGGTTCCGTCGAGCGCATTGCCTTCACGAGTCTTCTTTCAAGAGACATCCCCCACTCCTCGCATCCAGAGTGAAGAATGCGACCCAAATCGGAATCGGCTGATCACAGCAAAGTGGATGATGTGGGAATCGGTTCGGTTAATGCTAGTTGAGTTACAGCATTGAGGTTCGGTGTACTGGCGTTTTTCATGTATGACATGGTACGCGGATAGCCGCGCGTTGACGAATGATGGAGGATAGATTCATACATACTTATTAACTTCTCGCTTTCCACCGCCCAATTGAATCGTTCACGTACTGCCAGTTGACCTGCTTTTCCCATTTGTTGCGCGAGGACGGGATTGCGAATAAGTGTCTCAATGGCGTCCGCGATTTGCTCGGGCTTCGTTGGGTCAACAAGGATCCCGGGGCCGTTTCCAGCCACTTCTCTAAACACGGGGAAGTCCGAACAGACGACCGGCAGTCCAAGCGCCATGCATTCCAATAATTTGTTCGGTAACCCAACCTTGCAATTACCAAAGGGCAAATAGGTCACCAATCCAATGTCTGCTTTCCGTTGAAAGATCATCGCTTCGCTCTTGGGAAGGACTCCATGGTACTCGACATGTTGACGAATCCCGAGTCGCTCTGCCTCTTCCCATAGTGCCTCCAAGTAGTCTTTGGAGTGTAGTATCCCTGCCAGGGCGAGTCGGACAGGAATTCCACGTTGGTGCAACGAAGCCATGGCTCGCAAAATCTGCGGGAGGCCGCGTGTGGGCGAGACAGAACCGGCCATGACGCATGTATAGCCATCTCTTTCGATAGGAACATTCAAGTCGTGATCATGCCATTCAGGATAGTTTGCAACCACAGACACGTTCGCATTTAGCGGAACATATCGCTGGGCAATCGGTTTGGTCACCGCGATCACTCCGGCGCAGCGGCGCACCAAACTTCGCTCCCTGTAATCCCAGGCGGTACGCGCAAAGGGTTTTGCCCAGAAGGGAAGCCATTCACTGTCGCTCAGCATGTCTAAGAAGGATTCGTGGACATCATAAATGACCGGTCGTGATCCGGCTCTGGAAAGGACCGGCCCAAGGAGATCCGGCTCGTGGACATGAAACAAGTCCGGCTCGAGCTCCGCTGCGAGTCGGGCGACAACCGAGGCGCGTCTAAACCGATCCAATCGATTCTTGCAGGCCGGCAATGGATGAATGAGAACTGCCTTGTTCTCATAGGCGATGGTTCCATCCCCCTGTGCAAGCAGATGAACCTCATAGCCCGCCTCCGCCAAAGTGACGCAGGCGCGATGGAACACCCTCCCATCATCGACTGAATGGCCGTTACAGACGTGAACGACTTTCAAGAGATCCCTATGCAACAGAGGAGCGCTCCACCGATTTATCTGTACAAGAAGAACCCGTCGAACGTGACGCGTTTGCTCCTTGAGAGCCCGCTCGCATATTGATGACCTCGTGATAAAGTTCGACAAGTCTGTCTGCTGTCTGTCTAATGTCAAGATGACTGGCGGCATAATCCTGAGCCATCCTGCCCATACGCATACAGGCACTATGGTCACCTAAGAGTCTCGCCAAAGATTCACCGAGATCATCGATGTCACCCTTGTTCACCAAGAGACCGGTCGAGCCATGTTGGACGACATCAGGGATTCCACCAACGCGCGTAGCCACCACAGGAAGTCCGCATGAGAGCGCCTCCATCACCGACACAGGGGTGCCTTCTCTGTGACTCGGCAGGCAAAAGAGACGAGAGGAACGCATGACCTCAGCAACCCGCTGACTCGGTAGCGCGCCCAGGATTTGTATGGAATCTGCAATTCCAAGGGATTGTGCCTGTTGCATGAATCGGCCGGCAGTACAGTCGAGACCCACGATTGTGAGACGAGCCGCTGGACTGCGAGCTAGCACCCTAGACCACGCGAGCAACAGATCGAATGCCCCCTTCGCCTCTTCGACACGACCGACAAACAGGACTCGCGGTTCCGGCGCTAGCTTGTCCGCGGGGAAAAAACGTCCACGATCTACTCCCAAGAGAAGTGTCTCGCACCTACCATTCGGCTTAACGCGACTTTTCAAGATACTCTCCAACGCTCTGCTGACCGGAAGGTTGAGATCGGCCTCCCGAAACGAGTCATGACAGAGCTTCCAGCCCTTCCGACGATAGGCAAACATCGTATGAACTTCACTCCCATGGTACGTCACGACACAAGGAATCTTATGCCGCTTTGCCGCTTGCAAGGCACCCCAACCGCTGACCGACCCGCCATGAGCATGGATGATCGAGACCGGACTGATTATGGAATACTCGGCAATGGTGCGATCGATCAGACGGCACCACTGCGCCTTAGTCCATGACAGGAAGTGGGCACCAGGCGCTTTGAGATACCTCGGGAACAACACTTCGCATCGGCCATCCACCATTTGGTACCGCAGAGGGAGAGCAGACTTTGCACCGAATCGTCGATGCCATGACAGGAACTGAGGCGCCCAAGGAACAGGACAGAGGACCGTAATTCGCTCGACTCGTTCAGCCAGCGCCTGCACCTGCTGCGAGATAAAACTCCCAGAATATGGATTGCCAGGCGATGGAAAACTAATCGCGACGACAAGGAGATGCATTCAGGTAAGGAATCAGAAGGTCTTCGCGACGATATGGCAGGTGACGGAAATAGAAATGCAATAGGCTATGCCAGCCGACATGTCCTGGATGATCCAGCGAGCGAACGCTAATCTATCGAATCTATTGTTGGACCACCAGGCCGGACGGCGGCAGCGGTGGAGTCGTATCTACGTTTCCACCTCCAGCCGATTCGAATGCGCCACAATCAGGGGCAGATCCCGTATATGGCAAACCGATGGGGGTACAGACATCAATGGCCGGACTGCCATTCCTGAGGCTGAAATCAGCCGATACTGGATTCGCCCAAATTGTGGCGGGCGCCCCGGTCGTTAAATTCGTCGTCGTTGTCCCGCAACCGCTACAGACGGAGATCTGGGTTCCGGAATTTCCGACAGCGGCATTATTGCGGATGAAATTTCCCGCACTATTCGTGTCGGAGATAATTAGTCCATGGCCATTACCGTAAAACGTGTTGTGATCAATATCGGTAGTATCGATGTCGCCGACACCGGCTCCAGCTCGTATCCCAGTGCCTCCGCACGAATAGAACACGTTGCGCCGCACCGTGTTGCCTGAAGTGCCTGCAAAGAGCAAGCAGTCTCCAGAAACATGGTGGAAAGTATTTCCCTCAATTAGATTGCCCGTCGGAGTATTTAGACCGGACGTAATAACTTGCATGCCCTGATTTTTTCCGGAGACGCTGGCAGTCCCGACGGCATACACCTCATTCCCTCGAAAAAGCGAGTCGCGGAAGATCGCGTAAACACCTTGCTCGCTGCAATTGTGAATCTTATTGTTGATAAATTCATTGAACTGTCCGTGTCCGGTGTAGACGCAGTACAGCGAACTCGTGTGGATATCATTATTTTGAATGCGAATGTGATGCGGGTAATTCGTTGTAGGCAGGCTGCTCGTCGTCCCGAGACGTACCAACACAGTAGATCCACAGCAGATCACCATGTCCTGGATCGTAATCCAATTGGTATCGCTGTTGACGAAATTCCAGGCTAAGAACGAAGCGTCCAGGGTACAAGCCAACGCCCTAAAGCATCTAACAACAGTGCGACTGGCCTCCGTGCCTCCTCCTGAGGGTACCGCGTCATCCAATGATTCGGTGTATGTGCCATCGTTGATGAGGAGTGTATCGCCCGCTGACATCTTGGCAAGCCCGCCGGCAATTGAAAGGCAGGGCGCATTTGCGCCCGTACATGCGTTATTGTCGTTGCCTATCGACCAGCCGTTTGCCGTAGACTTTGAAACGTAGAAAGAAGTTGCATTTGCGTCAATGGTAGGCGGCATACAGGCCAGAAGCCCTAGACCAACCAGGATACCGAATCTTAGCCGCCCAAACCGATAGACGAAGCCGTTTCTAGCCATGATGCCCCCCTGCTGATACTCCGACGCAAGGTCTCTATTATGGCTCGCAGTCGCAGGGGTGAGGCCGAGCAATAACTATACCCTGGCTGGGTTACGTGTTTCTCACGAACAATCACTGTATAAGCGGTTGAAAGGTCTAATCTGGCCTCTCGAATACCACAGTTCATGTTATGGTACGGTTTTTCCCACTAGTGTAGGGAAATCCCTCTGAAAAAACGCCCGGGACGCGGAACCATCGATCGATAGTTTCGTAGCGCGCAACGATCTCAGAAGGGCTGATTCGCTGGCCATGGCATAGGCCAGTAATAGCCAAAATTGCTTGCGATTCAGCCAGGTAACCGACATGTTGATCATCAACAGGCAGGTAATGAATATAAGAGGCAATGAGCCCTCAACACCCCCGCGCGCTCTCCAAGCCGCTCGCAAGCAAATGTACAACCCGCAGAGGAAAGGAATTCCGCCCAGCAGCCCGGTCTCAGTCAAAACCCAAAGATACGAATTGTGTGTGTCTTTCGAGGGCTCATTAAATCTGAGACCCAGTTCAACAATGTTGGTAACAGGCCCCCAACCCATCAACGGTTTCTCTACGAACATTCGCCAGGCTTCCGGAATGAGCTGTTCCCTTCCCGCGAAATTTCCTTCCGTTATGGATTTTCCCCAGCGCATTCGGAGTGCAGGATCTTCATATGAGGCCCAAGCCAAGCAAGCTATCGTAAATACGGCGATGAAAATCATCTTGACCCGCACGGCCGATTGGCCGCGTTTCGCCATGAGGCCGATGACTCCCACGATGAGGCTAAGCAGGGCCCCGCGCGAACCAGTCATTACGATCCCTGCTCCGAGGACTCCGAAACACATCCAGGCGAGCAGGCCGATCCTCTTATCCACGGCATTGCGCCCGTAAGCAAGTCCCAATAGTGCGAGTAAACCAAGGCTCAATAGTGAACCGACGGTGTTGGCATCCTGGGATAAAGCCGTAAACCGCCCCTGCGCCATCGCGTTCGTAGCGCGACCTGCGATCAGAATGATGGAGAGCAGTACACAAGACAGACCGAGGGAAAGGAATCCTCCTTTAACGACCCTTGGATCTTGAAAACAGTTAAATGCGAAACAGAAAAGGATCAGCATCTGGACGTGTGTAGCGAGTCGGACGCCCCATAGTGACGAGTAACTACCGATCCAAAATGAAGTGTCTTCAGGCTGCTGGACAATCGCTAGGTAGGTGAAGACTAGGACATATGCTGCAAAGAATCTCAAGGCGCTCGGCAACCTC
Organism: Nitrospira sp.; assembly: GCA_037445005.1. Taxonomy (GTDB): domain Bacteria; phylum Nitrospirota; class Nitrospiria; order Nitrospirales; family Nitrospiraceae; genus Nitrospira_C. The sequence goes on from JBBILH010000027.1 coordinate 17,473, forward strand.
TTAAAACTGACCTCCGGCTGGAGCAACGCTGCTCCGATGAACAGATATCCCATCAAGTGGGATAACGAAAATACGCCGCGTTGAATACCGATATCGAATGTTTCAATCGGAATGGTGAATATGAACGCATAGAATGCGTAGCGCAGCACGGGAAGTGGTCCGCGAGAACAGGCACGACAACCAGTCGTATGCCCCTGAGGTGAGGCCTCCATTATGTTATGTAGTTGTTCCGCCATTGCAATACTTAACCGTTCGCTCTGATCGTTCCACCTTCCGTCAGCGGAGCTACCTTTCCATCCTGTGCGTCGTCCTCAGGACCTCATCGAATTGCGTAATGAGATTCGGCCACGCGTATGCGTCGGGCCTTTTCTCCTGTGGGACCTTCCCGGACATGACCTCTTGGAAATAAGTGGTCATCCCCTCGACATCCCTGGCCGTGACTCTGCGGACCAAGCCGGAGGTTTGTGCGATAACGTCCGCATCAGATCCCGATGGACCGATGAACAGAACCGGAGTTCGCAGGCCCATCGCCTCAAATAGTTTTCCCGTAACGATTCCTCCATCTTGATCGGCTTTCTCTTCAAGCACCGAAGCGACGACGACACTCACCCCTGCGCCACGAACGGCCGAAAGCGCCTCGCCTCGCGATACTTTTCCATGAAGGACGACCTTCTCGATCATTCCCAACTTTTTCGCCTCCTGACGCACATGGTCGCCGTGAACACCATAGTAGTGAAACCTCCAGTTGATTGCGGGTTCGACTCCTCTGTCTCGAAGGCATCTCAGTGCATCCATGACCGGCGTGATGACCCGTCTCGGGATGTAGAAATTGCCGGTATAGACGATGGCGAAATGCCCGAATTCGTGGGGTCGTACCTGTGATAGTTCTTCGGGATCAAACCCGTTCGAGACCACATGAAGCTTCGCGCCCAGGTTGAGCCGGCCATTCAACAGGGATGGTGAGATGGAAGTCACTGCGGCGCTCCCGTTGACAATCTCTTTTTCACGATCCAAGATCGTGTTTCTTTGAGATCGCAATCCATGACGTGGCACCCATGGATCTCGATAATCCAGCACATATGGGCACCCAAGCCGTTCCGAAAGAGATCTTGCCAGCTTGAAGCCGATGAATGGAGGCCCGCTCGCCAGAATGACGTCTATTTCGCCAGGCGCGAGTGCGGCACATGCCTTCTCAACTTCTGTTCCCCATCCGATCAATGTGTCGATGCCAAACCCCCTCGCCACGTTTCGGAATATCCCTCCCATGATCCAGCCGACATTGGCATTCCAACATTTAAGATCCCACGGCGAGAGCCACCGCCAGCGATGTCCCGTATTCAGTCTTTTAATACCCTCCCGATCCAGGTCCAGTTCTACCTGCTTCGGATTATTGACCTTTCGCCAATGCTGAGGATGAGGCGAGACGACCGTCACGTCCCAGCCCAATCGAGACAGATACTTAGCAATGTTCCAGGTCCGCACACAGCCGGTTGAGTTAAGCGGAGGAAAGTAGTAGGCGAGAAACAGCAGTTTGAGACGGCGTACGGGCAGTTTTTCCCCGCGATGCGCGCGCACGTCGGTCTGCACGCACGGTTCCATGAGCTAAGCTGCAGCTGAAAACCGCTGCGCCCACAACGTCAGGTTCAACCAGCGCCATGCACGGGAGTCCATCATCCGGTCGCCGCGCGTTCCTCTCTGCCATTCATCGAGGATAGTCGTCCATCTAAGCGCGCCGATCCTTTGTGCCGAGCTGCCGCTGAACGTCCGTTCCACGAAGGAACGTTGCGCGATCAACCATTCTCTTTCAGGTGTCGGAAAGCCGACCTTGTCCCTACGATCGAGAACCTGATCGGGGGTAATGCCACGCATGGCCCGGCGGAACACGGCCTTGGTTGTCCCGTCCGTGGCGACAAGATAGGATTCCGGCAACGAAAACAGGAACGTCGCAAGAGCAGGCGTCAAAAACGGGACGCGGCTCTCGATGGAAAAGGCCATGGAATTGCGATCTTCATAGTGCAAGAGCATGGGGAGACTCGTTTCCGTGAGCGTCCTATACAACTCCCGCATCAACGATCGTCTTCCGACTTGCACGGACGGTCCTTTTGTATTTACCCCGTGCGCCTCGAACCATTGTGTGTTTATCCACTCGGGTACTGTGTTTCTTCCGGTCACGGTTCTGATCGTGGATTGAATCCAATCCGGCACGGTCCTACCGAAGGCCCTGGCCAGAGCCTTCGGCCAACTAAACGCCCCGGACATCGAACGAGCTAACCGTTGCGCATCGAGCACGCGGCCCTGTCCTACCAATCCGGCCAGCATAGCAGCGCGATGAGACGCGTACCCTCCTAACAATTCGTCGGCGCTTTGGCCGTCCAACATCACCTTAATTCCGACGTTCCTGGCGGTCTGAAACACGCGCCATTGTGCGTACATGCTGGTACTCATAAACGGTTCCCCCTGCATATCAATGAGGGATTCAAGGTCGGCCCGGAGGTCTTCAGCGGTGAGTCTGACTTTGTGGACCACGAGATTCTTGACCGTTCCAACGTTATCTACCCAACGCTCTTCGCTTAATCGCTCGTCACTCGCAATGTAACTAATGGCATGCAGCTCAAGCGTGGGATCAAGCAGGCGTATCACCGATGCGATGGAAGAAGAATCGACTCCCCCTGACAGTGCGCACCCGACAGGAACATCGCTCCGCAGATGCAACCGGACGCTCTCGATGAATAGATCACGTAGGCGGATGGCCGCATCTTCGAACGACAGCTCAGCCTTCCGAGTCACATCAATATCCCAGTAGCGAGTCACCTTGGTTGAATTGGGCCGATCCAGCGACACCTCCATGTAGTGGGCGGCAGGAAGCTGTTTGATCTGCGCGAACATGGTTTCCCCGCCATGATCGGTAACGCCAAGGTATAGATAGTCGAAGAGTCTTTGCGCATTTATTTCCCTGATTACTCCCGGCAAACCCAGCAGCGGGCTAATTTCCGATGCGAACGCGAATCCCTCCTGCCAGAATGTATAGTAGAGGGGCTTAATCCCAAAGAAATCCCTCGCCACAAAGAGTTGCTTGGTCTGCGCATCAAAGATCGCAAAGGCAAACATCCCTACAAGACGGGTCAAGGCATCTTTTCCCCACTGTCGATAGGCAGCCAGCAGGACCTCCGTGTCGGATCGAGACCGGAACTCATATCCCAGAGCACGAAGCTCATCCCTCAGCTCTATATAGTTGTAGATTTCGCCATTGAAGGTTATCCAGAACCTCCCGTCCGATGTGCTCATCGGTTGATGTCCCGCCCTTGACAGGTCGAGAATTGATAGACGTCGGTGCATGATGAGCATATCGGCAAAGAGATCGCTTTCGACCTCACAACCCTGGCGGATCATTCCTTTATGGATGGACATCCAGCCGTAACCATCGGGCCCGCGATGCTCAAGTTGCCTCAGAAACCCGTGCATCCATTCAGACTTGACCGGGCTCGGGGGAGTTAGAAGTATCCCGCCTATGCCGCACACGTCAGTTCCCTCTAGACATGACAATCAAAGAAATACTGTCACCGCGTTGAGCCAAGATCGTCATCCCCGCCTTCCCGCCGCCGAGCGCAGTCTCCCCCATGCTTTCTCCCCGACCGTCGTTCTGGCGCACGAAAGCAGGACGGCACGCAGGTGAGATCTGAGAAGAACGCGATCATTCGTTTTCCATCCTTTGATCGCCTGACTTAAATGCAGGTTGGCCATCGAGCTTCTCCTTCCATTCCATGCCCATTGAGCCTTTAGAAAGCTGCCTGCTGTGAGGCAAGCACCACTCTCGTAGTGATTGACGCAACACTCTAGGTCCCGCAGGAAATGTGCATCTGCACCGCCGATTATCGGTTTCCCCAATGATCGGGCCAACTCCAGCGCTTGACGATTCTGGTTGTCTGAGCATCGCGCATTGAATACCTCGATCATATCGACAGCGTCGGCAAGCTTTGCGATTATGTCGTGACCGTGAAACGGATGGGGCAGCACGCTGACTCCGCCCTGGCTCTTTATCGCTTCAATGACTTCAAACGACCGACGCGAATGAATCTCCTCCGTCAAGAACAGACCGATGATATCGCCGTGATCCGTGGCATACTCCGCTCCGATGATCACCTGAACATCCGTCTGCTTGGCATAGTCCGCGGCTTCCAACGCACCACGAATTGTGTCGTGATCAGTGATTCCAAGCACTCGGACCGATCGGCGCTTGGCCCATTGGACGATCCTGCCTGGAGATGTCAGACAATCGAAGGAATGCTGTGTATGGATGTGGAACACTCCCCTCGATTGATTTGACATGGTTGTCCTAGAGATGCTTCCTCTTGGCCGTCGTCCCCACGGAGCCAGTCATAGCCCGCGTAAAGCCGTAGGCCTTAGCCAAAGTGGGCAGAGGATCCGTCCAGTGAAATCCTTTCGCGACGAAAGGATTAAGGAAATCTCGAATTACGGCCCAACGCGCAACGGGATTTTCGACCGCATGCAGCAAGTCACCGTCGAAAGGCCACTGGAACCTTATCCTTTTGTAGGATCTGGCGAATGCCAATTTCTCTCCCATTGCCCCTCGAACGTAGTCTCCGACAAAATCAGCGCCGGCCCTGAGAGCCAGTTCCAATGAGCCCCAGAATTTTGCGTTTACCTCAATTAAGGTAAAGCGTCGCTTTCTCACATCGAACCGAAATTCCACCATCGCGACGCCGTGCCATCCCATGTCATCGAGCAGCCGTTTCCCCAGCGCCATCAGGTCGTCGTCATAGAAGCTCTCGGCACAACTACTGGCACCGCCTGAAGCCGGGTACTCTCTTATCCGCTTGTGCATGAAGACCCGCTTGAGATCACCACGCTGATATAAAGCGAAGAAGCCGCATCCCCAACCAGGCACGTATTCCTGTAGAATCGGATAGTCCTCTGGGGAATCGAGGTGGTGCCGGTGACACATCTCTTCAAATGTTTGCCGTAATACTGAGGAGTCGGCGGCATAAGCGACGATGCCTTTCCCTGATTCATGACGCCCCTTGACTACTATGGGGAATTGCAATTCGTTTCCTAGAGCATGGAGATCCGTCATCTCCTTAACCTGGTACGTTCGGGGAACAGGAATATTCAGTGATCCGGCCAGTTGGGACATTCTCAATTTGTCGCCTGCTGCCTCGCAAGCGATTCTACCCGGACTCATAAACCGCATGAACTTGCCCAATTCGTCGGCATGCCGAGCTGTAAACTCTGTGACAGGATACCCAACGGGAATGAAAACGTCGAAAGATCGGCGCCGCAAGAGGGCACGCAGTTGACTAATGAACGATTCCTCCGTTCGTTCGTCTACGGCATAAGTGCATGCAGTGTGTCGACTAAGTCCGGCAAGGTTGTCTCTGCTTGGAGGAACAAGAGAGTGCACCTCATAGCCCTGCCTTGCCAGGTAGCGAATGATCGCAAGGCTGTGTTTCATTCCTCCTTGAGTAATAAGAACTGTCCGTCGTCTTGGCCCACTCATCACCAGCTTTCCTGGTTCACGCTCTTCTTACTCTCAAGACATTGGGCTGATCGAGTCGCCAAGTCCCCTTGCTTTCTCGATCCCAACAGCGGATCCGCAGCGGATATCCTGGCTTCACGAGCTGTCCACCAGTGAAATAACTCCCCGACGGAGCACCCCCAGGCGTTACGGCGGTTGGCTTCCTCGACTAGAGTCTTGTACACAATCCAATATTTTTCGTTGTTTGCATTATGAGTGTGCCAGCTCAAAGTGAGGCATCCGCCGACACGCTCGACGGCATCCATGATTTCTATACTATGCTTGATCGCAAGGTCTGCGCTGTATTCCAATGCGTTAGCCTCAAAAAGCGCCCCGTCCATAATGTGCTGAGGGACCTCAAGAATCGGGAGAGCTTCTCCCATATCTTGGTTCCAACACCAATAGGGGAAAGACGTGCCGGCGCGAAATCCTATCGAGCGATTGAAGCCCTGCGAAGAATCCACTTTAAATCCCGCCTCGGCCTGAAGGCGGGCGGTCAATCGTGGCTCGTAATGTAGCCAGTGCTGTCTCGTACTGATGATCGGATGACCGAGGATTTCCTCGACCTGCAGTCGTTCGTAGGACAGGAGTCCGGTATCAGTGGCCGAGTTATAGCTTCCGTGTAATCCGACTTCCCAGCCGGCCTTATCCATAGCTTGCATGACTTCGCTTACCATTTGCGCATGCTCGCCGTAATGCACGACGTCGTGAAACTGGTACTTGCAGTCATACGGATGCCGGCGCAGCAGACGTGAAGGAAAGACGAAGAAGGTGGATTTAAAGCCGAATGAGTCTTCCAACGTTAACCACCGATCGAAATCGCGACGACAACGATCATCACGGAACTGAACTATCCCGTTTCGGATGAGTCGCTTTGCGCGCCATACGCGCGTTCGCCAGTCGAAATCTGAATTGAGATCTTTTCTTATGGTATGGACGAGCGATGCCCAGCTTGGGTGTACGGATATCACATCGACATCATGAGTCAAACACACTGCAAAGGTCTTTCCATTCGGCCACAGAGGCTGCAGATGATCACCTTGACACTGATTTTGTTTGGGCTCGCGCTGAAGGACCAAAGGCCGGTCGATCCAGGGGACATACAACTCTCCACGGCGTTGAGCTTCGCAATATTGCCAGTCCCAGCATCCCCACTGATCACGGTCAGAAAATGTTTCCTCTTCCGAACGGCTGAGAGCATCGAAAATCGTCCGTGCTTGTTCCCGGCTTATCTCATGCGCCGCCAGCGATCGGCCGACGACGGAACTGGCGAACTGCGTTGCGAAGCGATGCTGCTCCAAACCACATTGACCGTTGCGTTCAGCATTCCCCGATCGCCCTGGGGATACAGCGAGACATAGTTTGTTCGTGACTTTACCCGCGAGCGCAGCATTCAGATGAGCTTCGTGAAGAATTTTCCCGACCGATTCATAACTGAAACGGCGGCGGGCCATGGCACTGATTGTTGGCATGTCGAAAGCATGCGTCCCATCGAGGAGCTTGATCATCCCCTCCGCTATTTGATCGATGTTGCCGACCTCCACAAAGATTCCTTCCCCTTCGCGTACCACCGCTGGAATCCCACCGACTCGGGTTGTTAAGACGGGGCACCCGCAGGCCATCGCCTCCATGAGGACGCATCCGAACGTTTCAAAACGGCTTGGATGAATCAACCCTCGGGAGCGTCGCATGAGGTCGGCCAAGGCCGGTCTGGACAGTTGGCCATGGAAACGAAAGGTTCCGGGAGGAAGATTCCGCGCCGCCAGCGCTTTCATCTCGTCAAGATAGATCCCGCCCCCGGCTACCTGAAGAATCGCGCCAGGTCTCCGGCGCAGCGCCCGATCAAAAGCGCAAAGAACGTCAGGAAAGCATTTTTCCGGTGTCATGCCCGAAGCGTGGAGCAACCAGAATTCCCTTGTGTCTGATGGAGGAGGTTGAAACATCCCGACATCGAGCGTATTCGGCAACCACGTGATCTGTGGGCGAAGACCGTACTCCCGATATTCTCTCTCGGCGAATTTGTTCACGGCCAGCACGCGGGCTGCGCGGGCAAAAGCCCACGTGAATCGCTTTACGGCTCCTCGATCCAACCGGCGCTCAAGAAAACCTGACCAGTGCTGGGAAATCACGAATGGGATGCGAAGTTTATCGTTGGCGCGGATCACATGATACCCATATCCGTCCTGGGTATGGATGACATCGGGTCGCCCCCATTCTTCCAACACACGCTGAACGGCTCGGCGTAAATGAAAGTAGAACACAAGTCGTGTCGTGTTAGGGACAGGCGAAAGACCATACGTGGCATAGAATGTCGGCACGCCGAGATCATCGATTTTCTCGCACCGTAACGTCGGCCAACGCTTATTCCCAGACTGATAGACCAGCACCGCGACGTCGTCGAACAAGGCCGCAGCGCGCACATGCTCTCTGCATGCGCTCCCGATTTGCTTGCTCCCGTCCTTGGAAGGGTACCACTGGGGAATAAAGAGGACTTTTAGCCGCCGATTCATGTCCATGTCGACCGCGTTTGAACCATCTCGTGTTCAAGATCAATCGTGGCTTGCATCTCGTAAGCAAGCCGCTTCTGCGTATAGGGCTTCAACGTTGCCACAACTTCGGCGATCCGTTCCGCCACTTGCCCGTCTCCGTACAGGGTGCTCGGAGCGTACCGGCCGTGCTGCAATTGCGCCGACACCGCGTCCACAATCTCAGGAGCGACGGAAGAAACGCGCGTCACGTGGGCGTCCATTTCCCGGCCGTCTTGTCGATTGCCCACCAGCACGACCGGTGTCCCGAAAAACCCCGCGTCGCGCACGAAACTGCTCGAGTTGCCGATCGCGCACGCAGTATTGGCCAACACCTTGAGATAGTTTTCCGGAGTCAGGTTCGTCAATGTCCTGAGCCACCCCGGGCCGCAGCGGTCACGGAAGAGACGCACGGCCTTGCTGATGTGATCGGCGCCCGCGTCGATATTAGGCCACAACAGAACGGTCGGCATTTGCATCTCCTGAAGCGCGAGCAGCAACTGATGCATTTCTTCCTTTTCGCTGCCGTACTGAGTGGTGGTGGGATGAAAGACGGTCAACAGAAAGGGCTTGGAGGTGTCGATGTGGGCTCCGCCGCCCTTATTGAAGTTGAGAATGTCGTCCGCAATCGAGCGATCCAGCCTCATCGCAAGATCGCTGCTTGGGCAGCCGATTCCGAGAATCGTTTCCGGTCGCTCCCCCATTTTGACGAGATATTCCGCCGATCGTCTGGTGGCAGGGAAATGGTAATGCGCGAATTTCGAAATCGCATGCCGGCAGCTCTCGTCGATCGAGCCGCTCACTTCACCGCCCTGGACATGCAGGATGCAGAGATTCATATACGCCGCCGCTATCGTCGCAGCCAGAGCTTCGTACCGATCCCCGATGATGAGGACGACATCGGGTTTGAGTCGATGAAACTCACTGGCGAACTCGATCGTCGCGAATCCGACGGATTTCGCCATCGTCAACGGCGTGGATCCTTCCAACTCGATATAGACTTCGCCATCCAAAGGGAACCCGTCCTTGCGCACCTCTTGAACGGGTTGCGCGAAACGTTCCAAGACCATGGTGCCCGCCGCCAGCACTTGCAGCGTAAGCCCCGAATGACATTGAATCGCCCTCATCACCGGTTTCAGCCGACCATAGTTAGCTCGATCGACAAGCAAGACGCACACTTTCCTATTCATGCCGTGCTCCACAATGGAATTTCTAATACCTGAAAGGGCTGCAGGTGCCAGCCGCCGACCGATACGCTTCACGCTTCACGAACGACGCTTCACTCGCCGGTGCCTCGATTGCAGCAGAAGTGCTCATGAATAATGCGGGCTAGGTACTCGGATGACGGATGTCTATCGAGACAAGAGTAACCGTCTTTCCCACAGGGCGATCATGATGAAGGCGGTGGTAGAAGAGGATCAGCCGGCGGATGTCAACTGGGCCGCGCGCTCCAGCAGAAATTCTGCCCAGAGCAGATCGAGCGGTTCGTCGACATTTGCGACCGGACGCTCGGTCACTACCGCCTGCGTCCTGACGGGAATCAACGTGCGCTGCGTAAGCAGTGTCTCCCGCCGATAGCAGTAGCATAGGCCGTTTCTGGAATAGAGCGGAGAGAGCTTCTGTCGTGAAGTCACGCCGGCTCCATGCTCACTATAGAAGCGCAGCCTCCCGTCGGCGATCTCAAACACTTTGTGGGGATGCGCCTTGGTATCCAGACGGCTGACCGTTACAGCGGCATCGGCGCCGGTCGAAAGAAGCGCCTCGACGGTCGCTTCGACGTCTTCAGGGACCCGCAGAGGAGAGGTCGGCTCCGTTACTAGGAGAAGGTCGTACCTGCGGCCGTCCAGACGCTCGCATGACTCGAGTGCGTGCACGAAGGTCTCGAGGGCTCCCGCGCCGTCCGTGCTCAACTCCGGAGGTCTCCTGAACGGGGTTTCCAATCCGTAGGCGCGGGCTTCTTCGGCATACCGCTCCGAGTCCGTTGAGATGATGCGCCTGTCGATCCATGGAATCCGACCCAACACGGTAGCGGCTCTCGCGATCAACGACAGCCCTCCCACCCGGGCCATGTTCTTGTCTCGAATGCCTTTGCTGCCGCTCCGGGCAGGGACCAGTGCCAGCACTTGCAACGAGTCACGCATGAATCATCCCCGGCAACGCCACCTCGCCGCGTGTCTTCTGGCTCTCCCGGCAAGCTTCGACGACTTCCAGCGTCTTTACGCCGTCGGCGAGCGTGCACGTCTGCGCCGGCAGGGTTCCATTGATCAGTTTCAGAAATTCTCTCGCCACCCCGAGGAACATGTCGTTCCGTTCGATGGAAAAATACTCGGTCTCCCATCGCGCGTCCGACGTGCGTCCCAATCGGAGCGCATCGGGACTGAACAGGCATTGCAGCGTGCCTTGTTCTCCCGTGACGACGATGTGCTTCTCGTGAGGGCGACCGAACAGATCCAGGTGAATAGTGACGCGGAATTGATCTGGGTAGGTCGCGACGATGTCGACGACGTCGTCCGTATCGATTTCCAGGTCCGACACCTTTCCGATCCGCGCAAAAATGCGCTCGGGCATCCCGAAAAACCACAGCATCAGGTCGATAAAATGGCTTTCATCCAACAGAGCGCCCCCGCCGAGATCCTGGCGGGCCATGAAGAAGTCCTGATAACGCTCCCAGGGATGCCAATCGGCCAGATGCGCGCTCATCACGAACCGCGCATGCCGGGGCACGCCGATCGCCCCCGCCTCGATCAACGTCTTCATCTGGCGGATCGGCGTCCACCATCTATACGTATAGCCCAGGAGCACTTTCCCCCCTTGTTGCAATCGTTCCTGCAGCATCCTGCAACTGGCGGCATCGACGGACGCGGGCTTCTCCAGAAGAACCGGCAAATTCAGTTCCATGGCCGCCAAGCTCTGCTCGACATGATATCGCGGAGGCGAGCACACCACGATCCCGGTAAACTCCGAAGCGCGCGCCAACGCCGCTTCGATCGTCGTGAACTGATGAACTACCGGCAATTCTTTGGCGGCTTCTTCCAGCCGATCGCGACGCACGTCCATGCACGATACCCGACAACCCAGTTGCGCCAGGTTTTTGGCATGCCGGCGCCCGACCGAACCGCTGCCTAGAATCAAGAGATGTTGAGGACGCATGTCAACGAATACCCTCCGTCATATGGAGATACGGTTCAGGATCAAAATTGCATTCAAGGAACAAGGGCGATGGAGCCTGTTTCCAGCGCCTTAACAGTTCTTCTAACACTGCGAACGATTCGACGCGGTCCGACGGACAACCGAACTTTTCGAAGATCGCCGTCCAGCACGACGAATCCATATACAGAGAGTGCTTCGACAGTCGCTTCATTTCCGCGGCTTGACGAATGCTCGCGTAGGAGCCGTCTCGCATCAGAAGAATGAGCACAGGCAGTTTCTCGCGCACGGCCAGCGTCATGGCCTCCGGATACATCCTCACCCCGCCGTCTCCCACGGCGATGACGGTCGGAGTATCGGCGCAGGCCAGCGCAGCTCCGATTCCGATAGGAAGCGCCGACCCCATCGACCGCGCGCAAAAACTACCCATGATACGATTCGGGCGATCGGCAAGCAGCGCATGCTCTCCGATCGTGCAAAAGTTTCCCGTATCGAGCACGAATCGCGCGGAGGGGGGCAAGACTTCTTGGGTGAGACGGAGCACGCCGGCGGGCAACCATCGATCAAATCCGAGACGCTCGCCGAGCGCCTTCCTTGCGGACGACAGTTCCAGATCTCCCCATTGCTTATCGGTGAGCAGCTCCAATACTTCGAAAAATCCCTCCTCTTTCATCGCCGCCTCGGCCACGGCTCCGAGTCCTATTCCACGCCCAGGCAGTTCATCGAGCAGTATCAACGGCGCGGGGAACGGCTTTACATCGAGAAGTTCGGTGCTGCGCAATCCCAATCCCACCACCAGGTCCGCTTTCTGAAACACGGTGGTCTCGGGAGCATACCGGCCCCCGGCGTTCGTAAACACTCCGGCGGTCCAGTGTCGGGCTTCATCGACGGCCCCCTTCCCCGCCGCAGTCGTGAAGACCGGAATGTTTTGAGCGGTCAACCGATCCCGCCATCTCCTTCTCGCAGCCAATGAGCCCACCACCAGAACCGGCCGCCTCGCAGACCTTATCTGCGCCGCAACGTTCCGAGGCAATGGGACAAGATCCGCCTCAGCGGTGAGATCATCGTATCCTCTACCGGACAGCGAGCCGGAGATATCAATATGAACCGGTCCCGGCTCCTCCGACATGCAGATGTCCCATAACCGGGGAAGGAGTTCCGGATGTGGATTATCCGCATACGCCTTCACGACCGGCTTAATCATGGCCGCATGGTGCAGTCGCTTGTGCATCCGGGAAGACGATGATCCGGGACCGTAACTTTCCGAGATCGAGATCGACGGATTGCGGTCCAACCAGTTTGACGCGACTCCGGCCGCCAAGTTGGCAAAACCCGGCCCCTTGATCGACAAAGATGCTCCGGGCATTCCGGTCACGCGGCCTACTCCCCCGGCCATTAAGGCAGCCGCAGCCTCGTGGCCAACAGCATGAAACCTTCCTCCCCGATGTTCCAATTCATCGATCACCTCGAGCGACGGTCCCTCGCCCGGGATACCGAACATGTGATGGACCCCGAGACTGTGCAATTCCTTTGCGAAGAACCGAAGATCGCTCATCATTCCAACGTGCCGTCTATCGTCATTCGTCGAACATCAATCATGCGGAGAAGACGTTACTGGCTGCTCGTCATTCGTCAAGCGTCGGGCGCCCAATTAGTACCCCCGAGGTCTTCCGGGTTTCGTATTCCGAGCTATACGCGCAATCCATTGCGCGACGCGCAGACTCGACTCGCTGTCGCGATGGAATACATATCGATCGACGATCGCTTTTCTCGCCTCGGCATGCCGTTTCGGATCGTTAAAGGCTTCTTCGATGGCCGTTCTGGTTTCTTCAAACGACCGCGTAATCTGGACCAGTTTTCCTTCAACAAGCGGCCGAAAATGCCGCGCGAGGGTCCATCGGTCGAACAGCGCTGCGGCATGGTCTGGTTGCAGATCGGAGTAGACCGGAACCACGGTGGGCCGGTCAAATATGGCCGCCTCCAACACCCACGAGGATCCGGGCGTGACGATGACGTCCGAGTATCTCAATAAATTGGTCTGTTCGATTAAATCGTTGCGGGTCGGGCACCATTCCACCGCGGGCATGACCGTGGCAAATGACACCTTAATTCCCGGTCTGTTCCAGTATTTCCAGAAATATTCCAGGTGGGAATCCGGATGCAGCCGAACGACAAGCTGAGCCTTCCGCAATGTGTCGGACTCGCGGATCATTGCGAGTATGTCGTCGATCAGATGCGTCTCGTCACGGCCATGATACCCCTTGCCCAACGGTCCGCAAGTGGCCAATGTGATCAAGGGGCGAGACGGGTCCAATCCGAGCGAGGTCATTGCTTCTTCCCGAGCAACCTGAAACTCCGGATCGTAGTACGCGTCGAAGCTCGGCGCCCCGTTGATTTCGACCTCCTCGCTTCTATAGCCTACCAATCGCTGCGCTTCCTCCTGATTCACCGGATTCCAGACCGAGAGAAGATGGCAATGAGTAGAGAGACCTTTCTGTATATTGTCCCAGCTCTTCACCACGCCGAGAGTCTGGACTCCCAGACGCCGAGCCCACGTTACGACGTCGTAATCGAAATGCCTCATCGGATGAGTCGACACGACGACAGCCGGGGGGAATTCTTCGAACGTTCTCTTGAGATAGGGGGGTAGTGTCATGCGGCGAGTTTCCCACCCGAGCAACAACTTGATCACGGATCTCCGGCGCAGTTTCTTCCTGAAATGGATCAAACGCCAGTTGCCTACTCCCACGGGAAGTTCCATGCGCCGCGTCACTACTCGTTCATCTTTCGGGCAGATCGCCAAAAACTCCGGAACATTGTGTGAGGGCGACAACAACACGATTCGGCTGTCCGGCAGCAGATCGAGAAGACGACCGGCGGTTCCCAAAACGAGATGGTCCCGTACCGTTTCGCCGACCGGAAGCGTAAGATAGATATTCTTCAACGCCATTGCAACATTATCCGAGCGTCTGTAGGATGCGCCGGGCTGCGTGGGCGACGACGATCTCGACCGCATCAGGGCAGAACCCCCCGATATGGGGCGTAATGACGACATTGTCGTGTGATCGAGCATATTCCACCAACCGATGTCGATCGATCGCAGGCTCTCCGTCCAATACGTCCAGCCCGGCGGCTCCGATACGCCCTTCCTCCAACGAGTCCAAAAGCGCTTGTTCATCGGTAATGCTTCCGCGCGACGTATTGATGAGCGTCACCCCCCGTTTCATCAGCCCGAATTCCCGTTTTCCGATCAGACCTTTGGTCCGGTCGTTAAGCGGGACATGCAGGGACACGAAATCCGCCCTCGCCAATAATTCGTCCAGAGGAGTCTTCGTGACATCGGCAGGCCAAATGTCGAGATGGGGATCATAGCCGATGACCGTCATGCCGAATGCGGCCGCGTAGCGACTCATCCAAGATCCGATTCGGCCGCAGCCGACAAGTCCGAGCGTCTTCCCCTTCAACATGGTTCCCGGAAACTCCTCCCGGCTCCATCGTCCGTCCAACACATGTTGTACGGCGCCACGAAGCCGCCTGGCACAGGCCATCAGCAATAGCCAGGAATGCTCGGCGGCCGGAGTCAGGTTGTGGAGCAATTCCCGTTCGCCGGAGAGAGTCAGCAACGGAATCCGCCGGTCTGCCAGAACTTGTGCGTCAATGTGATCGGCTCCCGTCGTTGCTGTGGAAATCACGCGGAGAGCCGGTGCGCGGTCAAGCATCGAACGATCAAGGCGAACGCGCATCGACGCATCAAGAATCGCGACGGCATCGGTGAGAGAGGCGCTCACCAAGTCAGAAGCCATCTCGGGAGCCGTCACCGACCAGCGCGGTTCGATTATGTCCTTGACGACATTCAGCGCGTACGGTGGACCGAGATAGACGACGGACTTCGCGGAATTCTCGCAGGCCATGCGAGTCATTGACCCTTTACCAGACTGCGCATCTTTCTGGCCAGCCGGGTGAGCAAATCCACCGGATAGGGCTGTGGGGCCGGTTGCATATGCCGTTCGCGCAGCATGCGTCCAATTTCGCGAGCATAGGGAGTAGGATGGGCTGGTTTGTGGGCATCCCCAGTGTACCTCGCGAGGAAACTGATATAGTAAGTTCCGTCGCCGAAGTCGCTCGCGATCGGCTCAAAACCTGCTGCCCGGAGGTATAACCGCATGGTCTCGTCCGACAGATAATACACATGATCCATCTTGAGGAGTCGTCGATAGTCCGAAATCGTCCGCGCGCAGCTCTCGAAATCTACGGGATCGACGAACAGATAGCCCCCTGGCTTGAGGCAGTGCGCCACCTTGTCCAAGACACCGGATATCGATAGGAAGTGATCAATGGAACGGCAAATGAGGACTAGGTCGAACCGCCGGCCTTTCGGATTCCATTGTTCCGCTAGAGCTTGCTCGCAGTCCAAACCCAGCGCACGCGCATCGGCCAACTCGTCCGGAGATGGATCCACAACCAAACAACGTCCGCCCAACGTATCCTGAATCCCCTTCGCGACCCAGCCCCGACTGCCTCCAAGATCAACACTCAAATTGATCGGTTTCGATCGCATGTGTTGCTTGAGAAAATTCATCAGTTTGGCGACATAGGCGGTATGATCGGCCCGCATCGCCTGCTCGTTATGGTGCCGACCGGACAGCGCCGCAACGAGCGGCCGATACCATTTTGCGTAGAATGCCTCGTATCCTTGCGCCGTCGGACAGGGGTTCTGAAACACGAGCCCGCACCCTTCGCACAGTTGATACGACCCGGGGAACCCGTAGCGATCGTTGCGCGCAATGGTCCGAAAGACCTGCCACCCGCACAGATCGCACGAATAACGGCATTCATGAGGAAGCGCTGCGGGATCGAACCCCAACCGTTCCAGGCGGGTTCGCGCGTCTGCGTTCAGCGTGAATTGAAGCGGCATCGTGGTCGTCTCCGATCGGTTGAAGAATTCATCGAGGCCTTGGAGTGCGCTTCAAGAGCCGCACAGGATAATTGTTTCAGGGAGGCCACCCCCTCATTGGTCAGGGGCGCTCGGTCAGGCGATTGCGTGCTTGATTGAAGATGGACGCGGCGCTTACGAGATCGCGGTCGGCATTCTGGCCGCTCACGGAACGAGGTGCGACGGTCGACACCCAACCGGTGACACTCCCGTCGATATCCATCACCATGGGCTTGCGGAGTTCATCAGGGCGGTTATACAGCGCATGGTCGAATATGTGCAGGAAGAACATCTGTTCAGGCCAGGCATCATCCCTGACTTCCCGTGGAACATAGAATTTCAATCCATAGATCGGAGAAAGTTTGCGCATTACATGGGCGTCGTTGAACTCCGAGATCGCCAGCCGCTCTCCATTGTAATCGCTGTAGGTCAAACCGAATATGTCGTCGAAGTAACACAGCACCCTGGGCAATAGGAGCATGTCTTCTGCATCGAGCAGTCTCAATGCATCCACTGTCGAGCTATAAATATCCAGATCGAACGACACAAAGGCCACAGGGGCCGGCTTCGATTCGACGAATGACTGGATGGTGTCTTTTACCAGCCCCAACTTCAATTTGGCCCGGCGTAAACGACATTCAAGTTTGTCTTTATCCATTGGGAACTGGTTGTCCATCCAGACATTGGGCATGTCGCGGTAGTCCTGCGTCATGGGGATTCCCCTGCCCGTATCGAATCCGTAGACATCGATTCCAATACCGACCATTGCTTCGACCCGCTCAGCAATCTGTTCCATACGCAGTAAGCCTTTACCTCCAGCCACTCCGAACTCAATCACTGAAACGCGTTCGAGCCCTAGAACCTTTCCCAGGGCCGCCCCCTGCAATACACCCCAGATGTAGGCCGGCTTTCTCGCGCAGAATGAGTCCTTCTTTAGCATTCGAAACCCGGCGCCGATCCAGTCGTATCGATTGTCGAAGGGAATGTCGCGGGAGGGCTGCTCATCTTTCTCGTTCATCCAACGCCGAACCGGCTTCACCAACCGCCTCAGTATCTGTTTTGCGAACATATTCCTTATCCTCCTAACCACAAGATAATGGCTCCTGGTACTTCTTAATACAGATGCTCCTCGGACAAGAGCGAATCGGCGCGCACACTCACTTTCAGTCTTCTGCCGAGAACATCGGTCAAGCGGGAGACCGGAATCCCTGTTCCCGGCTTTTTGCAAGCGATGTCGGCCGGCGTGAGCAGATGCCCGGATGCAAGGTCGTGTGCCGCGACAAGGCTCTTTCCAAAGATATTCCGCACGGCCGCGAGATCGGAGGCGGCTACGTCTTTTGAGATCGGATGCTTCACCGCCCGCTCGATATACCTGATCCCCTCCACAAGCTGTTTTAGTTCGGCAATCGTGAGGGAAGCAGCGACATCGGGGCCGAAACACTCCCGAGAAAATACAACGTGCACTTCAAGAACATTTCCGCCGAGCGCAGCAGCCGCCAGACCTGCATAGATTTGTCCCGAATGATCCGAGAGCCCGACGGGACACCCATACCGCTCGCGGAATTCAGCCAGCAGGTTCAATCCCATTCGTTCAGGCGGACAGGGATAGGCGGTCGTGCATTGCAGAACGGCAAGCGGTCCGTTCTCGACCCGGGCCCATTTCACAGCGTCGTCGAGTTCGCACCACGATGACATTCCGGTCGAGAGCAAGATCGGCTTCTTTGTGCGCGCCATCCCGTCGATCAACGGATGATTCGTGACTTCCCCCGAGCCCACCTTCCAGGCCGGAACCCCGATCCGATCCAGCAGAGCGACAGCTTCCAGAGAGAATGGCGTCGATAAGAATACCAGGCCCAGGTCTGTAGCGTGCCCGGCCAACCCCTGCCACTGCTGCTCCGAAAACTCCATCCGCTTCCAATAGTCGTACCTCGTCCGGTCCTGGGGAGAAAACTTGATCCGGAATGGCTCCTCGGGAGTTGATTCAGCCGCAGCGATATGCGTCTGGAACTTGATTGCATCCGCACCTGTTTTTGCAACCGCCTCAATGTAGGCATGCGCCGTGCCGAGACTTCCATCGTGCGCTTGGGCAATCTCCGCAATCACGAAGCACGGCTCTCCCTCTCCGACGAGCTTCTTCCCTATTGAGAAGGTACCTGATTGCGGTTTCATGGCGAAATAGTTCTAGGCTAGGAACAACAGGGTCATGTGGTTATTGACGAGGAATAAACTCATAGGCCCCCAGGTCGGGCGCGGCGCCTTGAAATCGGCTCACTCCGTCGGCATCCAGCGGTACCGCCCCGGCAAGATCTGCTCCCCTATCAATGGCCGACGTGCCGGCTGCGACGAGGCGATAGTTACCGGCGGCAGGATCAGAAAAGATGTCGCTGCCCCCTTCCAGATTGTTCGAGACCGTCGCTCCGGTGATTGATATCGTGTCCGTGCGGTTCCCTGAGCAGATGTTGTTCCTGACTACTATTCGTGCACTTTGAGGGTGATCGCCGAACAGGCAATGCCCTGCGTTGTTTACGATCGTGTTGTGAAAGAATTGAATGTCCTGCACGGATCCAACTGAACCGGATCCGAGCTCGACCGCGAACGTATAAGCGTGCCCATAGACAATGTTGTTCCTGATCATAACCTGGTGAGTTGAGGCAACTTGCACTGCGTAGAAGGCATTCTCGTGAATCAGATTGTTTTCTACGACTGCACCGGTCGGCGTGCCGCCGCCCGACCTGAATAGGGTGATTCCGGAGGTCCCGTTGTGATCGATCTCGCAATTCCGCACGAGGGAATCGCGCGAATTCCAATAGACTGCAGTGTCGAGAATATCCCTCCTGCGACCGTTGTGATGCAACCGGCAATTAATGAGTTCGTTCTCTCGCCCCTGCAGTTCGGTCGGCAAATTCGAGCCGTTATTCCAGGTGATGGCGGACCCAAGCGTATTTCTGCATTCGATTCCATCGAGGCGGATATGGTGCGGGAAACCGTCGTTGTCGTTTCCCCCATTTATCAGCCGTACGCATTGCACGCTGCTGTTAATCATGTCGAGAACCAGATCCTTGATTACGATGAAGTGCGAATCGGCATTCACGAAATTGAACCCATACAGACCTCCGAGTGAAGGTTTAATGACTGCCCCTCGATAATTTCTGGCCCGAATGACGGTAGCCCTGTCCCAGCTGGACCCGGATGGAATGACGTCGTCAATCGACTCCTCGTACGTGCCGTCTTCCACCACAAGTGTCTCCCCGCTCCCCAAGCATCTGATGCTCGAGGCTAACGTGCGCTTCGGTGTAGCAGCTTCCATGGCCTCATCGCAGGTCCGAGCATCATCCCCTGCAGGCGCCACAAAATATGCGGGGCCTCCAAACGCCGACGCATCCGAAGTCCCCGAATCGCCGCCAGATTCGCATCCAAAAAGCACGAAGGACGCACCAATGAGACAGCCATACGCTACGCCTAACAATGTCCTAGTTTTCCTCTCGTCTGTCACAGGCGTGCTCTTTATTTTAGTGGGGCTTATGAGCGACGTGCACAGGGAACAGTCACGATTCCGGCTCCGCGAGCACTGCGCAGCTGACCTCGTTCGGCAGGCGATCGTGCCAGAGCGGATCCTTTTCGCCATGGGCCTGGACAAGGTGCCCGTGGTGCCCGTTGAATTTCAGACGATATCCATAATTGCGGAGCATTTTTACGACGTCTTCAGGATCGGCTTTCCAGTTCTGCCTCAATTTTCTTAAGTGATACTCCATTATGATTACCGGGCGATATCTTGTGCAGATCCTCCGCATGCCCGCCAGAGCCAGAATTTCTCCTCCTTCGATATCCAACTTGATCAGCGTCGGTTGTAGTCCGATCCGCTCACAATGCTCATCGAGACTGACCGATCCCTTTTCTCCGCCTCTCCCCACGAATTTCGGCGTGATATTGAGTAGTCCGCCACAGTACCGCTTATTGTTGATGCGGAGCACCCATAACGAAGCAGGGTCCGGCTCAAAACAGTGGATCTGTGCCGGTGAACACGTGCGAGAAGCTATGATGCTGTAGAGACCATGTGCCGCCCCGATGTCCACGAAGACGGTCTTTTCGGTGAGCTTTGAGATGAACATATCGCAGAACGGAGCTTCGTATCGTCCCTCCCGATCGATGCCGGTCAGCTTACCGAGACCGTCATCGTTCCGAATCTTTCTCACCCAATCTTCGGTGGTCAGAAGTTCGTACGATTGCCCTCCGGCGACAAAGTTCCATGGCGCAAGCGGCATTGTACGTTTCAATCGCCAATCCAGATACCCGGGCATGCGATGAAGAATCCGACGTACCAGACTTTTCATGTCGCGGCTACTCCTTCCGGAAGATCATAATGCTAGAACGGTATTGTCCCTCCCCGCGCTTCCTTTCATGGGGGGGAAGCTGAAAACAATAACTATCCTGTGCCTTGAACTACCGACTGCGGACTGGACAAGCTGCGCGCGGGACTTGTTCGTTACGGAATCCGCACCGTGCCGACTACGGCGATAAACTCCTAGTCTTGATTTTCTGACCGAGAGCGAGAATGAACGATGAACGCCTGGCAAGCGGCCATGCCCACGATACCAGCCACGTCAACGGCTGAGCCGCGAGAAGAAGCCCATCCCTCAGCAACCGGCCGTGGTATCGTCGCGTAAAGGCACATACAAACGCGTAGAGGGACCTCAGGCGCATGGCCAGGCTGACTTCCTTCGGCCTGAGCAGGTAACAGCACCCGAACAGAAGCGTGGTCCATGCTTTAGTGATGGCCCTACCTCCTCCAAAGAGACTTCCGAGCGTTATCTGCGCGCCTAATCCCATCGGATCGAAGGTCGGAAGATTACCCGCCTCCTTATAGACGATCATCGGCGTAGAGCAGTATTCGACCGGCCCAAGCAGACACATCTGAAGACACAGATGGTAATCATGCCCGTAGTGATTCGTGATGAAGTCTGTCGTAAGGTAGGCCCGCTTTAATGAATTTGTCTGGAACACAGCGTATTGGACCGCGTTATGTTCAACTCTGTTGACATATTCCCTGATACGTTCGTCCGGGCCTTTCCCCATCAAGCTCATGCGGTTTGGCAGTATCGCCGTCGACGTGATAGCTTCGGCGATCACGGGACCGTGAGCCATGACCGTTGCGCGACTCTTGACGATGGCGACCATCAAACTTTCCAGGCTGCCCGCAGGTCGAATATCGTCCGCACAGGTCCAGGCGAAGTACTCGCCTGTCGCAAGTTCAAGCACGCGCAGAAAATTCGGCTCCTTGCCGATATTGACGTCGCTTCTGTAATACCGAACCCTGCCGTCTTTTTCAGCGTACTGCCGACATATCTCCCCCGTTCCGTCGGTCGAACAATTGTCGGAAATGACGATTTCCACATTTCTGTACGATTGCCCTCGTATGGAATCGATGGCCTTCCCGACACAATGCTCACTGTTGTAGACGGGAATTCCGATGCTCAGCAGTGGATATTCATTCATACCGAAACGCCGAGACTATCCAAGTATGACCAAGCCCAACTCCATGCAGACACCGCCGCTTCCTCCTACGGGATCACGCCTCTCCAAGCACCGGAACGGAACGGGACCGATCTTCGTCTCGACCTAAGTCGAGACGCT
>JBBILH010000028.1:0-10422 GCA_037445005.1 Nitrospira sp.
GCTTGCGCCACACGCCCCTCAAACGTGCGTGTCTGCCATTCCACCACTTCGGCAAGGTCGTCTGCTGAAAATGCCCTTCACCGTCGTCCCCACATCGCTAGGACTCAAGGCGTACTGAATGAAGAATACGCCTCGGATCCTCGGTCGTTGCGCCTGGATGGAAGCCGCCATGAGCGGCCTCCAACTCCCTGGATGCGACCGGAGCCTCGACAGTGGATATGTGAACGTCCTGCGAGCTACTCTTCCACCGCAGGACCGAGGGAGCGGCATTATAGAAGTAGGCCAAAATTCTTGTCAATCAACGGGCTGTCCGGTAAGATTGGCCGGCAGTCGTTCCCCGATCGATCCAACACCATGCATCAGTATCACGATCTCCATCCCTCTTTGATTCCTCTTGCCACCCCCTCGGCAGCCTCGTCGCTTGCGGCGCTATTCGACGTCGACAATACCTTATTGCCCGGACAAGCTTCCGAAACGAAGTTTTTTCGCCATCTTTGGCGCAAAGGTCTCGTGGGATGGGAGGAACTGCGTCGCAGCGCCGGCTGGCTTGCCCGGCACATCCCTCCGCTTTCGATTCATCCCTTGCGCCAGAGGAAGTTGTATCTCGAAGGAAAAGAGCCGGGAGTGATCGAAGCGTGCGCTCGCGAGTTTTTCCATACGGAGCTTGTACCTTGCCTCTCGTCGAAAGGACGTGACCGTCTGGAAGCCCATCGGCAGTCCGGACACCATCTCATACTCGTGACGGGCGCTCCGGACTTTCTGGTGATTCCTCTTGCCGAATGGCTCAATGTTCCGACGTTTTTTTCTGCGAGACTGGAATGCGAGGCCTCCCGTTATACCGGTCGAGTGTTACCGCCGCTTCCGTACGGGGACGGGAAACGGGAGTTGATTATCGCTCATGCGCATGAGAAAGGCATCGATCTCGCGAGTTCATTTGCCTACGGCGATAGTCCGGGTGACACCGAGCTACTTGATCTGGTTGGTTATCCGGTCGTCGTCAATCCCATCAGAGGAATGCGGAGGATCGCGCGTCAGCGGGGATGGCCGATTGTGGATTGGACACAGCCGTGCGCGTGACCGAGATCTTCCATAGCATTCAAGGCGAGTCGAGTTTTGTCGGCCGGCCGTGCGTGTTTGTGAGGCTCACCGGTTGTCCGCTGCGTTGCAGTTGGTGTGACACCGAGTACGCATTCTATGGCGGCAGCGAGCAGTCGATGGATATGGTGCTGTCGAAGGTCGACTCATACGAATGCCCCCTGGTGGAAGTTACTGGAGGTGAGCCGCTGGCCCAGCCGGAGGCCTTCCCCTTGATCAAGGCGTTCTGCGACAGAGGCTACACCGTATTGGTCGAGACCAGCGGAGCTGTCGACATCGAGCCGCTTGACCGCCGTGCCCATGTAATCCTGGATGTGAAGTGCCCTGGAAGCGGAATGATGGATCGTATGCACTGGGCGAATCTCGGGAAGCTGACGACAAAAGACGAAGCTAAATTCGTCCTGGCTGATCGGAAGGACTACGAGTGGGCCTGTGCCACGATGGCCGAGCAGGGATTAGCCGGACGATGCACTGTCCTGATGAGCCCGGTGTTCGGCAGGCTCGATCCTCGGCAATTGGCGGAATGGATGTTGGCAGACCGCTTGCCCGCACGATTTCAGCTGCAAGTACACAAGGTCATTTGGACACCGGATATGCGCGGCGTATAGGCAAAGGAGCTGATGAATGACGATGATGCAGGTCGATGTCAAAGTCGGGAGAGTGGAAGGCGAGGTGACCCAAGTGCTCGTTCTTACCCATTGCGAAGGGGAAGGGTTGAGCAAGCAGGATGCCGCGGCGCTCAACAAGCTTCTCGGGGGCTCACTCAGTGAGATCTTGGAATCGAAGGAATTCGAAGGCAAGTCCGGAGAAGCGCTTCTCTATCACACGCATGGGAAATTGCCTGCCAAACGGCTCCTGTTCGTCGGCCTCGGGAAGAAAAAGGATCTCACACTCGACGGACTCAGGCAGGCCATGGGGTACGCGGTTAAGCGCGTACGCCAGACCAAGACCGGCGCCTATACGGTCGCCTTCCCCGCCGTCATTCCAAAAGGGCAATCTCCCGTCGAGGTTGCGCAGGCCATGACGGAAGGGGCGATTCTGGGGAGTTATCAATTCAACGATTATCGCAGCGACAACAGCTCAGGCCGTGACGTGACCGGCATGACCCTTCTTGCGCCGCAACAAAACCAGGTCCGTTCGTTGTCGGAGGGTGTCCGTCGGGGGAAGGCGACGGCTGAGGCGACATGGCTTGTAAGGGATCTCTGCAACCATCCATCGAACGTCGTAACGCCGACACGCGTTGCGAACGAAGCGAAGATCATCGCCAAGCAGGAGGGCCTTTCGCTCAAGATTCTCGAGCAGAAAGAGATGGAACAGCTGGGCATGGGCGCTTTGCTCGGTGTGGCAAGGGGGAGCCAAGAACCTCCGAAGTTCATCATTCTCGAATACAACGGGTCGAAGAAGAAAGACGAGCGGCCGGTCGTCCTCGTCGGGAAGACAATTACGTTCGACACGGGGGGCATCTCGCTGAAACCTGCCGAAAACATGGAGCACATGAAAGCCGACATGACAGGGGGCGCCGAAGTGCTGGCGTCGATCAGAGCTGCGGCACGCCTGAAGCTTCCTTTGCGGCTCATCAGTATTTTGCCCGTGGCGGAGAATATGCCTGGCGGACGCGCCATGAAGCCTGGCGACATCGTCAGGACATTATCGGGCAAGACGGTCGAGGTTCAAAATACCGATGCGGAAGGCCGCTTGATTCTCGCGGATGCGCTGGCCTACGCACAGCGGTATAAGCCGGCCGTCCTCATCGATATCGCCACTCTCACGGGAGCCTGCGTCGTGGCTCTCGGACAGTTTGCGATCGGTCTGTTCGGCACGGACAAGAAGTTGAAGGGACAGATCGAGAAAGCCGGTCTGGCTTCGGGCGAACGCGTGTGGGAGATGCCCCTGTGGGACGAATATTTCGAGCAACTTCGCAGCGACGTCGCCGACATGAGGAACATCGGCGGGCGCGGAGGGGGCATGATCACGGCGGCGCTGTTCCTCAGCAAGTTCGCCGGTGACGGTCCCTGGGCCCATATCGACATTGCAAGCACCGATTGGAGCGAGCGGGAACGGGCGTATGTTCCCAAAGGTCCGACCGGCATCGGCACGAGGTTGCTGCTCCAGTTTCTGATCGATCGGAGCCTTTAGCGTGGAGCACCCCGAGATGACATATCGCGAGAAGATCGGCCAGCTCTTCATGCTCGGGTTCGTGGGGACCTCCGTCACGCCCGACCTTGCGACTTTCATCAGGGAGTACAAGCCGGGCGGGGTTATTCTCTTTTCTCGTAACTTGGAATCCATTGAACAGATCGTTGATTTGACGAATGATCTGCAGCGGTGCAGCCCGAAATCACCTTTGTTGATCTCCATCGATCAGGAAGGCGGCCGGGTCTCGCGGCTGCCAAAGGGGTTCACGATTTTTCCATCCTGCGGCCTGTTGGGTCGGTGCAATTCGAGCGAGTTGGCCTATGCAGCCGCCGCCACGATCGCAAAGGAGCTTAGGGCGGTCGGCATCAACATGAACATGGCGCCGGTACTCGATGTGAACAGCAATCCTGATAATCCGGTAATCGGGGACCGGGCCTTCGGCTCCACTCCCGATCTGGTGAGCGAACTGGCGATGGTCACGGCGTCAGGGCTTCAGGATAACAAGGTGATCGCCTGCGGGAAACACTTCCCCGGCCACGGCGACACCAACGCAGACTCGCACAAGGAACTCCCGGTCGTCGATGCAACTCGATCCCGGCTCGAGGCAGTCGAATTCCCGCCGTTTCGGCGTGCAGCCGCGGCCGGTGTCGCGACGATGATGACCGCCCACGTCTTGTTTAGGGCATTGGACGAGCAGTTTCCGGCCACCCTTTCTCCGGCTGTCGTCACGAATTTGCTGCGCCACGAGATGAAGTATGACGGCGTAGTTTTGACCGATGATCTCGAAATGCGCGCCATTGTGGACCACTATGGATCGGGGGATGCCGCAGTCAGGGCTTTCCAGGCCGGCTGTGACATGCTGCTGGTATGCAAGGAACGGGAACGTGAGGTCGCCGCGTTCGAAGCAATTGAGCGCGCCGTGGCGTCCGGGGCGATCGACGTATCTCGACTCGATCAATCGGTCGCCCGAATCCAACGGCTGAAACAGCGATACCTGATGCCCTACAAACCCGCCATTCTTTCCGAAGCCAAGCTGGTGGCCGGGTGCAGGAGTCATCAGGCGTTACTGCACAGCATGCTCAGGGCCAAGGCAAGGCTCGATAGCGGCTTGATCTCCAAGGCTGTGTAGTCCGGAGATGGCCCCAAAGAGGAACCTCATGGCGTTAAAGAAAGGCGATTTGATCGACGAACAGAAGCGCCATCCCCATTCGTGCGGGCTGATCGTGAAAGTCATGGGCGGGGGGGACGGCTTCGAAAAAATCGTTTGCTGCGGCCACGACCTGACTGAAGAGGATGTCGTGAGTGAAATGAGCTCGCCGGCCGGCCGCAAGAAGGGACACCTTCCTCCGGCAGTTGTGCTGGACGAGAAGAAACTCTATCCGGACTCCTGTGGGCTCCGTGTCATGATCATGGACGGCGGCGCCGGCTTCAAGGAGATCCGCTGTTGCGGCCATTCGCTGACGGCGAGCTCCATGCGGGAAATGAAGTTCGGTCAGTTGCGAGGGGTCGACCCGCCCGCGAACGCACCACCCGGCACCGCGTAATACACCCAAAACTGGAGGGCCTTCATGCGGGATCGCAAGGAAGTGATGGCGCGCTGGTGCGGGGTGATGGAATGGCTCGACCGACTTGGTTATTTGACGGCAGGATTCAGTCTCCTCGTGCTCGGCATGCTGATCTTCACCCATGCCTGGTATGTGTTTGTGACGAAGGCCGGGCAAGTAGGTCTCTTGCCGTCAGGCTTGAAACTGCTGAACGATTTGTTGCTCGTGATCATCCTCCTCGAGCTCTTCCGGACCGTCA
Source organism: Nitrospira sp. (assembly GCA_037445005.1). GTDB lineage: Bacteria > Nitrospirota > Nitrospiria > Nitrospirales > Nitrospiraceae > Nitrospira_C. The sequence continues at coordinate 5,035 of JBBILH010000028.1, forward strand.
TCCGGTTTCTTCAAACGGAAGTTCTCGATCTAGAGCCGTACCTGGCCGTCGGCATCATTGCGTGCACGAGACGAGTGCTTACCGCGAGCGCCGAACTCTCGCATCTTCCGAACATGACGGAAACCCAGTTCTATCAATATTTGATGGATGTCGGCCTCAACGTGGCCGTCATCATGGTATTGGTCGTCGGCGTCTTCCTGGTCCGAAAGCGCCCTGCCTCCGCTCCAGTCGCTTCTGCATAAAAAGATCCCTTCGATATCGGAGCGCTTGCAGGAGAATCACTGCTACGACCTCGGTCCGGGTTTCTTTGTTCTTCACTCCTCGAACCTCTCGCCCACCTTGCCCTCCCATTCCATCTTGTGGCATCATGCGCCACCCTGGAGACTGGGATGGCCAACTTGCTCGAATATGTCGGGTCGGTGCATATCTACCTCGGTCCTTACCGCGGCAATCCTATCGCATTGTATTTAAAGCGGTCTGAAACCAGCTGCCAGATTGGGCCCAAGGTCTATCCCTGGAATGACGTCATCGGCACCGGTGAGACTCCCAACAAGGCCGCCGCAGATTTTGAGGACAAGTGGAAGGCCAAAGGACTTTCAGCAGATATGTACTCGGGTCCATCGTGGGAGGGGGGGATCAAACCGGAAAAGCCGGCTCCTCCCAAGCCTCCTGCCCCTTCGAAGCCGGCTGCTCCAGCGGGCCAATCGACTACCCCAGCGCAGGTACCTCCTGCGCCATCCACGCCGCCGTCTCCCCCTCCTGGCGAATCCAGCTAGCTTCTTGATTTCCCTATCGATAGGGTTGAGCTGCGACGGCCGGTTGACCGTTGAGCCTGCTGTGCTTCAATCCGTACCCTAGGTAGACGACGATCCCGACAACCGTCCAGACGCCGAATCGTATCCAGGTCAGGTGCGGAAGCTGCCACATGAGTCCCAAGCAGGCTGCGGTCCCCAGTAGAGGAATGACCGGCATGAAGGGCAGGCGGAAGGGGCGAGGATGGTCGGGCTTTGTGTAGCGAAGAATGATGACGCCGATGCACACCAGGACAAAGGCGAAAAAGGTCCCGATGTTGGTCATGTCGGCCGCCTCGCCGATCGGAATCAGCGCTGCCATGATCGCGACGGCAATGCCCGTAAGAATCGTCGCTCGGTGCGGCGTGCCAAACCGTGGATGTACCGAAGAAAGCCAAGGGCCCAACAGTCGATCGCGTGACATGGCGAAAAATACTCGGATCTGTCCCAGCATCATGACGACCAGTACGCTCGTGATGCCCGCGACTGCCCCAACGGCGATGACGGCCGCCCCCCATTTGAATCCGACAAGCCGCAGGGCTTCGGCAACCGGCGCATGGATGTCGATCTGCGTGGAAGGGATCAATCCGGTCAGGACAGCCGCGACGGCTATATACATCACGGTGCAGATGCTCAATGATCCGATGATGCCGATCGGGACGTCCCGTTTTGGATTTCGCGCTTCTTCAGCGGCTGTCGTCACTGCATCGAATCCGATATAGGCGAAGAACACAATGGCGGCGGCCGCGCCGACTCCGGCCATGCCCTGCGGCATGAACGGGCTCCAGTTTTCGGGATTGACCGACGGGCCGCCGATGCTGATGAAGAAGAGAATGATGGCAAGTTTGATAACGACGACGATGCCCGTGGCGCGAGCGCTTTCCTTAACGCCGATCACGAGAATGACGGTAACCAGCAGGACGATCAGGGCGGCAGGGATATTCGCGATTCCGCCGTCCGTTCCTCCGGGGGGATGCGTGGCCCAATGGGGAAGCTCGATTCCTGCCAGTCCGAGCAGATTATTGAAATAGCCGGACCAACCGATCGCTACGGCAACGCAGGCGACTCCGTATTCCAAGATCAGATTCCAGCCCGTCAGCCAGGCCAAGAGCTCGCCGAGCGTGGCGTACGAAAAGGTGTACGCGCTGCCGGCGACGGGAATCATGGCGGACAGTTCAGCGTAACAGAGCGCAGCCAGCGCGCAGGTCAGTCCGGAAAGAATGAAAGAGAGCACGATTCCGGGGCCAGCACCGGGCCGGTGCGCATCGCCGACAATGGCGGTGCCGATCAACACGAAGATTCCAGTTCCGATGATCGCGCCTATTCCCAGGCACGTCAGGTCCCAGGCCGTGAGAGTTTTCTTCAGTCGGGTCGCGGGGTGGTCCGCATCCGTCAGAATCTGTTCGATGGACTTGGTGCGGAGTAATCGACCGATCAGCGGGAAATTCGACATGGCGGAGGCGGCGGCTGGCGGAGAGTCGGCCGAGTCGTGTTCCATGCTCACTCAAGTATAGCAGCTTGACGCCGTCGCATCGGGCATCGCCTGACAAGGAGGCATCATGAGGATCGCCGTCGCGCGGCGCGCAGGAAGGCTTCGAAAAGCTGCCGGTGGAGCCGGTATCGCTCAAAAAGAAACTCCGGGTGCCACTGGACACCGAGGAAAAATCGGCGCGAAGGCGACTCGATGGCTTCGACGATGCCGTCGGAAGCGACGGCGCAGGACACCAACGACGGCGCGATATCCTTGACGGACTGATGGTGGGAGCTATTGACCCTTACGGTGGTCGCCCGGAGAACCCGGTGTAGAAGGGTGCCCGGCTTGATCATCACCCCATGGGCGAGGTTCGTGGCCTTGCTCGGCTGGCGATGTTGCAGCGATTTGGCCACCTGTGAAGGAATATCTTGATAGAGGGTCCCGCCGAACGCGACGTTCATGGCCTGCATGCCCCCGCAAATCCCTAAGACCGGGAGATCGTCCGCTCGTGCGAGCTGGGCCATTTCCAACTCGAATGTCGCGCGCCGTTGGCTCATGACACGAAATTTGTGGCGCTGCCGCTCGCCGTAAAGTTCCGGCGCCAGGTCCGGACCGCTCCCCGTCAGAAGCAGGCCGTCGATTTCCGCGAGAAGACGACGTCTGGCGGGAAGGTCTGCAAGGAGGGGAAGGACGAGAGGAATACCTCCAAGTTCCTCGATGGCACGCACGTACCGGGCACGCAGGAAATAGGTCGGCTCGCGCCCGCCCCATTCTTTTCGATCACCGGCGTTGTAGTCTGGCGTCACGCCGATGAGTGGCTTCATCGTCAGCGGATTGGTTCCGGAGCCGTCGCCGGAGCCGGGACGCTAGGCTCCTCCGACACGCCGAGGAAGCGTATGGGCTTGTCTCCGCGCAGGTGATCCGGCGTGATGATGTAGGTGCCGTACATGCTGGTGGTCCAGATGCTTTTCGCCGCGTTCTCATTGCCTCCGGAGAAGGCATAGGCCAATCCTCCGACGATACCTCCGCCGATGGCAAAGACCGCTTTGAGCGGAAAATAGAGCAGCGATGAAAGTCCGGCTGCGACACCCATACCAGCGCTTGATGCGGTTCCCCCTTCAGAGCTGTTGCTGGGGACCGAGTCTTGGCTCCACGCCGAAGGCGCAACGGTGACTGTGCCTAACGCCAGGACCAACAACATCGCAAGGGCTCGGAAGCAGGAGGCGACAAATCTATGGGCAGAAAAAGGCGAGTAACGGTTCACAGAAAATCCTCCTTCCTCGAGAGAGTGAAAGAGCGAAATCGGAGCACTCCGTCGCGCGCTCTCACCGATTAGGTGATTGTGGGTTATAACAAATTCGGCATCGAATGCAAACCCCCTGCCGCCAGATCGTCTATCTTTTAGAAGAAGCCGTCGAATCCGGCGGCAGATCGAGTTCCGTCGCAACATAGTCCAGAATGAATTCCGCCCGTTGCTTAACGGTCGCGCGAAATTCTTCGCTGAACGCGCTTGCTTCAAGCGACCGGTTTCCTTGTTCGATGCCGGACTGCAGCAGCAGCTCAAGCTTGCACCACGACAGGGCTTGGATGAATAGCTCGTGGGCACGTTCCTCCAGGAACGGGCGTTCCTCTGATGGCGTACCGGCCAGGGCTCGAATCAACCAGGAGTCGAAATCGATCGCGGCGCTGCCGAATTCATTTTGATCCTGAGTCAGTTCAACAACCACTTGCGCCCCGCCTTTCCAACTTCGCTTCTTGACGTTGAAGACCGTGGAAAATGTGAAGGGTTTTCCCTCCACCGGTTGAGGTCCAACGAACAGAGTCACGCGAAACGATGGGAGATCTGACGAAGCCTCTTTCCGCATGTCGCGCATTGTACCATGCCGGTCCCGCCAAGCCTGTTTCATTGACGCGATGAAAGGGCGAAGATAAGATGTCTTTGACCATGGGGAAAAACCACGACGAGCGAATTTCAGCCATTCAACAGTCGCTCCGCGAACAGGGCGACTGCGACGGTTGGCTCTTCTATGACTTTCGCGGCAGCGATCCCTTGAGCTACCGCATCCTCCGATTGGATCCCGCATTGCACGTAACCAGGCGATGGTATTACTGGATTCCTGCCGAAGGCACCCCCGGGAAATTGGTGCATCGTATCGAACCTCACGTTCTCGATTGCTTGCCCGGCGAGGCGTCGCTATACGTATCCTGGCAACAGCAACAGCAGATGTTGGAGCGACTTCTCCGTGGAGCCAGACGGGTGGCGATGCAGTATTCTCCGTTGAACGCCGTACCCTATGTTTCGCGTGTGGACGGCGGCACGATCGATCTGATCAGACGGTTTGGTCCGGAAGTCGTCAGTGCCGCGGATTTGATTCAGTCTTTCGAGGCGGTATGGACCGAGGGACAACTGGAGTCGCATCAATATGCAGCGGCGGCCCTTCGGAGGATCGTCGATGAAGCCTTTGCCCATGTCCGAGATTCGATTCGCAACGACCGTGGATTGACGGAGTTTGGTCTGCAGCAATTTATCCTTGCCCGAATTCATGATGCGGGAATGGTGGCATCAAGCCCCCCCATCGCCGCGGTCAACGAGCACAGCGCCGATCCGCATTATGCCCCCGCACCTGCCGGAGCCGCCACGATCAGGCGGGACGACCTGGTCCTGATCGACTTGTGGGCAAAGCGCGCAGATACGGGTTCAGTCTATGCGGATATTACATGGACGGCGTTTGCCGGTTCACGGGTTCCGACCAAACATCAAGGCATATTCGATCTGGTCAGGCAGGGCCGCGATGCCGCGTTGCGGTTCGTGCAAGAGGAGATCATGGGCGGACGGCGACCGTTTGGATGGGAAGTGGACCAGGCCTGCCGACGCGTGATCGAGTCGGCCGGCTACGGCGAGCAGTTCGTCCATCGGACGGGCCATTCAATCGGCGAAGAAGTCCACGGCAATGGCGCCAATATCGATGGACTTGAAACCCGTGATACGAGACGACTGCTGCCGAGAACTTGTTTTTCCATCGAACCTGGAATCTACATACCCGGCGAGTTCGGCATCAGGAGCGAGCTGGATGTCTATGTTGCCGACCGCGGCATCTACAACGTGGTGGGAGACGGCCGCAT
>JBBILH010000028.1:10432-38704 GCA_037445005.1 Nitrospira sp.
AGAGGCCATGGTCTTCGGCTTACCCCTTCAGCAGGAGCTTGCCCCGCTTCTGTAATCTCGTCGGTCCCCTGCTTCCTTGACAGTGGCTCTGGGCGACCTATAGAGTGGTTTTCTGGGTCCGGCGGTCGGTTTCAGGTCTCAGGAAAGGATGCCTTCATGTTCGGCACGATGGGTATCTCAGAACTGATCATCATTTTGGCGATCGTGCTCATCATCTTCGGCGCCGGAAAACTTCCGCAAATCGGCGAAGGTGTCGGGAAGGCGCTGAAGGGGTTCAAGAAGGAAGTTCACGATGTTCCCCCGGCGGATACGGCACAAGTTCAGCCGGAGCAGCTTGCTTCACAGCCGGCGCAGGCTCCTGCGCAGGCCTCGCCACAAGGTGCGATGCCTCCTTCTTCTTCCGTTCCTCCCGTGCTGAAACCGACGGCTCCCTACACTCCCGGACCGGAACTCACTCCGGGAACCACCGCGGCGATGATGTACAACGTGGCTGCGCAACCCCAGGCTCCCCGAACGGTCGTTGCACCCCAGACCCAGGCGAAATCCGACAACGGCCAACGGCCTCCCACGATGGAGGAGCGGGCAGCGGCTCCGACTCCTGTCATGCGGGCGCAATATCCCCCTCTTCCCCCCGCCGCACAGCAGAAACCGGCCGCGAAACGACCCTCGGCGGTTGTGAACAAAGAGGCTGTTGCTCGTGTGCAGGCCCAACAAGCCGCCTTAAAGACGAAAGCGGCTCATTCGCCGGGCGTGAGCCCTGCAGACATGCAGAGCCTTGGAGAGGGACTTGGTGACGCCCTGCGCACGTTCAAACAAGCCGTGGCGGACGTGCGAAACTCAGTGGACCCTGAAATGCGGACGATCCAGGCGGAGGTGGATGCTGCGCAGAAAGAGATTCAACAGTCCATTGAGGCGGCCAGAGAACTTCCCGCCGTTCAAGAAGATCCTCCGACGCCGGCGTGAGCGTTCGCGATTCTCGCGCTCGGAGGCGCCGCAAGTACCTCTTAATGTTTTTGAAGCTTTTCATCGGATTCTTGCCGGTCCTGGTGTCGCTGGTAGGTTGCATGGACAATTCCCCTCAGCCGAGCGTCGAAAAGACGGTGAGAATCCTCGGGAGTCTGCTTGAGGACAAGCAGGCCGAGACCAGAAGAACAGCCGCGGAGTCGCTGGGGAAGATCGGTGACCCGGCAGGCCTGAGGGCGTTGCTTCCCCTGGTTCATGATCCCTCTCCCCTCGTGCGCAGTGCGGCGATCCAGGCTATCGGGCGACTCGGTTCGCGAGGGAAGGAAGAGGCCGTGAACGCCGTCTTGCCCGCGTTCACGGACAGGAGTGAATCAGTCCGTCGGTCGGCCGTGGAAGCGCTCGAGGAGTTGGATCCTCCCCCGGCCTCAGTGGCTTCTTTAATCCCCTTGCTCGATTCGTCTGATGTTCATGGCCGGAAGGCCATTTTGCTCGCTCTCCTCTTCACCGACGCCTCCTCTTTGGTCGAGGGGCTCAAAGCGGCTTTGCAAGACGGGGATGGAGAGATCCGCCGGCGGGCGGCGGCGGTGCTTGGAGAACACGGCGGTCCTGCCGCCCTCGAACAACTTGGAGTAGCGGTGCTTCACGACCCTAACCCGGAGGTTCGCGTGGAGGCGGCGTACCGGCTTCGACATGTCCCGGGAAAGGAGGCGCGCAGATTGTTGGACCGAGTCGCCTTCGGAGATCGTGATGAAGATGTTCGGCGGTGGGCTAGGGAGTAATGCGGGATCGATTGAGTGCGGTGACGAGATCCACGAGTTCCTTCCGAGCTTCGTCTTCAATCTCTGTGAATTGAACCCCCATGCCGGGAAAGAGTAGAAATCGCTCGGGCTTGTTGCGGGTCCAGGCAACCTTGGCCTTCGCTTTGTGCTTTTCCCAGGGACGGTCCGGGAGGGCGAACTCGACAGCGAGTTCTGTGCCAGGCGCCAGCGGCGTGCTGCTTTCGATAAAGAGGCCGCCCCCGCCGATCCCTCCGGTCAGACTGTCGAACTGCTTGCCTTCCGGAGTGGTGTATCGAACTTTGACGGCGAGCGGAGCCCTTGGATGGGCCCGCGCATGGGCGAACCTGGTGTCGTCGTCGCTGGACAGAATCCGTTCTATGATTTCCTGCCAGGAAAGGGTTCCCAGTAATTCGCCCTTTGGACCGTGGAGGTAGATCAGTTCGTGATCGGCGTCGACTTCTAGGGTCTTTCCCTCATGGCCCAACGTTTCCGTGACAGAGAATTTCATCCGTTCGATCCTCTCTTGCTGGACGATCGTGATTCAGGTCGTCTCGTCACGCAGCGGGTTGGCTCACGTGTTGGACCGATTTCACGAGTTCCAGAACTCGATTGCGAATGTCGGGCGCGATGTCCGTGAAGCGGACGCCCATGCCGGGGCTGAATGTGTACTGGTCGGCTTTGGGGCAGACCCAAGCTACGAGCCCCTTGGCAGACAGCCATTCGTTGGGATTCTCCGGGAGGGAAAACTCCATGGCGAGCTTCGTTCCCACCGCCAGCGGAGCCGCGCTCTCGATGAACAGTCCGCCGCCTCCGATCCCTCCAGCCCGACTCTCGTATTGATGGCCTTCGGGGGTCTTGTATTTCACCTTGAACGAGAGCGTGACTCTCGGTTCTGCGCGGGACTCCCGGGTGGCCGGCGGTTTCCGATACGCAAGAATCTGATCGATCACGAAGTCCCACGACAGATTTCCCATGGGTTCTCCGTTGATGCCGAGAAGCGTGACGATTTCACGCGCCGAGTCCATCTCAATCGTCTTGCCTTTGTGCCTGAGGCTCGAGACCACCTGGTACTTCACGCCGCCTCCTTCCGTAGAACTACATGGCAAGTATACCGCAGCATTTCATTCTGTCGAGAAAAACCGCAGACTTATCGCGGATCGGGAACGGTAAGGTGGCGGGAGAACTACTGGAATGAGGGCCTGCTCAAGCGATCAAGAAGGGGAGGCCTTCGGTCTCTCTCCAGCCTTCTTGACGGAGTTGGTCGAGGCAAATCCGCCCGCAGTGACGGATCAGGCTGTTTTTGCGTCTTTATCCTGCTCGAAAATCCGGATGGGTGGATGCTTGCCGAGGATGGCATCCTCGGTAATCAGTACTTCCTTCATCTGCTTTTGAGAAGGCGCGTCGTACATGACGTCGAGCATGACTTCTTCGAGGATCGCACGGAGGCCTCTGGCGCCCGTCTTTTGCGTAAAAGCCTTCCTGGCGACGGCCCCCAGCGCCCCGTCGGTGAATTTCAGCTTGATCTTTTCGAACGACAACAGCTTCTCGTATTGCTTCGTAAGGGCATTGCGCGGCTCCGTCAGGATACGAATCAACGCGCGTTCGTCGAGCTCGTCGAGCGTGGCTACTACCGGAAGGCGGCCGACGAATTCCGGGATCAGTCCGTACTTCAGGAAGTCCTCCGGTTGAACCTGCTCGAACAGCTCACCAAGCCTGACCTCCCCTCGGCTCCGGATCTCCGCTCCAAAACCCATCGACTTCCGATTCAGGCGCTGCTCGATGATCTGCTCAAGCCCGACAAATGCGCCTCCGCAAATGAAGAGGATGTTGCTGGTATTCACCTGGATGAATTCCTGGTGCGGGTGCTTTCGACCACCTTGCGGAGGAACGTTGGCGACGGTTCCCTCGATTAATTTCAGCAGAGCCTGCTGGACACCTTCGCCTGACACGTCCCGCGTGATCGAGGGGCTGTCGCTCTTCCGGCTGATCTTGTCGATCTCGTCGATGTACACGATGCCTCGCTCCGCCCGTTCGACGTCGTAGTCGGCTGCTTGCAGGAGCTTTAGAATGATATTCTCGACGTCCTCTCCGACATAACCGGCCTCAGTCAGGGTGGTGGCATCGGCCAGGGTAAACGGCACGTCGAGATACTTGGCCAAGGTCTGGGCCAGCAAGGTCTTGCCGGTTCCCGTCGGACCGACCATTAGAATGTTGCCCTTCTGAAGTTCGACGTCGTCCACGTCCTTTTCTTTTGCCGAGATCCGCTTGTAGTGATTGTGGACGGCCACGGAGAGGATCCGCTTGGCACGCTCCTGCCCCACGACGTACTGATCGAGATGGTGTTTGATTTCCGATGGTTTCTTGAGCTTCGAAGAGATTTCCTCCTTCGCTTCTTCCCAGTCCTCGGCGATGATGTCGTTGCACAGATTGACGCACTCGTCGCATATGTAGACGGTCGGCCCCGCGATCAGTTTGCGGACTTCATCGCGGCTCTTGCCGCAGAACGAGCATCGGAGATGCCGATCCATCTTTTCCTGCTTGGCCATGCGCCCTCCCGTGTTACTTGTCTTTGGCCCCGTCTTTTCCGGTCTCCGCGCCGCCCACCGACTTCAACGACTTCGGCGCCCGAGTGATGACTTCGTCGATCAGCCCGTATCGCTTGGCCTCCTCGCCCGACATGAAATAATCGCGCTCGGTATCGTGGGCGATCTTCTCTACCGGCTGCCCGGTGTGCTTCGCCATGATCTCATTCAGCCGCTCGCGAATCTTCAGAATCTCCTTGGCATGGATGTCGATTTCGGTGGCCTGGCCCTGGAAGCCGCCGAGCGGCTGGTGGATCATCACCCGCGCATTGGGAAGGGCGTAGCGCTTGCCCTTCGTGCCCGCGGTCAAGAGCAACGCGCCCATGCTGGCGGCTTGACCGAGACAGATCGTATTGATGGGCGGTTTGACGTACTGCATTGTGTCGTAAATGCCCAAGCCGGCCGTCACGCTGCCCCCCGGGGAGTTGACGTAGAGATTGATATCTTTCTCGGGATCCTCCGCTTCCAGAAACAGCAGCTGAGCGATGATCAAATTGGCAAAGACATCGTCGATCGGCGCGCCGAGAAAGATGATGCGGTCCTTCAGGAGCCTCGAGTAGATGTCATAAGCCCGCTCGCCCCGGTTAGTCTGTTCAACGACGATAGGAACTAACATGCACGTTCATCCTTTCCGCAAAAAGTGAGGGGCAACACCAAGCGGCTCGGCCGCCCGAGGCTATCCCTGGATCACTGCGTGGCGATACACGAAATCGAGCGATTTTTCCGCGAGAATGCGGGCCCGCAATTCTTCGATGGAGTCCCGCCCGCCCGACTGGATCATCTTGACCAGATCTGCCTGCGGAATTTTGAGCTCCGTGGCCAGGCGGTGGACTTCGTTGTTGAGGTCCTCTTGCGACACGGTGAGCTTTTCTTGTTCCGCGACCGCTTCCAGAATCAATCCGACTTTGACCCGGCGCGCCGCCTCGTCGCGGTGCTCCTGCCGGAGCTTTGCCAGATCCTCGGTTTCCAGCGCGGCGGCACCCTCCACGCTGGCCTGCCGCTGTCTCTGCTGCATGTGCTGCCGGATAATCGCTTCGAGCTCACGGTCTACGAGAGTCTCCGGGAGATCGAAATGATGAGTTTCCAGAAGTCGTTTGACGATCGTGTCCTTGTACCCGTCCTCGATCTCGCGCTTGAGCGCTTTCTCCATTTCGCCCCGCAATTTTTCTTGCAGTTCGGCCAAAGACGCGTAAGCCCCGCAATCCTTTGCGAACTCATCATCAAGTGCCGGGAGCTTCTTGACTTTGACGGCGTTGATCATGGCATTGAAAACGACGGTCCTGCCGGCCACGCGGGGATCCGGATGGCTTGCAGGGTACGGTTGGCTGATCTCGAAGGACTGCCCTTCCTTCTTCCCCAACAGGTGAGCGTCGATTTCCAGTCCCAGGATTGTCGCCTTGGAGCCGACCTTGTGGAGGTGGCCTTCCTTTCTGGTTCCTTCGAGAGGCTGGCCATCGAGTGAGCCTTCGAGCGAGAGAATGACGAAATTCCCCTCGACAACGACATGACCCGGAGGCGGCGCGTCAAGTTTCGCGTGTTGCTCGCGAAGGACCTCCATGCCCTTAGCAACCTGCTCATCCGTGACGGTGCGCTTGTCCGGCTTCAGCGAGATGGGATTGGGAGCCTTGTAGTCACGCAGGTCGATTTTGGGCTTGATTTCGACCGTAGCTGTGAACGTGAAGGGAGAGTCTTTCTTGATCTTCACTCGCTCCAGGGGAGGGATTTCCACCTGCACGGGTGAAATGCCTGCCTGGCGGACTGCTTGATCATAGTAATCTGGGACCAACCCGCGGACGACATCCTCTTCCACTGCTTTTGCATAGCGTTGCTCAAGCAGGGAGACCGGAGCTTTCCCGGGTCGAAAACCCGGCACTCGAACCTGGCGGTTCAAATCCTTGTAGGCCTGCACAAAACGGCGTGCGACCTCTTCCGCAGGCACCTCGATCTTGAGAGCCCTCTTCATCGGTCCGAGTTCCGTCATTTCCATTTTCATGATCCTGAAGATTCCCTTTGCGTTGCAATGCTTCGGTGCGTGGTCTGGTGCGAGAGGGGGGACTTGAACCCCCACGGTTACCCACGAGATCCTAAGTCTCGCGCGTCTGCCAGTTCCGCCACTCTCGCACGGTGGGGGATGCTGACCGAATTATCAGTATATCGGCAAACAGGCGAAAATATTCGTTCCCGTCGCTATTTTGTACCGTTGGATCACTCCGACTGTCAACCCATACTCCTGCGGGAGGGAGGGACCATCCGTGTGGCGGAAATAGGTCATTCTCAGGGCGACAAGTGCCTGCCGGTTGCGAGCAGTTCCATAACGGGTATAATCAGACAATACGTAACCTCGCTATTTGCCGCCCTCCTGGAGGTGCGCCATGTATATTGTTCCAAAGTCGTTGGTAATGGCCATCATGCTCGCCGCAGTGTTGCCCGGTTCCGTATCGGCTTTTCGAGACGCCTTCACGCCGGAACAGAAAGCGCGCTTGGAAAAGATCCAGACGATCAAGGTGGAGGCGATCGCCTTAACCGATAAGGGGTCGGCGGATACTGGTCCTATTGCAGAGGTCGTCACGCGTCGCATCGAGGAATTGGGGTACGCGGTTGTCCGAGAGGCTGGGAAACCCCATGACGTCGTCCTTAAGGTGAAGTGTGAACAACGGAAGACCTGGGAGGGTACGACAACGGCTGGAGGCGACGCCGACCTGCCTGACGCACCGTCAAGGCTCTGGAAGGGCCCTGCCTGCCAGTTGACCTACCAGTTGGGCGACATGAAAATCAAATGGCAGAAGGAGGTGCGGAGTGATTTCGAAGACGCAGCCGGCGCCGCAGAAAAAGCCAATGCCGGCGATGCCGGCGGCTATGCCATGGCCAAGCTCCGCGAGCGGCTCGAGCAATACGATTTCCCCGTCCTGCTTACAGCGGAATGGGGTCAGCCCGATCGGCTTCTCAAGTTGCTTGACGCTTCCGACACCCCTCAGATGCGCAAGATCAAGATCATCTCCCTCCTTGGCGAGATGAAAGCCGATGAAGCTCTTCCCAGGTTGAAACAAGCCCTTCAAGACAGGAATCTCAACAAAGATGCGGCCGTGGCGTTAGGCAACCTCGGGCCCGAGGGTATCCCGATCTTGTCCGACATTCTGATGACCTCGAAACAAGTCGACCTGCAGGCTGCGGCGGCAAAGGGCCTTGGCCGGATCGGCAATATCCACGGCGATACACGAGTCATTGATCCCCTCTTGTCGATGCTTGAGGCCCCAGGAATCGATATTCATGTCCAGACCGAAATCGTCTGGGCCCTAGGGAAAGTGCTCGACAAGCGCGCCCTGGCTCCGCTGAAAAATCTGTTCAAAAAAGTATTGCTCATTCGGGATCCGGACAACAAAGATCTCCAGGCGCTCAAGGAGGCCCTCAACTGGTCCACCAAGCAACTGGATATGGATGAGCACCTCAGCTAGGCTCCGTTAGCCCATAGAAGAAGCGCCTTGGGAGTCCGTCCGATGCCCGCGGCGCGGGCAAAGAGAACCCGAGCGGAACTATGAACTGCTTCCAAACGGCGAGTCTTTACCCGCTGTGAATTTTCAAAGGAGCGTACTATTTCGTTCGCGGTCTCTTCCTTTGAAAATAGGCGGCGACTTTCATTCTATTGCCGCAGAGCTTCATGCTGCACCAGCTGCGCGCATGGTTCTTGGTCGTATCGTAAAAGTACAGGATACAGGCCTCATTTCTGCACTTCCTGATCTGCGCCGGCTCCGCCGAACAAAGCAGGTCGCTTGCCGCTCCGGCGAGCGGTGTCAGCAAGGCGTCCTTTCTTTCTGACGACGAGACGAATCTCTCCTCGAATTTCCCGGCTCGAGTCCGAATGAGCTGTGGATACCCTGGTCGACACGCCAGAAGCCGGTTGATGGCAGTCACCGCCGTTACAGGGACGGTCCTTCCGCGGCCGAGACTCTCGACCATCGTCCGCAAGGTCGTACGGAAACTCCGTGCCTGTTCGAGCGCGTCCTCCTTCTCCGTCTGAGCAAGCTGCCGGACGCAGCGACCCTGGGCCTTCGTCAGAAGTCCGGCCTGGACCAGCCAGGCCGCCAGATCATTAAACGTGCCGAGGAGATCGGTGAGGTCGCCCCGCGATATCATCTGCGTGTTAATGAAATCCAGGCAGGGATGGTTTCCGACGAAGAGGAAGGCCCGCCCGGCTTGCGTTCGGCCCATAGCGCGTTTCATTCCCGACCATACACCGGAAAAATGAGGATTGACAAGTTAGCATTGTAAGAATATAACCATCAAAATGACATATAGACAGTTATAACGCACTGGCGTGAAAAACACCTGGTGAACAGAAATAACGAGGGCACGGCCCATCCACAGCAAGGAGAACGTATGAAAACGGCGATCGTGATCGTCTCAGACCCTAACAGCGGCTCCGACGAGGCGCTCGGGCGGGTGTTCAACGCACTCGCGCTGGCTTCCGAGTGCAAAGAGAAAGGCGACGAGGTCGCGGTGGTATTCAACGGTCCGGGCACGCGTTGGCCAGCCGAACTCGCGAAGCCGGCACATCCCGCCAACCGCCTCTACAATTCTGTCAGGAACGTTGTAGAGGGTGCGTCGTGTGGCTGTGCGGAAGTGTTCGGGGCCACGGAAAGTGTCCGGTCATGCGGGGTGCCGATGGTGAACAACCATGCACTGGCCGGAACCGCTGGACTGCTCAGTCTCCGAAGGTATCTGGCCGACGGATGGAACATGGTCGTGTTCTAAAGCGAAGCATCGTCGGTCGCGCCAGACGGGAGGACGCGGTTTCAGTTCCGACTGATGGAGGGTGTCCGATGTCGAGGAAGTATCTTGAAATTGCCATGACGGAATCGGTGTGCCGCGCGCAGGCAAACTACTATGGACGGTCCGTCACGATCGAGGGCGCTCCCGATCGCGACCGTCTGGGCGAAGCGGAGGCTGCCTTCATCGCCGAGCGCGACAGCTTCTACCTCGGCTCTGTCAGCGAAAGCGGGTGGCCGTATGTCCAGCATAGGGGCGGACCGCGGGGTTTCCTACGGGTTCTCGATCCTTCAACCCTAGCGTTCGTCGATTACCGGGGGAATCGGCAGCTCATCAGCACGGGGAACATGTTGGTGAATAACCGGGTCGCACTGTTTCTGATCGACTACAAGAACCGCGAACGGCTGAAGATTCTCGGCCGGGCGCGGATTGAAGAGGCGCGGGACCACCCCGGCATCGAGTTGCAGCTGATTGGCGGAGACCGACGAACCGCGGCGGAGCGCGTCGTGATCGTCGATGTGGTTGCGTTTGACTGGAACTGCCCGACGCACATCACTCCGCGCTACTCGATCGAAGACGTGGAAGAACTCGTCGGGCCGTTAAAGGCGCGCGTGGCCGAGTTGGAGGCCCAACTCCGAACCGTATAGGCAAGTGCAACTCTGTTATGAACGCGTCGATCAGATCGGATTCACCGATCCGATAAGTCACCCAGTCATGCTGAAGGAGGCCATGACCATGCGTCAGATATCACGAAGGCGATTTCTGCGATTGTCGGCCCAGATCGGCGGAGCCTTGATGCTCGGGAACGTTGTCGATCGTATGTTGGGACTCACTTCGTTCCCAGCCGCGGCGTCCGCGGCGGAGCCGATCAAGATCGGGATCATTGATCCCCTGTCGAGTCCCTATAAGACGTCGTCGGTTCACGACGTTCACGGGGCCAACGTCGCGGTCGATCTGTACAACAAGCGAGGCGGGGTGCTGGGTCGGCCTGTCGTGATTCTGGAGGCGGACGATGCATCAAATCCGGAGGCCGCCGCTAAAGCGGCCGCAAGGTTCGTCAAGGAGGATCGTGTCGATTTCTTGATGGGGACCTTCAACGCCGACTGCGCCCTCGCAGTGTCGGACCTGGCCAAGAAAGAAGACAAACTGTTCATGGTCACGGGCGCCCTTCTGCCTGAGCTGACCGGTGCGGCGTGCAACTCGCATACGTTCGTGTTCATGCCCAACGCGTTGATGATGGCGCAGGCGGTCGTGCCTCATCTGGCGAAAGCGTACGGTCCCCGTTGGTATATGATCACCACCGGCACGTTGGACGGCAAGGCGATGGCTCATGCGACCGTGACAGCTGGACAGGCGCACGGAGTGGAACTGGTCGGCGAGGCGCTGATGCCGTTCGGGGCCGCGGATTTCACTTCCGCGTTGGCGGCTGCGAGGGACAAGCATCCGAGCCTGATCGTGCTGAACCTCTACGGTTGGGACCTGGTCAATGCGTTGAAAGGCTACGCCAAACTGGACCTGGCTAAGGAGAAAATCGGAATTGGCGGGTTGATCGCTGGAGAACAAATCGGCCGCCCGCTTGGATACGCCGGCAACGCCGGCATCTGGGGACTGATCTGGGACCCGAAGATCAACACGGAGGGATCAAAGCGGTTTATCCAGGGCGTAATCGAGAAATACAACCATACGCCCACATCACGCTGTTACCTCGGATATGCCGCGGTGACGCAGATCCTCGAAGCGGTCCGCAGGGCGGGCACAACAGAAACGGCGGCGGTGATCAAGGCGTTGGAAGGACACGAGTTCGATGGATTAAAAGAAGGCCGTTCGTACTTCCGAGCCTGGGACCATCAGCATGTGCAGGATGTGCTGGTCGGGGAAGCCTTCGGCAAGGAGCTTGGGCTGGGCCACTACAAAATTCTCGCGACCGTTCCGGGCGATGCCGTGGCCGGAACGGTCGACGGCAACACCTGCAAGCTGTAACCAGTCGGGAACATGACGAGGGGCGGCATCCTTCGTGGACACCGCCCCTCGCGATCGTACGGCGCGATCTCGCTATTTCGTGACCACCACCTCAACGCGCCGATTCTTGGCCCTTCCCGCATCGGTCGTGTTCGGAGCCACCGGTTTCGTATCCGCCGCGCCCATCGCGTGTGCTCCCGTCAGGCCGCCGTCGGCCAATGCCTGAGCCGCGTTTGCGGCGCGCGCTTCGGAAAGCTCCTTGTTGCCGGGGAATCGTTGCTTTAGCGCGCTGCGGATCGGCCGGTTATCAGTGTGGCCTTCCACATGGACTTTGTATTCAGGGAAATCCTTCAGAATGGAGCCGACCTGCTTGAGCGCGTCTGCGCCGGCCGGTTTGAGCTGATCTTCGCCGGATCCGAAGAGATAGCTTGACGCCAGGTTGATCAGGAGTCGCTCGTTGTTCAGATCGACTGTAATGTTCTTCTTGTCAATCTGCGGCTTGAGGGCTCTGATCAAACCGCGCTGCGCTTCCTTCAGCTTGGCCATCTCAGCGGAAAGGTCGCCGCGAAGGCCGGCGAGTTCCTTGTCGCGGGCAGCCAATTGTCGCTCGAGATGGGCCACGCGTTGTTTCGCGGCGGCCAACTCGGCGGCCAACTTGTCCTTGTCCGCACCGCTTCCCTGAGCGGCGGCAAGCTGGGCCTCCAAGTCGGCGATGCGCTGTTTCGCGGCGGCCAACTCGGCGGCCAACTTGTCCTTGTCCCCCGCTCCGGCTTGAAGAGCCGCAAGTTGAGACTGCGTCGCCAAAAGATCGGATGCCAGCCTGTCTTTTTCTGCTGACGCACCCTGGAGAGCAGCCATTTGTCGTTCCAGATCCGCAGCCCGCGCTCGGGATTGGTCCAAGTCGCCTTGGGCTGAGGAGAGCTGGCTGGCGAGTTTGGAAGAGTCCCCGGCGCTTGAGCGCAAGGAAGCCAATTCACGGTCTCTGTCGGACAATTGGCTTTCCAGGGCCTTATTCCGGTCGGTCAAGGCGGCATTTTCTGCGCGGGCCGCAGCCAACTGGTCGGCCGTTTGCTGCCGTTCCCGTTCGAGAGCGGCCGTACGGTTTGCCGCATCATTCGCCACCGCGGTGGTTTTCATGGTTCCCGGAGTGCATATGCGGTATTTCCAGCCGTCGTCAGGGCACATGGGCTGTAAGCAGCCGGCGAAGAGGAACCCGCTCATCGCCAGCCACACAGTCTTGATCGTTTTCATGTGGAACTCCTTTCTGCGCACGTTGCGATAAGCTCGGGGCGGATCTATCGCCGCTCTTTGAGTGCGTCTCTGATCTCCATCAGGAGCTTTTCTTGTGCAGTCGGTCCGGGAGGAGGGGCCGGCGCTTCCTCCTTCTTGAACCGATTCACTTGCTTCACAAGCATGAAAATCACGAATGCGATAATGAGAAAGTCGAACACGGTCTGAAGAAAGACTCCGTAGTTCAGCGTCGGCGCGCCGGCCGCCTTTGCCGCCGTCAGCGAGGGTTGCGGCGTCCCCGACAAGTTCAGGAAGAGGCTCGAGAAATCGACTTTGCCCATCAGCAATCCGATCGGCGGCATCAGCACATCGCTCACGAGGGACGATACGATTTTTCCGAATGCGCCGCCGATGATCACGCCGATGGCCATATCGAGCACGTTGCCTTTCATGGCGAATTCTTTGAATTCTTTCAGCATAAGAGGGCCCTCCTTACTCTAGAGGCGGGTGAGTTGCGCGGGCGACCTACCTAACGTTTTCTCGTCGTATCAAAGCTGTATCCAAGCGTCATGAGATAGAGATTGTCAGTATCGCCTGTGCCTGCCGGCGGCTTGTTGTTGAAACGGGTCGTGACCTGAAACCCGCTGACGAATCCTTCCCATATCTTAAAGCGGACTCCGTTATCCATCGTGAGATAGAAGTTGGAGGAATTCTCGAGCGACGGGAAAATTTCATTGTAATGATAAAGCGTGATGCGATCATCCCAAAGGGGCCAGTTGAATTTCATCGAAATGCGGGCGCGAATACTGGACTGATCCGGAGCCAGAAGAAAGTCTTCGTTGAAGTACGCGATACCGGCTTCCGTATAGAACGTCATGTCTTTGAAGATCCCGTTGAAGTCTCCCCGTTCTATGAACTGATAACCTGGGCCGG
Organism: Nitrospira sp.; assembly: GCA_037445005.1. Lineage (GTDB taxonomy): Bacteria > Nitrospirota > Nitrospiria > Nitrospirales > Nitrospiraceae > Nitrospira_C. Next base: position 23,643 of record JBBILH010000028.1, read on the forward strand.
AGGCCAGCGCCGTTCGCATTCTCAAATCCTGGAACCGATCGTTTTCAAAATAGGCGGACGCAAACCAGAAAAAGCGCTTGGTGATGAAGAAATCGAGTTTGATCGTGCCGCGTGCGTTCCGGGCGATGAGCGTGTTGTTATTGTCGCCGTACACGTAGCGACCGTTGATGGTCAATCGAAGTTGTTCGCTGCGGGCGACGAAATCGCCGAGCAGGCTGGCGTTACGTAAATGGCTGTTTCCCGTCGTCTGAGAGAATCCACCGGTCACGCTGCCCGAGTAGATCACGGGCGGCTGAATGATGGGATTCATGGAAGTCACGGAATCCATTGGGACGGCCATCGATCCCTTGAGCGGTTCGGCCTGAATGTTCAGGATGCCGTCGCTTCCGGCCGTCGCGGTCCCCTTGAGTATCGTTCCTTCCTTCAAATAAAAGGGAAGAGGATGGTTGACCGAAAGTTTGGCCACGTCGGCCCATTTCACTTTGATCATATTGTCGGGGCTCGCCGGTGACTTCAGCATAAGAACACCCCCTGCCATTTCCACAACTTCTCCGTAGATGACGCTGCCGTCTTTCAACGTTACGATATCCATAGCTGGCGCAGAAGGATCTGCCGCAAAGGCGAGTCCCGCTGGGGTCAATAGCGCGCACATCGCAACCACTCGAAGGAACCGTCTCATGCACACCTCCTTACTGACTGTCCTGGAAACCTCAGACAGGATGGGCGATTTATAGTATTAATTCCTAGGGCCGATAAGACTTATTCGTTCGGGTAGCCTGTATAACCTACTTGAATAAACCCTGCAAGGGAGGCGCTGAGTAAGGGGCCTCACATAAGGCAAAGGTAGTGCCCGTAAGAGACTTTGAGTCCCTACCCGTGATGAAGCAAGGTCTCGTGGTGTAGGTTCGATCCTGCACGGGCATCCAAGCTCAAGTATTGTCTGCAGAGACATGTTTGGTATGTTCCTCGATTTCGGGCTTCTGTGAAGGGCGTGTGCTCAACAGGTATTCTTCACCTCGTTCATTCCGAACGAGAAATCGTTGAACGCTGATCATGTCTCCCCGAGCCGCCCGTCACGAGGCGCGGAGACGGCATAGTAGAATGCGGCCTGCGTGCGGTTCACGATCCCCAGACGGTTGAACAGCTTTGTCAACTTCGTACGGACGATCGGAGTCGCCACGCCCAACGCCTCGGCGATTTCTTTGTTTGATTTCCCCAAGGCGATGAGTGAAAGAAGCTGGTTTTCTTGGTGGGGCAGATCTCGTGTTGCCGCAATCTGCCCACGCCTCGTCCCGCCCCGCAGCCAAGACACGATATGCTCGCCGAGAGAGGGAGGGAAGCATGTTCCCCCGGCCGAGATTGTCCGGATGACGCGGGCGATGGTGGCTCCAGGCGCGTCCTTCATAAGATATCCGTCGGTTCCGGCAAGAAACGCGGACTGCATTGAAGCCGGGTCGTCATATGCGGTTAAGCACAGAGTTCGCACCTCCGGGTAGTCGGCCCGTATTCCCTCCAGGACCTGGATGCCGCTGTCCTTTCCAAGCCGGATATCCACCACGACGACGTCAGGCCGGCTGGTTCGAATGATTGAAAGCGCTCCGGCGGCCGTCTCGGATTCTCCGACGACCTTGAGCCCCTTGTGCCGGCCGAGAATCAATTTGAGCCCGCGCCGAATCAGGGAAGAATCGTCGACCAACAAGACACGCACGGATTTCATGTTTGACGTTCGACGAGATTTGCCGTGGGCAAGGGGCGTAGTAGCCATGGATGATGCGGTCGGAGTCGCCGGGGAAACCTCCGGCCGCCCGGACCAGTTCGAAGGCACTCATATTCCATGCCTAGGTGCTCGCCGAGAGTTTTCTCAAGGAATGTGTGGTTGATAGAGAAACACAGCCGGTCGAGGGCGCAAAATGAGAAATGAAGATGTCTCAGGTTGAGACACTTCGGCGCTGTTGCGGCACTGAAAAAAACGACGGAGTCAGTTTGGCGAGGAATTGTCTATTCCGAGATCTGTGAGCCGGCGATAGAAGGTTGCGCGGCTGACGCCGAGCAATCGGGCTGCTTCAGCTCGATTGCCTCCCGCGTGCGTCAAGGCCCGAACAAAGCGAGATCGCTCATCCATGCTTCCGAAGGGAACCCAGGCGTCGATCGGACCTGCCGAGGGCGGGCGTCTGATCTCCGGCGGAAGGTCGCCGGACCCGATTTTTTGGCCTCTGCAGCCGATGGCGGCGAATTCGATCGCGCTCTTCAATTCACGCACGTTACCGGGCCACGAGTAAGCCAATAGCAATTTCAGTGCGTCGGGTTCTATCCGGTCGACCGCCTTACCCATGGTCGAACGGACCTGCCCTAGGAATGCGCCGGCCAGCAAGGGGATGTCGTCCCGTCGTTCACGTAATGGAGGAAGATGGATCCGTGCGACGCGAATACGATAGAGGAGATCCGCCCGGAATGAACCGCGGACGACATCCTCGCTCAAATTGTGATGCGTCGCGGCGATGACGCGCACGTTGACTTTCTTGGGTTTGGCTTCGCCGACGCGAGTAATTTCCTTTTCCTGCAGGACGCGGAGAAGACTGGCCTGGACGTTCGCGGGGATATCGCCGATTTCATCCAAGAACACGGTCCCCCCGTCCGCCGACTCGAACAGTCCCGGCTGGTCGCTCAATGCTCCCGTAAAGGAGCCTCGCTTGTGCCCGAAGAGCTGACTGTTGAGCAGGGAGTCCGTCAATCCCGCGCAATTCGCAGCGATGAATGGACCTTGCTTCCGCGCGCTTGAGAAATGAATGGCTCGAGCGATCAGCTCCTTTCCCGTGCCCGTCTCACCTTCGATCAAGACGGTCGAGTCTACCCGGGCGACATCGCGAACCGACCGGTAGACCTCCATCATCGACGGACAGTCTCCAACAAGATCGTGGAACCGTCCTCTGTCGTCCAGCAACCGCCTCAGATCGTGCATCTCTGTACTGTCCTGGAACATCAGGATGCGCTTGTCCTTGTGCCGCGGGTGTGCATAGACGGTAAGGTCGAGCCATTTTTGAGGAGTGGTCTGAAGGGCGATGGTAAGAGCGGGGCCGCCCCGCGGCCGGCGCAATCGCGCACGCACCGCCTCACGTTCACGTTTCGCGCAGGGGAGGAGTTCGTCCCACTTGCGGCCCAGGACGTTGAGAGAAGTATTCAGCATGCGGACTGCCTCACCGCTCAAGAACGAGAGCTGCCCGTGGCGGTCGACGAGGGCGGTTGCCAGGCCGAGGGCCTCCAAGAGGTTCACCAGGTCATCTCGAGCCTCTTCCGAACGGGAAAGTTGAGTCGCCAAGCGGGATTGATCACGAACGAACGACGACACTGCCTGTTCGTGACGGAGGGCCTTGTCACGAGCCTTCTGCAATGTGGTGCGGAATTGTTCGAAGTCGCTGCCGAGGCGACGCACCAACAACGCCTGCCTCGACTCCAGCTTCAAGACAGCGGCCTCAAAATGAAAGAGTACTCCCCGATCGTCGTATTCGGTCCAAGGGCCGGAGTGTATGACGCAGCCCGTAAAATCGGTCCGACGATCGTCGATCGAATGGAGAAATTCGCGGAGGAACAGTCCACGGGAACCGGTACATTCCACGTCGTTGACTTGAGTAGGACCGAATACATCGTTCCACCACGCTGGGACCATTCCGTGAATCCGAAATGCACCGGACGAACCTATCCGGACAAAGAGGGCCGTGTCGAGGAGGGCGAATATGCCTGCGTACAGCTGGGCTGCAAGTGTCGGCGACATTGCTTCGTCGAAGGTCTTACGGGTCCTGCCCATGGTCACGCCGTCCCTTCCAGCATCTTCTCGGCCAGCGTGCGGAAGAGGATCTCGACGCCTTCTCCGGTTTTGGCGCTCCCGGTGGAGATCGTCCACCCCGCCCGGCGTAGTTCGTTCAGCGCCTCGTCGCCGATCTCCCATTCGGAGCGTAGATCCGTCTTATTCACGATCAGCACAAACGGTATGTGACCGAGTTCCGCCTCGATCGCGGACTGGAGGTGCAGAGCCCTTTCGAGCGTCGCGGCTCGTGTCCCGTCCGCGACCAGAATGTAGCCTGACGATCCCCGAAGGTAGGAGCTGCGAAAGCGCTGGAATTCGTCGTCGCCGTAGAGATCCCAGATCATCAAGGTGATGTCCCGTTCATCCACGATCAGCGACTTCTTCTCAATGGTCACGCCGACCGTGGTGTGGTAATGCTCGGAAAACAAACTGGTCACGAAGCGCTGGACAAGACTGGTTTTCCCGACGGCAAACCCGCCCAGCATGCAGACTTTTTTCTGAATCATGGCCGGGCCGCTTGCGAAGGGTCCTGGGACAAGAACCGAACATGCAACGAGGCGGTGCGCTCTGCGGCCGAGTCGCGGGGTGTCCCCCGTCGCCTCTTAAGCCCCTGAGGATCGAGGCCGGTGATCAGGGTCGTCGCGGTTCCGATCCGTTTCCCTCCCAGCGCCTCCAGCACGGCGCGGGCACGGGCGTCGCTCAGCAGCAAGTTCATCGTTTCGGGACCGGTCTCATCGGCGGAACCTAGAATCTCAATACTCAAGCGTTGCCCGGAGCGGGAGACCAAGGCATCCAGATCCCGGATGGCTGCAGAAGCGGCGGCGGCGGCCGCTTGCCCGCCGGAATCCAAGGTCGATGAGCCGCTGGCGAAGCGGAATACCGTTCTCTCCAGTTGACCGGTGAGGCTTTCGATGGAATATGATCGCAGAGATGCGGCACGGTACTGGCGTATTCCAGGGACCAGAAGAGCGAGACGCGAGGCGTCTTTGGCCCATTCAGCAGGGGCAGATCCGGTCGCGACGAGCGCATCGCCGTCGAAACTCAGGGTGACGGTATCAGGCGGTTGCAAGATGCTCTTAGCCCGCGCCGATATGATCGGTTGATCGAGCGAATAGTACGGCGACCACTTCGTCGCCACAGTCGAAGGGTTCATTCCCGCTTCGCGCATGACTTCAGCCGGGTCTCGTGAAAGAGGATCTCGCAAGCCTTCGAGACGATAGTCCCGCAGTCTTGACTCGGCCCGAGTGATCACGATGCCGGGCTCGTCATTGAGGCGGTCGACCACTCTCGACCATTGTTGATGCGAGCGATAGGCGTGCCAGCTCAAGAAAGCCAATCCTGAGAGCGCCGCGATTCCGAGCGCCCAAAGCGCCCTCGACGGGCGAGAGTGAACAGGGCGGTTTTCGTTGAATTGGGATTGAAGGCAGGCTTGGAGTGCGGCCTGGGTGTTCGCAAACGGTCCCGCGTCCCCGCGAAATCGTACGAGCGCCTCCCCATGTTGAGCATGAATCTGGTCGAGGGCGTCCTGAAGCGTTTGACGAACGCTTGCGGGAGGAGTGCCTCTGATGACGCCCGCAAGCAGCGCATGCGAACCTTGTTCGATCCACACGGTCCAATCCCCGACCATGAATTGATGAAGCGGCTCGTCGCGCGGTGCCCCGAAGGAGTCCTGAACGAAACGCTGGATCGCCGTCAGCATTCCACCGACCAACTGTTGATCCCTCACAGCCGCCTCATCCACCGCAACGTGATGAAGCAACAGGCCTGTTTCGCGATGAATCAGAAAGACCTGCTCTACCCGGTATCGCAGCGTATGCAGGAGTACGACCTCGGCAAAGGGGCGGCCGGTTCGCCAGGCTTCCAACCGCCAACGAACGCCCCGAGTGGAGACGCTCTGCTCCAACGTCTGATTAAGGGACTGGATCATTCCCTGGAGTGTTCGGACGATGGCTTGGCGAATCGCGGGCCCCATGATCGGCGCGATCGCGTCGACTATGGTACGCGGGGATTTTCTGACGGATGAGGCGAAGCCCTCTTCGACATACGGAGCCAGCGCCGTCGCCAAGCGCTCATCGCTTCGGCCGCGGATGGCGAGCGCGTCCGGGAGCACGCGGCTGACATCACGTGCGTGAATGACCGGATTGTCGAGTCGTTCCCGCAACTCGTCGAGACGAGACTGCTCGGGAGATAAAAGGAGGGTTCGTAGCTGGGCCCATTCCTCGTCTATGGGTTTCGGCTCGTCGGCCATAATGCGTTCAACTCCTCCTGAGGACCGGCGCGGTGCCGAGCCCTGAACCGGGGGACGACAGGAGTCGGAGGGTCCGCCGGCTAGCCCGCATTATTCACGATGATTTCTGCTAGAACCGCCGAGACGCCGCCGCGACGAGCCTGCATGCGGTCTGCGGGCATCCAAGCGGGCGGGCTCGCCGCGCGTTCTCCCGACACGCTCTTTCACGTATGCCTCGGGTTCTCGCGGCTCCGCACGGACGTCTCGCCAGGCGTCTCCGCGGTTTCATCACGAACTCTCTTGAACCATGCGGGCTTAGGGAGGACGCCATTGTCTCTAACCGCTTTCGGCACGATCACGATTGCCGGATAGTCGCTGAGAAGCTTCCATAAGGATGGTCGCAAGGGTCAGGCGATCGGCTTTTTCCGCACGCAAATCTCTTACGGCCTCATGCAGGGCGTTCGAAACGGCCTGATGACTCGCCCGAATTTCCGTGGCCAAATCCGCGGCCCTCGCAGTGAACTGATCCTGCAACTCCCGTTGGGCCTGAGCTGTGAGTGCTTCCAAGTGGCGGGCTTTCTGCTCCGATGCGGCGGTCAATTGCAACAAATCCTGTGTGAGATTGCGCACGGCTCCGGAGCGCGTTTCATGCTCCTGGCTCAGCCGTTCCGCCAATCCGCCGAATTCTTTCTTTACGTACGCTTCCAATGTGTCAAAGCGTCGCTTGAGATCCGCGCGGAGTTCTTCGGCCTCTTGAATCAAACGTTGCTCCAAATGCGCGAAGCGCCGTTCATGATCGCGAGCCTGCGCGCCGAAGAGGATCTCTCGTATCTTATCGAGGTTTCCGCTGGCTGACGGATCCTCATGATCGGGGAGTTCGACCTTCTTGCCTGCGGGAACGGTGAGCGTTTCGTTCTGCACCGACGTTTCCATAGGAGGCTCCTTCACAGTGATGCGGATGATTCGTCGACGTGGCCGCATGGCCCTCCCGCGGCGCCTCGGCCTCCGCTTGACTTTGATTCGGTCGAGCGGGGGGATGATAACACCGCGCACTCGGGTCCAACAAGGTGGAAAGGGAAGACAGGAGCCTGTCGGCAGCCTTTTTGGATCGGCTCGGGACGAGAAAACGATCCTAGGTACTGTCTTCGGTCTTCCTTCAGGCCGAGACGGCAACGAACTACGTGATCTCCGTGTGATCCGGCTGAGGCGCTAAGATCAAATTCCTAGCGCCCCAGCAGGCCTTTGAGCAGGTCCTTCCCCTGTTGCTTTAGATCCTGCGGTTTTGTGGTGCCTTCCAGCAAACCCCTGACCGCTTCTGTAGCCTTTTCTTTGACCTGTTCTTGAACCTTCCCAGTGAGGCCTTTCATGTCGAGGGCATAGGACGGATTCTGCGCCGTTCCTGTGATCAAAAGCGGAAGTCGAAGTCGCCCCTCCTTCATCGCCAATTTGGCGATCGGGGATGAGGCAGCGATCTTGTGGCTGAGAGCCTGCGAAACGTTGAGACTCACGCCGAGATTCAGCGTCTGATCCAATCCGATCGTGCCCTTGCCGGATGCTTGGAAATCATGGCTGTCCATCAACAGCTTTAGCACGTTCACGAGGCCTTGCTTGACTGTAAAGTCGGTTTCAACGGTCGAAAAAGCGGTGGCCTTGGCCTGGTCCAACGAAATCCCGACGACCTTAAGCAACGCGACCGCTTCTCCCATGAGGTTCATGCCTTCGAGTTTTCCGTCCTTCACCTCCAAATGACCTGACCCCTCCAACGCCTTGACCAAATCCGGCATGGAGAATCCACGACCTGTCATCGTGATGTCTGCGGCCGCCACCCCGCTCAAGGAAACCGAGCTGTCGGGGCTCACGGTTTCCAGCGCAGGCTTCACCTGAAGGCCTTGAACCTTCAGCTTCCCGTTGAAGGGGGGGGCGTCGGTTCCCAACGACAGATCCCCTTGTCCCTTCACTCGGCCGCCAAGAAGATCGAAAGAAAGATCGGAGAGCCGCGCATTCCGGTCCTTCATCTCTGCGTTCATAAGGAGGTTCTTGACTTCGACGGATTTGGCAAGCCCTGTTTGCACCGGGAGGTCGTCGGTATGAAGGGATGGTGACGACAGCGTGACGTTGGCCAGCCCCTTGAGCACAGTCCCCTTGATGGCGACCGTCGACTTGCCGAGGACGACCTTCAGTCGGAGATCAGGCACATCGGCGATCTCCAGCGGCGGGGCATCCAGACGCAACGGCGCGCGGGTTTTCGCCGAGACCGCCAAATCGGTGATCTCAATCGGCTTGTCAAGTGGGACGGCGATCGGCAGATCCGCCGTATTGATCGACGACGACGACAGGGTCAGGCTCCCCTGACCGTTCTGAACGGCTCCTTTGACATGGACCGTTGAAGCTCCCATGTTCAGCGCCATGCTCAGGTTCGTAATGTCCGCCAGCTCGAGCGGTGAGACTCCCTGTTTGAGAGGATACGGAGCTTTTGCGATGACCGACAAGTTCTTGACCTGCACCGGTTTTTTTAGAGGCAAGGCGACAGGAAGATCGGCGGTGTTGACGATCGGTGACGACAGGGCGACATCCAGCATGCCGTTCAAGAGCGCCCCCTTCAAGGCCAGCGTGACGTTCCCCACCCCTGCGTCGAACCGGAACTGTCGCAACTCCAATTTTTCGACCAGCGGTCCGAAACTTCCGTCGAGCTTCACGGGCAGGTTGTACGGCAGAATCGTGGCCCCTACGTGCAACGACGGAGAATCTCCCAGGTGCACCGATTGCAGCAGCAACTCAAGATTCTGAACCTGATACTCGGCGGGCGGGGTCGTCGAAAGATCCCGGTAGGTAAGGTTGCCGCCCTCGATCGAGAGGCGGTCGACAGCCAGCAGCGCGAGAGCCTGCAGGGGATCACCCCGTTGAGGAGGCGCTTCAGGCTGCGGGGCCGTGGGCGGGGCGGAAGTTCTTGGGCCGATCGTCGACACGCTGATCACGCCGGCCTTGTTCTTTACCACGGTGATGATCGGATCACGGAGGGAGATCTCTTCCACTTCGACTTTCCCCCCGAGCAGCGGCATGATCTTCACTCCAATGTCCAAGGACTTCAGTGAAACGAAAGGAGCAGCGCTGAAAGCAGGATCGTCCATGACCGAGAATCCGGACAAGCGGGCTCCGATCCTGGGCCAGATCGTCAGTCTGATGCCTTGCAGTTGGATCTTCCGGTTCAGGGCGTCTTCAGCCAGCGGCTTGTAACGGTCGAGATAGGGCGCGAGGTCGACAAGAAACGGAAGCGCCAGAAGTCCTGCGACGCAAAGTACGATGACGACAAAGAAGCCGAGCAGCACCTTCATAGCGGTTCCTCCTAATGGGCTTCCGCAGTATAGAAAAGGCGTACCAACCGGTCAAACCGGCGCCTTGCCGCTCCGGAGGGTGCATGCTAAGATGCCCATTCGCAAAAAATCGCGGAGAGGTGCGAGAGTGGACGAATCGACATGCTTGGAAAGCATGCGTCGGGGCAACTCGACCGTGGGTTCGAATCCCACCCTCTCCGCCATACCACACTTCGTGTGAACCGTCCGCTCTTTATCATGGTATCGTGATTGATGCGGGCGGATAGACACCTCAAGTGTTTAGTGCTGAGGACCGAGTGCTGAGTCTTGGATCCGGAACTAGTGGCGGGCGTTTTAACTCCGCACCTAGTCCTCAGCGCTCAACGCTTAGAAATTAGGGGCCGGGCCCTGTGCAACATGACCCTGTGAACCCCGCCAGGTCCGGAAGGAAGCAACGGTAAGCAGATCGTCCTGGGTGCCGCAGGATCACCTGGCCCCGCATCACCGATGACGTATCTCGTGAAACGTCATTCGTGAAGCGACCGAATCACGGACGAGATACGCTTCACGCTTAACGAACGACGCAGTATGGATTACCAAGTCTCCGCCAGAAAGTATCGGCCCGGGACATTCGATGACGTAATCGGACAGCCGCACGTCGTCCAGACGCTCGTCAATTCCCTCACGACCAGACGCATCGCCCAGGCATACTTGTTCTCCGGAACCCGCGGCGTCGGCAAGACGACGGTGGCGCGGATTCTCGCGAAGGCGCTCAATTGTGAGCAAGGGCCTACCGGGACACCTTGCGCTTCCTGCGCCAACTGCCTCGAGATCGCCCAAGGCACCTCGGTGGATGTGATCGAGGTCGACGGAGCTTCGAACACGAGCGTGGATGATGTTCGCGAGATCCGCGAAAACGTCAAGTTTACGCCGTTCCGCGGGCAGTACCGCATCTACATCATCGACGAAGTTCACATGCTGTCGAACTCGGCATTCAATGCTCTCCTCAAGACCCTGGAAGAACCGCCTCCTCATGTGGTGTTCATCTTTGCGACGACGGAAATTCACAAGATTCCGGCGACGATCCTTTCACGGTGCCAGCATTACAATTTCCGACGGATTGCTCGGACCGAGATCATCAACCGGTTGCGCCATGTGGCCGCCCAAGACGGGATAACGATCGAGGAGTCGAGTCTGACGGCGTTAGCCCGGGCGAGCGAGGGTAGCATGCGCGACGGGTTGAGTCTGTTGGACCAGGCGGTCGCATTCGGAGGGAAGACGATCATACACAGCGAACTTGAGACACTCCTCGGCGCGGTGCCGCGGGAACTTCTTCGGGCGATGGTGCGCGCCGTTGTCTCGCAGGACAGCGCCGCAGCTTTACGGGTGATTGCGCAACTGTTGGATCAAGGCCATGACCTGCGGGCCTTTTGCGCCGACATGGTCGAGTATCTCCGCCACATGCTGGTGGCGGCGGTGACCTCCTTGCAAGAATGGCCGAAACTCATCGAGGCCTCGGCCGAGGAACTCATGCAGTTGCAAGCGGACAGCAGCGCGCTCTCGCCCGAGCAGACGCAACAGATCTTCGCGTTATTTTCCCAGGCCGAGGATGCATTGAGGCTCAGTACCCATCCGCGGTTCGTGATGGAAACCGCCGCGGTTCGAGCGACCAGATTGCGGCATCGGGAAGATGAGCCATCGTCCCAGCGTGTACAGGCCGCGTCGGCAGATCGTCCATCGCAAGCAGGTCCGCCGGACACCAACCGGACGATGGTTCCCAAGGATGCGGCCGGCCAGTCGCCGCAGCCGTCTTCTGCGCGCCCCATGGAAACTTCCCCGAAACCGCCGAAAGCCCGACCGGGCTTGGCGCTGCCGCCGTCTCCGTCAGTCAAGAGTCCGACGCCGGCGCAATCTCAACCGGCCGCGCCCCAGACCGTGCCGCGGTCGCGAACGGCACCGACCGAGGCCGGTGCCGTGTCTGTCGACTGGGAGCGGTTTCAAGAGCAAGTGGGTCAGGCGTTTCCGAACATCGCCCCTTTTCTGGAAATGGGGAGACTTGTAGGGATCGAAGGCAACGTCGTGACGATCGGATTTTCCAAGCAGGCGACGGTGGCTCGCGCCATGCTTGAGAAGCCCGACAACATTCAGTCCTTGGCGTCCCTCTGTGAAGGGTTGTGCGGGAAAGCGGTTCACTTGCGCGTGGTCGAGCAGTCCGATGCCGACACGACTATACCGACGATGGCGCAGCTTAGGGCGGCGAAGGAGCAAGAACACAAGCTGATCATGTTCGAACGGGCGAAAGCGCATCCGGTCGTGAAGCAAGCGCTGGAAATCTTCGGCGCGGAGTTGGCGGACGTGAGGCCGATAGAGAACGCAAAAGAGGTGCACGAATGAAAAATCCTTTCGGCAATATGGCCAACATCATGAAACAGGCGCAAGCCATGCAGGCGCAAATGGCCAAAATTCAGGAGCAGGCCGCGACCAAGACGGCAACAGGTTCCGCCGGCGGCGGTATGGTTACGGTAACGGCCAACGGCGCGATGGAGATCGTGCGCGTCGTCATCGATTCCGAAGCGGTGAAAGGCGGCGATGCCGAGATGTTGCAGGACGCCGTGCTGGTCGCCTCCAACGACGCATTACGGAAAGCACGTGAGATGATGGCCGAACAGATGAAGGCTGTGACGGGGGGCATGAACGTGCCGGGATTGTTCTAACGATGGCCGTCGATCAACAAGGATTGCTGGCGCGATTGGTCCGCGAACTCGTTCGGCTGCCGGGAGTCGGGCAGAAATCGGCGCAACGGCTGGCTTTCCATGTGTTGAAAGCCGAACGGGAGGACGCCCTTCGACTGGCCGAGGCCATCAGGGCCGTCAAAGACGGGCTCTCGTTTTGCCGCCAATGCCGCAATATTGCGGAGGGAGAACTCTGCGAGTTCTGCCTCGATCCGAAACGGGATCAATCGAAGATCCTGGTCGTCGAAGAGCCGAGCACGCTCTACGCGGTCGTACGGGCCGGAGCCTATCGCGGTCTGTACCATGTCCTGCTGGGGGCGCTGTCTCCCTTGGATGGCGTAGGGCCTTCCGATATTCGCGCGGAGGAACTCGTTGATCGTGTGAAGCTGGGAGGAATCCAGGAGGTGATCCTCGCCACCAATCCGACGATTGAAGGGGAAGCCACCGCGATCTATCTGACCAACCAGATCAAGCCGCTGGGTGCCCGGGTGTCTAGGATCGCCTACGGTATTCCGGTAGGTATGGACATCGAGTACGCGGACGAAGTGACCCTGCTCAAGTCCATCGAAGGGCGACGCGATCTGTAGCGGTTTCCTCGTCGATCCCTGCTGCGCGACCGGGCTCCCATTGACCCTCTTTCGACCCCCCTGCTATAGTTTCCGCCTGGAAACGGCGAGATCTTCCAAGTCGGTTGAGCATGAAAGTCCGCCAGTCCACAAAGTCGGTTGAGCGGCCTACGGCGAAATCCGGCGCTGCCAAGAAGGCGGCGAAGGAGTCTCCTGCGGGAGGCAAGTATTCCGCCATTCTCCGAGACCTGCAACGGCAACGCGCCGCGATTCTGGAAGAGGCCGGGGAGGGATTGACCAAGCGGGATGGGCAGGAGGCGTTCCCGGATGTGAGCGATCAGGCCTCTGCTGAAGTCGACCAGAATTTCACGATGCGCATCAGGGAACGCGAGCAGAAACTCCTCAAGAAAATCGATGAGGCATTGGACCGATTAAGAAGCCGTACCTACGGCATCTGCGAACGCTGCGAAGAAGAAATCCCTTATCAGCGGCTCAAAGCCCGTCCCGTCACGACCCTCTGCATCGCTTGCAAAACCCTCCAGGAGCAGGAAGAAAAAATCCGTCGATAGCCGCTCCGATTACTTCTCATGCTTTAAAGCCTTCACACGCCTCTTCACGAGCGCGATACGGTTGACTTCATCCGGAAGGCCTTCAACCAACGCCAGAAAAGTTTCGTATTCGACGATGGCGCGCTTCGGGTCGGTCGCTTCGATGGCTTCCGCGAGGTTGAATCGCGCCACGGCGAGATTCGGTTTCAGACTGACGGCCTTCTCGAAGGCGCCCAGCGCTGCGGCCTTGTCCCCCAGCATCTGGTGAACGGTTCCGAGGCTGTTCAAAATTTCCGGTGTGTTCGGGCGGATCGAGAGTGAATGGAGCATCTCCGCCTTCGCCTTTTCGTGCTGGCCCAGCCCCAGCAGCGATTGCCCGTACTTGTGGTGAACCTCCGCAAGCCAGACCTTGTTGGCGAATCCGCTGGCGATCGCTTTCTGATAGGCGTCGGCGGCCACGGAATAATTCTGCGTGCCACAGTAGGACAACTGAGCGGCCTGCCCCCTCGCAAATTCTTGAAGCGAGAGGAACGGTTCCTTGTCCTCGGCGCCCTGACTGTCGATCTTCTGACCGGGGGTTCGCCCGTCGGGTTGGCGCAATCGATTCAAGAACTCCCTGCGATAGGGGGAGAACAGCCGGACATAGGGGTCGGTCGTCATGGAGGCTTGAAGCAGCGCGGGACGCTCCCGCGCACCGACGACGAGGTATTGGGTCGTGGTCTTCTCGTCGCCCGTTTCGTAGAGCGATGTCGTGTCCATGCTGGACTTGGTTGAGAGGTTGGCGACATTCAAATAGAATTCCAGCGCGGGCTTGAGCGACGAGAGCGTGCGACGCAGCACCGAATAAGGCGACAGATCAAGCCCCGAGGTGTAGGTGAACAGGGCTCCGACTAGTACCCCGTCCTCGTCGAAGAAATAGGATTCATCCGCATGAGTTTGGCTTCGATCGGCGGGCACGATCGCTTCCTGTCCGGCTCCCCAGGGTTTCATGGCGAGGGTGGCTGGGGGATGCGCCAGAAGAAACTCCGACTTCTTAGAACAAAGGGTGCCAGGCTTGAGGAGAATCAGATCAGTTTCCGAAGGGGGAAGATTGGGCCTCGGACTAGGAGTCTCACATCCTCCTAGGCCGCCGATCAGCCCGATCCCGAAGAAAGACAAGAAGAGGGACCGGGCGAAGGAGCGAACGGAACGGTACGAAAGAAACGTCATTCGAGGCAGAATACCGAATCAGGCGGCTGTTTGCCAGGGGGAGAAACGACACCGCCCGCCCTCCAAGAATTTGGAGGGCGGGCGGTGTGCGCACATTCCGTTCGACCAAACCCTTATCGGCGCTGGCTGTCCAGCATCGAATCTTCGCTCGTATAGCCGAACAGGTACGGCATCTTGCCGCTCAGCGTATAGATCGGCCGATTCATGCCGTAATCCATACCCTGCCCGACCGGATGGAGAAGGAATCCGGCCCAGCGCCAGGGGTTATCGTTGGCTGCGGCTCCCGCAGCCACGTCGGTATAGACCAGTGAAGTGCTGTCCATGACGCTGTAGATGCTTACCGGGGCGACATACTCTCCGTCGGCATCAGCGGCTTGCTGACGGTTCGTCGCACAACCGGCCAGACCTCCTACTAGCACGAGCACCGCTGCAGCCGTCATCATCCTTTTCATCGTATGACCTTTCTTCAAGATAGCCGTTCAGGGATCCTGTGATCTCCAGACAGATTGAAGTGTAGCCGACCACCCGGATTCTGTCCAGGAATCAGCGGATTTGAGAGACGAGGAGGCCGGGGTCGCGGAAAAGCCGGTGAAGCCTGCAAGAAACCAATGGATGGTGGGCGATACAGGTATCGAACCTGTGGCCTCTTCCGTGTGAAGGAAGCGCT
>JBBILH010000029.1:0-37530 GCA_037445005.1 Nitrospira sp.
CCAGATTGTCAATCTGGAGGTCGCGGGTTCAAATCCCGTCGGCCCCGCCATTTTTTTCAGCCGGTTATGCGCGCCATGGCTTCCAATCTGCGACCCAAATGGGGGCAGGGTTGGAAGCCATCTTCTGCGGGAATGCGCTGCGGAAGAAAGCCGCATCCGCAGGATCCGGCGGGATCGATGGTACGGTTATCTTTTTGCAGGTCATCGTCTGTATGGCGCGAGGTCCTGTCGATCTCGGCGTGGATGGCCGAACCAGCTCATCTCAATAACTGACGGCATGACGAAAGTTCTCCTGCTGGGAAAGGGTGCAAGCCGATGTTTCAATTAGGATTGACCGGACTGGTCGGATCACTGGGCGCGGTCTCGAAGATCGTGCTGTTGCTCTTATTCATCTTTTCCGTGGTCTCCTGGGCGATCATCTTTTCAAAGTGGCGGGCCTTCCGCGCGGCGGACCGGGGAGATCGGCATTTCATGGGGCTTCTCGCCAAAGCCAGAGATCTCAATGAACTCAATCGTCAAGTGCGCCACTTGGAAGCCTGCCCCTCGGCGATAGTTTTCGAGGGCGTGATGGATCGCCTGGCGGGATTGCGCGGCGAGAGCCAAGACGGCGCCGGATCAATCGACCGCCATGTGGTCGAGCGCACCGCGGCTCATTTGTCGCAGAGCCAACTGTCGAGGTTGGAAGCATATCTGCCGTTCCTCGCTACGACGGGAAATATCACGCCCTTCGTCGGCCTGCTCGGCACGGTGATGGGAATCATCGACGCATTCCGCGAGATCGGCGCGCAAGGCACGGCGAGCATTGCGGCCGTTGCGCCCGGCGTTGCCGAAGCGCTCATTGCCACCGCGGCGGGCCTCTTCACGGCCATCCCCGCGGTCATCGCTTACAACTACTTCCTCACCCGAATCAGGCGCACGGCCTTCCGGCTGGATACGGTGGCCATCGAACTTCTGGGTTCCGTGCCCGCGCCGATGCCGAAAGCCAAGCCGGTTCCCGTGGGAGCACAGCGATGACGTTCGAGTCGCGACAGCGGAGGTTCATGGCGGAGATCAACGTGATTCCGTTGGTCGACGTCGTGCTCGTGCTCCTCGTGATTTTCATGGTGACGGCGCCGATGTTGTACCGCGGCATGGACATCAACTTGCCGAAGTCCGCGACGAACACCATTAAGCCGGAAATGCGGACGGTGTTGACGATCGAGAAGGATCAGCGATTATATCTGGATAAGGACCCGGTCGGTGTCGCCCAGCTTGAGACGAAGCTGAAACTGCTCAAGCACGACCATCCCGATGTGTCCCTGTATCTGCGCGCGGATCGGGAGGTGCCGTATGGCGTCGTGGTCCAGGTAATGGACGGCGTGAAAAAAGCCGGCATCGAGAAAATCGGCATGGTGACCGACCCGACGGGGCCTGAACGGGTCGTAGGGCCGGCGGTGTCCGGAAAGCCGGTGAAGCGAAGCTGACTCGGAGTTCCTGAAACTGTATGATTGCACAAGCCCAGGTTCAAGCGGGATTCTGGCTCGATCAGGACGAACAGGACCGATTTCTCTCGCGCCTCAAGCGAACCCTGTTCCTTTCGTTGGCGCTGCATGTCGTTGTATTGCTGATCGCGACCGGGTTGAGACTTCCGCAGCGAGGGGAGCGTCCCCTGGCCTCCGTGGAGGTGACGCTGGTAAGTCTGCCCGCTCCCGTAAAACAGACGGAGACGGCCAAGAAGATCGAACCGCCCAGGCCGCTCGAATCGAAAGCCGCGCCGGCGCCGCCCGTTCCGATGCGTGACCCGGCTCCGCAGGAGGTCGAGCCGGCGGTGGCCAAGGTTGCACCGGCGGCGAAATCAGCCCCTTCCATTCAGCTTCCCGCGCCCATCATTCAGCCGCCCTCCGCGGCTCCGGCCTTTACGCCAGCGCGAACGAGTTCGGCCAAGGACATCCTGAAGGATTTGGAATTGCCCCCCGATGCCCCAAAGTTCGGAGAATTGACCCCGACGAAATCCGTCGCGCAGCCCCAAGCTCAGGCGCAAACCAAATTTAAGGTCCCCGATCTTCCTCGAATTCCTGAGGTTGCGGCGGAACCTTCTTTGAAAGCGCCGCCTCAACAGGCGTCGATACGCGAAGATGTCGATCGCGAGCTTGAAAATGAGCTCAAGAAAATCAAGGAATTCAGGCCGGCGGCGAGAATCGAAGCTCCCAAAGACGTTCCGATGAAACCCCTTCCGCCTGTCGAAGCGTCAGCGCCGGTTGTGAAGGCGCCGCAGACTACGTTGAGGACGTCCGGGTCCTCGGGGACGAATCCGTTTTGGGCGAGGGTCGAGGCGATCATCAGGAGTCAGTGGGAGCCGCCTCCGATCGATGTGACCGGCAGCAGTTATAGTGTCGTCGTGAAGTTCCGGTTTTTTCGCAACGGCACGGTAAAAGACGTGGGGGTGCAGCAGACGTCGGGAAACAGCTACTTCGACGACGCGGGACGGCGCGCGATTTTGAAGCCGCGCCAGTATCCACAGTTTCCCGCAGAGATGCCTGACCCGTACCAGGATGTGGAAATGATCTTCCGTGTCGGAGAGGTAACAGGATGATGAGGGCAGGAGTAATCAAGGCAATCCTCGGGGCGTCGGCACTCGCCGGCGCTGTCGGCATTCTGGAATCCGGCGCCGCAGATGTGTTTTTGGAAGCGACGCGCCCGGACTTTCAGAAAATCTCGCTAGGTGTCATCAGCATACAGAATACGGGCGGTCCCGATTGGCTCGGCGGCAGGCTCGAAGAGGTGCTCAAAAAGGACGTGAAACGATCGCTCGTTTTCGATCTGGTCGATCTTCCGAGCCTGGGCATCAAAGTGCGGGATATCGGGAATGGCTTGGGGAACGGGACAAAAACGGTGTTCAAGCAAGCGGCGGAAAACGGGGTCTCCGTGCTGGTTTGGGGCAAGGCAGGGATGAAGGAAGGAGAGAAAGAACAAGATGTAAACATGGAGGGCTTCGTCTACGACAGCGGCAGCGACGAAGTCGTCGGCGGCAAACGCTACGCCGGATCTCCGTCCGTGGTGCGGTTGATGGCGCACCGGTTTGCAGACGAGTTGGTGTTCAGATACACGGGAGAACCTGGAATCGCCAGGACCAAGATTGCCTATGTATCGGCCCACGGCTCTGCCCGCGAACTGTACGTGATGGATTACGACGGCTATGATGCGCGGCAGTTGACGGCGGACGGATTCTTGAATCTGATGCCTCGGTGGTCGCCGGATCGGCGTTTTCTCGTCTTCACCGCGTACCGCGACCGCAATACGCAAGACATCGATATGATCGAATTGGCGACGGGCAAGCGATGGACGATCTTTTCCCAAGGAGGATTGAACATCACGCCGGCGCTTTCGCCGGACGGAAATTTCCTTGCGTTTGCGTCGAGCCACGAGGGCAATTCGGAGATTTACAAGTTGGATACGCGGACCAAGGCAGTTCAGCTCTCACGGTGAATCCTTCGGGGGATCTCTCGCCCACGTGGTCTCCGACTGGTAGAGAAATTGCTTTTGTCTCGGATCGGGGAGGGGGCCCCCAGCTTTTCTTAATGAGTTCAGACGGCTCCAATGTTCGTCGTCTGTCGTTTGAGGGCGACTATAACGCCGCTCCGGCCTGGTCTCCACGGGGCAATTGGATCGCCTATGTCTGCAGGACTCCTCGGAAGGAATACAAGCTGTGTGTCGTTACCCCTGATGGCCAGAAACGTATGCAAATCACTACAGGACCCGGGGTGGATGACTCTCCATCCTGGTCGCCGGACGGTAGGCATTTGGTGTTCAGTTCGACGGCCGATGGGAAGAGCCACATCTATATGGTCGATTCGGATGGAAAGAATTTGGAGCGTTTGACGTTTGAGGGCGCTCACAATAGCGCCCCGACATGGTCTCCCGCAACCTGACAATCCGGCAAGTTGTTGATATTGGAAGATAAACAAAATAATGGGTCCGATCTGAGAGAGGAGATGACATCATGAGAAATCCACAGGCGAATTTTTTGGCGGTCCTTGTGGCTGCGGCATCTTTGTTGACCATCGCGGGTTGCGGAAAGAAGGCGGTTCAGTCCGGAGGAGATACGACTCAAGCTTCACTGGCAGCAGCCGGTGAGAGTGGGTCGCGCGGAGGGGTCGCCGGGGGGGCTGATAGCGGCCGGTCCGGGGTGGGGAGTTTCCCCGATACGAGCATGCAGTCAAGCAGTGGTGGCGGCCTCATGGGATTGGACAAGAATCCCTCGGAGGAACGCGTGATGGGTGGATTCGGTGGTGGAGGTCAGTCAGGCGGAGGGCCCGGCGGCGAGGGAGCAGGCAGCGGCACCTTGCTGGCCAAGGCTGACCCGTCCGGTAGCGCGGGACGGCAAATGGACGAAATCAGGGCCGAACAAGCCGCCTCAGCGGCGGCCGGGCTTCGTGACGTGTACTTCGGGTACGACAGCTGGACGATCAACGAAGAGGGACGACAGGCTCTTGGCCGAGACGCCGAGTGGATGAAATCCAATCCGGGGGTGGCCGTCAAGATTGAAGGCCACTGTGACGAGCGAGGCACCTCGGCCTATAATTTGGTGCTCGGCGAAAAACGGGCAAAGGCCGTGCGGAATTTCCTGGTGGAATTGGGGATCGGCGCCAATCGGCTCTCGGTCGTGTCGTACGGAAAGGAGCGGCCTTTCTGCAACGACCATGCTGAAGCCTGCTATCAGCAGAATCGCCGCGGACACCTGGTCGTCAAGAGCAAGAAGTAACCGTACCGAACTGGTAAGATGCTGAACGTCGGTGTCTTGACGAAGATGGGAGACGCCGCCGAGCGGAATAGGATCAAGGGAGGCAGGAGCGTGATGCGCGACTTCGTTCATTTGCAGAAACTGTCGGCACCGACGATTGTTGCTTTCCTCACGCTTCTTTCCGGTTGTGTGGCCCAGCAGGCCGACCTAAAACAAACCGAACGCCAGTTGCAAAGCCGTATTAAGCAATCCAGCGAAGAATTGGCTCAACGTGGGGCGCAGCAACGGGCGGAATTAGAGGAACTGAAAGGCGACGTGCTTCCGAAACTCCAGGGAGAGATTCAGCGGGCTCAGCACCAGGCCGAGCAGCTTCAGGCCAAGCAGGAAGACCTAAAGCAACGCTCCGCCGTCCTGGAGCAGCAGACGAAGAAACTCGAGCAACTCGCAAGCAAGCTCGACACCGATAACTCGAACCGGTACTCCCAAGTTCGAGAAAGCCTCAACGCCCAGGATGTGAAAAACAAGTCCGACCGCGATCAACTCCGGAGCGAAGTCAATAATCGCCTCGATGAGATCAACCGACAGATGGAAGCCTTGCGCAAGGACGTGATTGATGCCGTTCAGAAAGCCAACGCCTCCCTCGCGCGGTCCGTTGATGTAAAAATGGAAGAACAGCGCAAGGCGCTCGCGGACAATCAGACCCGCGCTGAACAACTCTCGAACAAGTTTTCACAGTTCAGCCAGGCGCTCGCGGGATTCAAGGAATCTCTGACTGCGCTCGGGGAGCGCGTGTCGCAGGAGGAACAGGCCAATAAGGCATTAGCCGCGAAGTTGGAGGCGGACACCAAGGCCTCGACGGCTCACGTCAATGAGACGACGAAAACCGTGACAGGACATCTGAACGAAGTCAACAAGAGCGTCGGTGCCGTGGCTCAGAAGCTGGCCACGCGATTCGACGAACAATTCAACGAATTGAACGCCAACGTGTCGACCGTAACCCAAAAGCTTGCAGCGCGTTCGGATGAGCAGATCGGCCAGGTCAATACGAACTTAACGTCGATGGCGCAAAGCGTGAACACGAGGCTCAATGAACAGGATCAGCGCATCGAATCTCTCAGCAGGGCGTTGGAACAGTTTTCCCAGCAGGTTCATCTCCCGGAAGGGGGCAAGAATGGCCAACGTCATCAGACAGGCAAGTCTGCGCTCCGCTCTTCAGCGGCACCGGCCTCGTCGGGTTTACTGCGAGATACCGCGCCTCCACATGAATCAGACCCCACTGCAACAGCGGCAGTCCATGACGAAGCGGCTCCGTTGTCCGTGGCACCTACGCCTTTGCCCGGCGAACCGGACCATGCTGGGAAGCAGGCCGCCGTTCATCCGGCTGAGCGGCCCGACAAGGCTGAATATGAGCGGCTGCTGGGATCGTTTCGAGACGGGGATCTTGAAGGGGCCCGTAGGGGCTTCGCCGCGTTTCTCAGCCAATATCCTAATTCCGATCTGGCTCCCAATGCGCGCTATTGGCTCGGTGAATCCCACTACGGCAAGAAAGACTACAAGCTGGCGATCGACGCGTACGATAGGGTCGAACTCGACTATCCTCAGAGCGAGAAGGTGCCGGCCGCGATACTGAAAAAGGGCTATGCCTATTTGGCTCTGAAGGACAAGAAGCGGGCCTCCTCGGCGTTCAAGCAGGTGGTTACCCTCTATCCCAAAAGTCCTGAGGCGGGAAAAGCGAGCGACAAGCTGTCTCAATTGAAGGAGCCACGATAATCACCATGCGGACGATCGTTTCTGCTCTATGGTTTTCGGCGGTGGGGGGAGGGCTGCTGCTTCTCTCCGGTTGCGCCAAGCATGCGGATTTCGTCGAGATGCGCGATCAGGTCGCGGCCGTGTCGAAGTCGCAAGACCAGGCCCATCGGCGTCTCGATGACATCAGCCGTCGTATCGACACCCTTGAGAATCGGAAAGACGGCGATGGAGGAAGACAGCGGTATGAAGATCTTGCCGCGCGTATCCAGAAACTCGAGAGCCGCCTGGCGAAGCTCGACGAAGGAGTGGGAGTCCCGGCGATGCCGAAGCTCGATCCGATTCCTCTTGAGCCTCCTCGCCCCACGAAACCGCAGAAGCCTGGGGCGGGCGATTCAGGCCCGCTTGTTCCCGGGACCCCCACGATCACGCCGACGTCGGCGTTTAATCTGGCTTACAACGATTACCTCAACGGCAAGTACGATTTGGCGGTATCCGGATTTCAGCGGTTTGTGAAGGATTTTCCTGGAACGTCGTTGACCCCCAACGCCCATTACTGGCTCGGCGAATCGTACTATCAGCAGAAGGACTATGCGCGCGCGATTCAGGCGTTCGAGTACGTCGCGACCGAATTCCCCGGCAATGAAAAGGTTCCTGCGTCCTTGTTCAAGCTCGGTCTGGCCGCCGGCGAAACGGGCGATCTGGCCAAGTCCAAGAAGAGTCTCAAGCGCGTCATCGAAGAATTTCCCACCTCGGACGAGGCCAAGTTGGCCAAGAACAAGTTAGCCGAGCTGCGATGAGGCATTCCCGGCTCTCCCTGCCGCATACTCTTCCCGTATACCGCGCGATCGGAGTCTGATCCCATGCCATCCGTCGGCTGTTCCGCCGCGATCCAGGTCTTGCCGGGCGACGTGGTGAGCCGAATTGCCGCCGGCGAGGTAATCGAGCGCCCTGCCGCCGTTGTCAAAGAACTCATCGAGAACAGTCTTGACGCGGGGAGCAAGACGATTACAGTCGACGTAAAGGACGGCGGGCTGTCACTCATACGCGTGACGGACGACGGCGAGGGGATCGCGCGGAGCGAGCTGCTTCTGGCCTTCGAGCGACACGCCACCAGCAAGCTTCGGTCGGACCGGGACCTGGCATCCGTGACGTCGATGGGGTTTCGAGGTGAAGCCTTGCCGAGCATCGCTTCCGTGTCCAAAGTGACCGTGTCCACGGCGACCGGACCCGACTCAATCGGAGCGCAGGCCACATTGATCGGGGGCGTGCCGGGCCCGGTGCGCGATGTGGCGCCGGTTCGGGGAACGAGGATCGAAGTGGCGGACCTATTTTTCAATCAGCCCGCTCGAAAGAAGTTCCTTAAGTCTGAAGCGACGGAGTTCTCACACATCACTCACGTTGTCCAGCAGGCGGGATTAGCATGGCCCTCAGTACATTTTCGCATGACCCACAATGGGCAGGAGATTTTGAACTATCCGGCAGCGGCGGAGTCGAGGGACCGGATTCTGCAAGTATATCGCCCGGTTTTTATTGATCGGATGATGGAGATTAAGGGGCGGGTTCCCGGCTGCGCCGTTTACGGAGTTGCGGTCGATCCGCTGCACGCGAAATCCGGCAAGCAGCCGCAAGATCTCTTCGTCAATCGCCGGCCGGTCAAGAGCGCGACCGTCTTTCACGCGGTGATGGAGGGATATGGAGCGTCCCTATCCAAGGGACGGCATCCGACGTTCGTGCTGTTTTTGAACATCGATTCCGAGCGGATCGACGTCAACGTCCATCCCGCCAAGCGGGAGGTCCGTTTCGCGGACTCGGAGTCGATTCATAGGGTCGTCCGGCATGCCGTGCGGCATGCGATAGCCGGCCCAGAACGGGTCTCGGTGCTTGAAGCGGCGCCTGAACGAGAAATGGTTTCCATGAGCGACCAGGCGCCGGCCGCGCCGAATTTTTCGGCGAGGCCGCCCGGTCCCTTCGTGGATCCCGGCGGCGATGCGGTGGTGCACAGCGCACGAAGCGACGAAGGGGCCCAGTTGCCGCTGATCCGCGAGGACGCAGAACCCTACAAGCAACCGACGGCTCCTGAGATTGTTCCGCTGGGTCAATTGCTTCGCCGGTACCTTGTAGTTCAGGTCGGGCAAGAACTTCACGTCATTGACCAGCACACAGCCCATGAGCGGGTGCTGTATCAACGGCTCCTGCGGCAATGGGAGCGCCGCGCAGTCGCATCGCAGCCCCTGCTCATCCCGGAACCGGTGGAGTTGTCCCCCGCGCACTTCGCGCTGGTGGATCGCTATCGCGAGGATTTGGCGCAACTGGGCTTGTCCATCGACCCCTTTGGGACATCGACCGTGGCGATACGAGCCGTGCCGGTCGGGTTGGGGAAAATCGACGCGGCGGCATTCACTCAAGACCTCCTGGACGATCTCGCTCAATGGGGTCGGCTGCCTTCGCTTGAAGGACGGGCTCAACCGGTGCTTGCTTCATTGGCCTGCCATGGGGCGGTGAGGGCGGGGCGTGCCATGGGATTGCCTGAGATCGCCCAGCTGGTCCACGATTGGGTACAGGAAGGTTTGATTACGACCTGCCCCCATGGCCGCCGAACGGCGTTCCGGTTGTCGGCCGACGAACTCGACAAGCTTTTCGGGCGGGTCGGATGGGCGTGACCGACGGCTGTGTCCTGTCGATGCCGCTGCTGACGGAAAAACAGGTAGGCCTGAAGCCTGTGGTCGTGCTCGTCGGGCCCACCGCCGTGGGCAAGAGCAGAGTCGCGGTCGAGATCGCCAAGCGTTTCGACACGGAGGTACTGGCGGCGGATTCCCGGCAGGTCTATCGCGGGATGGACATCGGGACCGATAAGCCGCCGGTGGAGGATCGTCAGGGAATTCCGCACCGGCTCCTGGATCTGGTCGAGCCCAATCAACCATTCAATGCGGGTCTGTACTGCCGCCATGCCGGTGAAGCCATCGGCCGACTCTACGGCGAACACCGCCTTCCCCTTATCGTCGGAGGCACAGGACTCTATGTGCGGACTCTGTTAAGAGGGTTGTGTACCGCGCCTCCGGCTGATCCTAACGTAAGGGCTCGGTTACGGCAGGAGGCCCGGGACGAAGGAATCGATCGATTGTACGCCCGACTCGCCCAGGCCGATCCGTCATCGGCATCGAAGCTCCATCATCGGGACACGTCGAAAGTGATTCGCGCACTTGAGGTGTACGAACTCACGGGCCGGACCATGGCCTCGTTTCAGGACGAGCATGGGTTCGGCGGACGACCCTACCGGGCCTTGCTCATCGGTCTTCTACGCGACCGCGACGCGTTGTATCGCAGGATTGAGGAACGGATCGACCGGCAACTTGCCAGTGGATTCGTCGAAGAAACGCAACGGCTGCTCGATCTGGGCTATGAACGGGACTGTTCCGCCATGAAGGGGTTGGGGTATCGGCAAGTCGCCGCTTACTTGTCGGGCGAATATGATCGCGATGAAATGGTGCGGCGATTCAAGCGGGACACCAGGCGGTTTGCCAAGAGACAACTGACATGGTTCCGCCGCGAGCCGGACATTCGGTGGCTGACGATCGACGAGGGGGAATCGATCGCGCGGACTGCTGAGAGAGCGATGGAACTGATCGATCGATTTTTGGCGTCATTGGAGGACGGCGCGGTGGCGGCCGGATCGCCGTCAGATGACGCGCCATAAGGGAGAGAGGGAATGGCCATAAAGAAGAAGCCTGGGGCCGACGTCGGTATTATCGGCGGTAGCGGCCTCTATGAAATCGAGGGGATGCGAGGCGTCAAGGCGGTCACTGTTCGGACCCCGTTTGGAAACCCGTCCGGACCGGTGGTGCTGGGAGAACTTGACGGCGTACGCGCGGCGTTTCTGTCCAGACACGGGCAGGGGCATCGATACAATCCATCGGAGATCAACTACCGGGCGAATGTCTATGCGTTGAAGTCGCTCGGCGTACGGCGGGTGATCTCGGTCAGCGCGGTAGGGAGCATGAAGGAATCAATAAGACCGGGGGAGGTCGTGCTGCCGGACCAATTCATTGATCTGACCAAGCGGAGGGTCTCCACGTTCTTCGAGGGCGGTGCGGTAGCCCATGTCGGTTTCGGAGAACCTGTCTGCGCGCCGCTCGCCGCCTCCTTGTTCGATGCCGCCGGGGCGGTCGGCGCGACCGCGCATCGAGGCGGCACCTACGTTTGTATCGAAGGGCCGCAATTTTCGACGAAGGCGGAATCAAGACTCTACCGCCAGTGGGGTGTGAGCGTGATTGGAATGACGAACCTGCCCGAAGCGAAACTGGCTCGCGAGGCGGAACTCTGCTACGCGACCGTCGCTCTCGTTACGGATTTTGACTGCTGGCACGAAACGGAAGAGGCCGTGACTGTGGAGGCCATTCTGGCGACGCTGCACCGGAACGTGGAGCTGGCAAAGCGGCTGCTTCGGTCGGCGATAAGACCGGCGGCGTCGGTCGAGTCCTGCGCGTGCCACCGGGCTTTGCAGGACGCCGTCATTACCGCGCCTGACCGGATTCCGGCGGCAACCAGAAAGAGATTGGGGCTACTCACGCAACGGGTCCTTCCTTCTGCGAAAGGAAAACGGTGAACCATGGGGAAATTGCTGGTTGTAGGTTCGGTCGCGCTGGATACGGTGAAAACCCCCTTCGGCGAAGTCGAGGAAGTCCTCGGCGGATCGGCGACATACTTTTCCACGTCGGCCAGTTATTTCACGGAGGTCGATCTGATCGCGGTGGTCGGCGAGGATTTCCCGGCCCAGCACCTGGCGTTCTTGAAAAGTCGGAAGATCGACCTGGCGGGCCTGGAGCGCCGGCCCGGCGCCACGTTTCGGTGGAAGGGCGAATACACGCACCAGCTGAACGAGGCCCATACGCTCGACACCAAGTTGAACGTGTTTGAAACCTTTCGCCCGAAAATTCCCGAAAGCTATCGCTCCCCGAGCGTGCTTTTCCTGGGCAACATCGATCCGGATCTGCAGCTGGATGTGTTGAACAAGCTTCCGCGGCCGCCGCTGGTCGCCTGCGACACGATGAACTTCTGGATCAACGGCAAACAGGACGCCCTATGGCGCGTTCTCGAGAAAGTCGACATTCTGATCATCAACGACGGGGAAGCTCGCGCGTTGGGCGGAGATTCAAATCTGGTGAAGGTGGCGCAGAAGGTGTTGGCCCGAGGGCCGAAGCATCTCATCGTCAAGCGGGGCGAGTACGGTGTGCTGATGTTCAGCGAAAAACACGTTTTCGGCGCTCCAGCCTTTCCGTTGGAGGACGTGCGCGACCCGACCGGCGCCGGGGATACCTTTGCCGGCGGCTTCCTGGGCCATCTTGCGGCCACCGGCGACCGGTCGGTCGAAGGGTTCAAGCAAGCGATCATCTTCGGCAGCGTCATGGCGTCGTTCACCGTAGAAGCCTTTAGTCTTGACCGTTTGCGAATCCTGGATTACAAAGAGATCCAAGAACGATTCCGTGCATTTAAGCGGTTGACGCATTTCGAGGATCTTCCGTGACAGAATCCACCGGTCCGGCGTTCTGCCGCCATCCTTCCGCGCGCTTGGCCGTCGCGATAGCGTTAGCCGTTGGAGTTGCGAGTGGTTGCGCGACGTCGGAAGAGTCCAGACAGAAATCGAAAGGATACTATCAAGAAGGATTGGCCAGTCTTGAAACGGACAGACAAAAGGCATTCGTCTCATTTCAGAAGGCTGTTCAAGAAAATCCGGCGAACAAAGAAGCGCATTACGGACTCGGTCACATCCTCTCTTTGCAAGGGAAGTTCTCTCAGGCCGAACAGGAATTTCGGACGGCCGTCAAGATCGACGAGAGTTATTCAGAGGCGCATACCTATCTCGGACAGGTCTTGGCAAGCCAAGATCGCTGGACCGATGCCATCGCGTCGTTCAGGGCTGCGCTGGCCAATCCCCTGTATTCAACGCCGGATCTGGCGCGGTATCATTTGGGACGAGCGCTTGCCCATGAGGGGGACATGCAGGGAGCCATGGAAGTGCTGGAGGATGCGCTAGCCGTTAACCCGCCGAACGTCCCCCCGGCCATGCTGCACTTGGAATTGGGGCGCGTGTATTACAAGTTAGGTTTTGAGCGGCGCGCGAAGGAAACGCTGACGAGAGTGACCACCTTGGACAAGAGCGGGGAGTATGCCTCCGCCGCTAAAGAAATTCTCACCCGCCTGAAACCTTGAGAGAGATGTATGGAATCGATCGGTGAATTTTTCAAGCAGGTAAGAGAAACCAAGGGACTGACGATCGAGGAAGTGGCCTCGAAGACCAGGATCCGGACGGATTTCGTCAAGGCTCTGGAAGAAGGCAATTTCGCAAAATTGCCGGACCAGGTCTTTGCACGGGGGTTTGTCCGATCCTATGCCCGCTCTCTGGGGTTGGACGAAGAGGATGCGATCCATCGGTTCATTCAATCCGCCGGCGCGTTTTACGAAAAGCAGGATGAACGGGAGCGTTTGAAAGTCCGCCAGGTACAGGAAGAGCGAAAGCGCCAAGCCAATCGAAAGGCGGTGGCGATCGCCATCGGAATCGCCGTCTTTACCTTGGTATTCTTGCTCAGCCGCGAACAATCATCGTTGCTGGTTCGCCGCCCCGCATCTGAGCCTCAGCCCGTCACGGCCAAGAAAGCTCCCGCTCCGGCCACGGAGGGTCGCGAGAGCCAGGCAGCCCCTGAGACGGACGCCGGGACGGCGACGACAAAAGCGAAGCACGGGGAGGCCTCTCCCGCATCCACGAAACCTCAAGGCGACGGGCCGGCCGGCCGACCCGGCTCCGGGGCGGCACCGATGGCAGCGTCGAATCAGTCGGTTCCCCCTGTTCCTCCCCCGATCAGCAATGATGGACCGCTGGGAGGCATTGGGCTGGAAGGATCCGCCCCGGAGACGGGAGAACACTTGGTCCTGGATCTCGAGGCCACGGAATTGAGCTGGATCGTCATTCAGATCGACGGGGGCAGTCCGCAGGAGGCTTTGCTCCGCCCCGGCGAGAAGGCCAAATGGAAAGGACAGGACCAGTTCATCCTGACGCTCGGCAACGCCGGCGGGGTCAAGGCCGAATTGAACGGAAAGCCTCAAAAGCCCTTCGGTCCCAGTGGAAAGGTTGCTCGCGATATCGTACTCAAGCGATAACGCTGAGTGTCCCGCGCCTGTTTGACTTGATCATTCTTAGATGAGATCTTCTCCGCCCCTCATTGGCGACTGGGGCGCCGACGTACGAGTTGAGGCGAAATAGCGAGCCCCAGTTGACGCCGTTCAAAGCGCCTCTAATTGCCACCCCGTAACTCTGCGAAATCCTGATGCGAAAGATTAGTCTATCGTGGCACGAGGTTTGATTCCCCATCACGATAGGAGCAAGCGGCTTTAAGAACTGATTGCCGAGCTGAAAATTACGGGATTCAAAAGCTTGAGCCCCAAGACCGATGCAAGCGGGCGGAAACACGGTTGAATTGCTTGACATTGCTCAAATGGCATTGCTATAGTTCCGACGCTTTTTCCCTTTTGAGACGAGCCAGCGGCCTTGCGCCGAGTGAACGTGCGGTGGGTTTCAACACAAAGGAGGATGTCGATGGGAACGTTTTCTAAGTTTTTAGGAGTCAGCGCGGCGGTGCTGATGCTGTCCGCAACGGTGGTGGGAGCCGAGGAGAAGGATCCGCTCAAGCCTCGCGTTCCGGCCGATCAGATCGCTGATGCGAAGGCCATGAAGAACCCTGTGGCTGCGACC
Source organism: Nitrospira sp. (assembly GCA_037445005.1). Lineage (GTDB taxonomy): Bacteria > Nitrospirota > Nitrospiria > Nitrospirales > Nitrospiraceae > Nitrospira_C. Next base: position 14,214 of record JBBILH010000029.1, read on the forward strand.
CCTGAGAATATCGCCAAGGGGAAGGCCCTGTTCGAGGGGAAAGGCACCTGCTTCAACTGCCATGGCAAGGAAGGCAAAGGCGATGGACCTGCCGGCGCGATCCTGAATCCGAGCCCTCGGAACTTCACCAATTGCAAATTCCACAAGAAACGGAAAGACGGCGAACTGTTCTGGGTCATCAAGAACGGCAGCGCCGGCACAGGCATGGTTTCGTTGATCCCTGCAGCGATCAATGAAGAGGAAGCCTGGACGATCATCAACTACGAGCGGAGCTTCTGCAAAGAATAGTCATGTAGTCGGAGCAGAGTCACGGGGTGGAGGATTTTTTCCTCCACCCCGTTTTGTTTTGCCGTGAGCGTAAGGTCAGGGCGATTCCGTCGCCCGGACCGATGCCGGTCTGGTCAAAACGAGGGAGCCTGTAGGATCACCGGGCTTAAGCGGCGGGCTGACCAGCGGCCGTTGTTCCCTCCCGAACCGGCTCCTTGATGCCCAGGACACCTTTTGAGAGAGGTAGGAGGCGGTTTCCGCCAGAGTTACCTCACCGTCCCGATTCGTGTCGGCCTCCCCGCGTATGCCTCTGAGCAAGAAATACGTGAAGAGCCCGTGCCGATGCTGTTCATCTTCAAGTGCCGATCCCAGCCCTCCCGTAGAAGTCATGTGAAGGATGCCGTTTCCCGATGGAGTCCATTTGGGGACGAGCGGCTTGCCTGAACCGCCCGGTTCCATTGCCGATGGAGAGGCGTCGATAATCACCACGGTGTGTTTGGCTCTCAGGCGGTTGAGCCCCGCTTCCAGATCCCGAAGCGGATAGGCTCGCGATACGGACGTCGTCTCACCGTCATACGGCATGAGAAAAACGTCTCCGGTCGCGGAAACCGTCGCAGCGCCTGCAAAGTAGACCACCACGACGTCGTCTTTATTCGCATGTGCCGGAAGCCAGTCCAGCAATGCCTCATCGATATCCGCTCTGCCGGCCTTCCAATCTTGAAGCAAACGGACGTTCGAAGCCGGAACGCCTCCCAAGGATCGAAAGTATGTGGCGACCATTTCTGCATCGGACGCTCCGTACTTGCGCATCGAGCTCTGCTGGTTGCGGTAGGAGCCGATGCCGATGGCGAGGAGGTAGGTGTGAGGGCGCCGAAAATCTTCCGCCGCGGCAGGAACTTGGTCCACGTCTTCGACTCGGACGGCTGTGGGTTGTATCGAAAGGGAGAGCGTCTGCGGAGCCGGTGGATCTACGTCGAGGCCGGACACCCCGATGACCAGCTCCGCCTTCTGGCCATGAGCCGGATTCGGGATTGAGGCCAAGAACTCGATCGACCGGGACTGTCCGGGCTGTAAGCGGTCGATCATCTGGGTTGACGTTGCGAATTGAGATACAAGTGAGGCAGTACCGGTCAAGCCGACGGAAATTTTCCGGACCTCTCGGTCGCTTCCGTTATACAGGTCGACTCGGACCCGTACATGTTCCCCCGCCTCAAATACCAGGTTGCTGTTCTGGTCCCGGAGTGCGGCTTTGAAAGTGAGCCCGGCGCGGGAGGAATCCTTCGGGGCGGTCCGTCGGGAATCGGAGGCTACAGGAGTGGAAGAAGTTCGCTTCGGCGCTGAGTCCCCTGTTGCTGCCAGCAAAGCCCTAGCTGCTTGAATCGCATCGTCGGCGATTGTCGCAGCGGCCTCACGCATGAGGCCGTCGATATTGTGATAGCCGCACGGATCTTCTCTTGATTCAGCGCTTATCGGCTGGTTGCGATGGACAGAAAGTACCCGCCGTCCCAGTTCCTTTCCTGTCGTATCCTTTACAAGGACGGAGCCTTCAATCGTCAGGGTCACTGGTGTCAGACCTTCAGCATCCGTTGGCTCCACTTTCAGGGTAGGCCGAAGAATCGACAGGACAATATCGGCATCATGGGCAGGGGAGGCTACGGTGCCGCCGCGAACGGAAACGGCCTGAAAATTTCGGGATGCCGCTTCGACCAGAAGCGGTTCGAGGCTCGCTCCGATCGTAAGTTCTCGGGTGACATCGCACCGGTCTTTATAGGGCGCTTTCGAATCCCGAACCGGGGGGGCAAACGTCAGCAAGACGGACTGTGCCATGCGGGGGGCCATCTCCGGCCGAGGAGCATTGGGAGGAGGTGAAGAAAGATGGTCGCACCCGCCCGTCAAAAATAGAGACAGGCAGATCCATTGAGCCTTTGATGGTCTGTGCGGTGAGAAGATGGTGAATCCGTTCAACGTCGTGTCGCCGTCAATGGCTCTCGCACTAGGCCTACCTATGGGAGGCACCGTAACGAAGGTCGAGATTTAATGCAACAGGGTCGATACTAATCTGACCATCGATACGCTAAGAGTTCGGCGGGCCGGCTGAACCGGACTCATAGACGGGGTCTGATATGCCGGTGGGATGGCGCTCCTCTAGCCGATGGCCGGCTGGATCGGACCAACGCCCAGGATTACACTTTGAAGGCGCTGGAAAGGATAGTGTAGAATGGGCGTTCAGCCTTACGGCAGGGGAATTCGTTTAACCATCTGGAGGAATTTTGCCATGGCGAAGTGGAGTACCTTTTCGGTGTGCTTCCTCGTGACCGCCTTCATGTTCACCCCGATACCGTGGAGCATCTCTGCCGAGGCAGCCGGGGTTCCCCCTACCATGGCTCAAGGATTCTCTGAAATCGTGAAGAAAGTGACCCCGGCCGTGGTAAACATTGCCGTAACCGGTGGAGGAGAGGGAGGACGAGGACGGCGGCCTCTACCTCCGGGACCTTTCGGAGGCCCCCCCGGCGGCGGTCCTCCCGGCGGCGATGAGCCGGGCGAATTGCCGACACCGCCTCCGATGCCGCCGGGGCCTCATGGCCGTCCTGATCAGAGCGCCGGCTCGGGCGTTATTCTCGATTCCAACGGGTACATCGTCACGAACAATCACGTGGTCGAAGGGGCGACTCAGATCACCGTCACGCTGAGTGACCGGCGCGAATTCTCGGCCAAAGTCGTGGGGACCGATCCGAAGACGGATCTTGCGGTGGTGAAGATCGAAACCAAGGATCTTCCTTCGTTGAAATGGGCGGAGTATGACAAGTTGCAAGTCGGCGACCTGGTGCTGGCCGTCGGCAGTCCGTTCGGCCTAAGTTCGACGGTGACGTTGGGGATCATCAGCGCGCTCGGTCGAGGCAATGTCGGCATCGCCGATTACGAAGATTTCATCCAGACCGACGCCGCAATCAATCCCGGAAATTCAGGCGGCGCACTGGTCAACATGAACGGCGACTTGATCGGCATCAACACGGCCATCTTCTCGCGGACCGGCGGGTCTGAAGGAATCGGGTTCGCTATTCCCAGCAGCATTGCGTTGGACATCGTCGAGAGTCTGCAGAAAACCGGTAAGGTCGTGCGCGGGTGGATGGGGGTGGCCATCCAGGAGATCACGCCGGCGCTGGCCAAATCGTTCAAGCTGCCCGAGCAACGCAAAGGGGTATTGATCAGCGACGTCAATGAAAACGGTCCGTCACACGCCGCCGGCATCAAGCGGGGCGATGTGGTGATCGCTTTCAACGGAAAAGAAGTGCAGAGCGTGAGCCAATTGCGCAATCTCGTGGCCCGCACCGTCGTGGGTAAAGATGCCCAGGTGAAGGTTTTGCGCGACGGCAAGGAACAAGTGCTCAACGTGAAGGTCGCCGAACGCCCATCGGACGAAATGCTGGCCAAGAAGGAACCGGCGCCGCCCAAGGAGCAGGGCGACACGATCAAGCCGCCCGACAACGTGCTGGCTTCGCTCAAGGTTCAGGCGCTCGATAACGCGACGATGAGCCAGTTGAACATTCCGGCCAAGACCGCGGGCGTGGTCGTCACCTCCGTCGAGCCCGGCGGGCCGGCGGAAGCCGCCGGCATTCAGCGGGGCGACGTCATCCAGGAAGTGAACCACGAAACGGTGAAGAGCCTCGATGACTACCAAAAGGCCGCCAACAAGATCAAGAAGGAAGAGCTAGCCGTGCTCCTCCTGAGCCGTCAAGGCAACAATCTGTTCGTGGCCGTCAATCCCAAGTAATCATCGCGACTCCGGTGCCGGCGGCGATGCCGGCCCCGGGGTTGCCTTGGAGAAGCCGTGCTGAACGATCTGAACCGGTGGCTGCAGGATTCGGTCTTCAAGCCGCTGGAAGACAAGAAAATGCCGGTCATGGAGCATCTTGTGGAGCTCCAGGTCCGGCTCACGCGGGCGGTCATCGTGACGGCGATCATTTTCGTCGGGACGTTTTTTTACGCCGATTCCCTCGTGAAGTGGTTGCGGATTCCTCTCCAGAACATGTTCGTGCCCGGTTCACTCTCGTGGGTGCCGACCGATCTTCCGACGGTTCCGTTCGTCTTCTTGGCGCCGGCCGAGGCTCTCTGGCAGAACGTCAAGGTGGCCGGACTCTTCGCGCTCGTGATCGCCACGCCGTACATTCTGCTGGAGATCTGGCAATTCGTCGTGCCGGGGCTTCACGCCCAGGAGCGGCGGTTTGTGGGGCCGTTTGTCGCGTTGAGCACGCTCGCGTTTTACGCCGGCGTGGGGTTTTCGTTCTTCTTCGTCCTGCCCTTTGCGCTGAACTTTTTGGTGTCATACGGAGTGAACGCCGGCTTCATCCCGCAACTGTCCATCGCGCAGTATGTCGGATTCGCGCTCTGGTTTCTGATGGTTTTCGGGCTGATTTTTGAAGTGCCGCTGGCGATCACGCTCATGGCGAAATTGGGCTGGGTGGATGCGCCGTTCTTGAAGCGGTACCGCAAGTGGGCGCTGTTGGGGGCCTTCATCATTGCCGCGATTCTGACGCCGACGCCCGATCCGTTCAATCAATGCCTGATGGCGTTGCCGATGTACGTCTTCTATGAAGTCGGGATCATCAGCGCGGGCTTCTTCAATAAGAAGAAACCGGAAGCTGCATCATCGGAAACGGCGCTGACGCCGGTCACGCCGGCGGGGGCGAAGGCCATGACTCCTGCAATGTCGAGCGCGAGAGGGGGAGAGTACGTGGGGGTGCCGACCGGGAGTCGTCGGCGCTAGGAACGGCGTAAACAGGTAGATTCAACCGGTAGAAAGGGCTCGATCACCATGCCGCGGGAACTCAACGTCATTCAATCGCCTCCATCCGGAGGAAGCGATGCCTGCACCTATATGTGGGCTTGCGCGATCTGCGACGAGAACGAATCCTGTCAGAAAGACAAGGAAGGCCATAGCCGCTGGCTCGTCGCCAAGCGCATGGAGCGGATCGAATACAAAGTTCTGATCATGAGCAACAAGGGCGGGGTAGGGAAGAGCACCTGCACCACGAACCTTGCCGTCAGCCTGGCGCTCAAGGGCTGGCATGTCGGCATCTGTGATATGGACATTCACGGGCCGAATATACCCAAGATGGTCGGCGCCGAAGGGCAAAAGCTGAAAATCAGCACATCGGGCGGGATCATCCCGTTCCAGGCCTACAATCTGAAAATCGCCTCGATGTCCTTTCTGCTCCAGAATCCCGATGATCCCATCATTTGGCGGGACGCCTACAAGTACGAATTCATCAATCAGTTGCTCGGAGGCGTCGAATGGCAGGATTTGAATTTCCTCCTGATTGACTTGCCTCCGGGAACGGGCAACGAGTCGGTGACGACCATCGATTTGCTCGGGAACGTCAGCGGAGCCGTGATCATTACCACGCCGCAGGAAGTGGCGTTGCTGGATTCGCGCAAGTCGGTGACGTTTTGTAAAGACAGCGAAGTGCCGATCATCGGCATCGTCGAGAATATGAGCGGGTTGGAATGCCCGCATTGCCGCAACCACATCGAGGTGTTTCGTAAGGGCGGCGGGGAAGCGTCGGCCCAAGACATGGGCGTGCCGTTTCTGGGACGGATTCCATTGGACCCTGACGTGGTGACGCAGTCGGACGCAGGCGAGCCCTTCGCCATGTTCTATTCCGATACGCCGACGGCGTCGGCGTATCATGAGATCGCGAACAAGGTCGAGGCGTTTTGCAAGAAAAGCGGTTCGCTGGTGAACGTGGCGCCCAGAAGTCGCTAATGGAGACTAGAGACAACGGCTGCGCCGACGAAGGTGCTCAAAAGCCGTCCAGCAAGGCCGCAACGAGCGAAAGGCCGAGACGTTCTTTGTCCTGTGCGGGATAAGGCTTTGAGCGATGCGAGAACGCAGTTGGAGAGTGGTTTCAACGGCCTGGTGAACGCATGAAAGCGAAAGACGCGACACAAGGGCTCACGCCGCTTGAGGAGGCGCAGAAGATCGTGCTCGATGCCTCGCCGATCCTCGGTCTGGAGAAGGTCTCCATTCTCGAGGCGCTGGGCCGTGTGCTCGGCGAGGACATCATCATCGAACGCGACAATCCCCCATGGGACAACAGCGCGATGGATGGGTTCGCGGTTCGATGGGACGACATCAAGCAGGAGCACGCGATCCAGAAGCCGGTGACGCTGAAGGTGATCGAGGATGTGCCGGCCGGCAAGATGCCGAGCAAGACCGTGGGGCCGGGCGAGGCCATCCGGATCATGACCGGGGCGCCGATTCCGCAAGGCGCCGACACGGTGTTGAAGGTCGAAGACACCGAGCATACGCCGGAATCGGTACGGGTGTTCAAGCCGGAATCAAAGGGCGCGAACATCCGGCCGCAGGGGGAAGACGTCAAGAAGGGCGAACGGATCATCGCGAAGGGAACCAGAATCAGGCCGGGCGAAGCGGGCATGTTGGCCATTCTCGCCAAGTCCTTCGTGTTCGCCTATCAGAAGCCCCGGGTGGCGATTTTGTCGACCGGAGACGAATTGGCCGACCTGGACGAACGCTTCAGTGAAGAGAAGATCATCAACTCGAACAGCTACGGCATCGCGGCCGCAGTCCAGGATGCGGGAGGAGTTCCCCTCCTCCTCGGCATCGCCAGAGACAACCCCGCGGCGCTGAAAGAAAAGATCTCGCACGGACTGACTGCGGACATCCTGGTGCTCTCGGGCGGCGTCTCGATGGGGGATTACGATTTCACCAAGGCGGTGTTCCGTGATCTCGGGGCCGAAATGAACTTCTGGAAGCTTGCTATCAGGCCCGGGCAGCCGCTGGCGTTCGGCAAGATCCAGGGGAAACTTGCCTTCGGCTTGCCTGGAAATCCCGTGTCGTCGATGGTGACCTTTGAACAGTTGGTCCGTCCCGCCATGCTCAAGATGAGCGGGCACCGCAGCTATGGACGTCCGGTCGTGCAGGCCGTCTTCCAGGAAAAGTTTTCCAAGCGGACGGACCGACGCCATTTTCTGCGTGGTGTGTTGACCAGGGAGGAGGGAGTTTTCAAGGTCCGGACCACCGGAGACCAGGGATCGGGAATTCTCACTTCGATGGTGAAGGCCAACTGTTTGATCGACGTGCCGGTCGAGGTAGAGCGGCTGAATCCGGGAGATACGGTATCCGTGCAGTTGTTGAGCGGAGAAGTCTGGGCGAACCATGCGGAACACCTACACTCAGGGCCGCATCGGCTCTCCTGTTGTTAGAAAGGAGAAGGTCGGAGGTCATTCGTCGTGAGCCAATGGAGTAAGAATTCCTTATCTCCGCTCGCCAGTGACGAGTGACCGGTGACCGAACGACTTCATGCCTGTTCCAATCGTCTGTTTCGTCGGCAAATCCAATAGCGGTAAGACCACGTTCATCGAGCGTGTAATTCCCGAACTTGTCCGGTCCGGCTATAAGGTCGCGACGGTCAAGCATGCCGGACACGGGTTCGATCTGGACACGGAAGGCAAAGACAGCTGGCGGCACAAGCAAGCCGGCGCCAGCAGCGTCGTGATCCTGTCGAAGGGCAGTATGGCCATGTTCTCGGACGTATCCGATCAGCTGAACGTGGAAGACGTCCGCGCGAGATATCTGGACGACTCCTATGATCTGATCATCGCGGAAGGGTGGAAAAACGAAGGGTATCCCAAGATCGTCATTGTTCGGGAGCAGGTCGGGGAAATTCCGATCTCACCGGACGGCTTGATCGCGATCGTCTCTGACAAGCCGGTGGACGTCGATGTCCCGGTGTTCGACTTGAACGACATTCCGTCGGTGGCCGCTTTCATCATGAAGCAGTTCCCTCTGAGGAATCAGCCCGCGGCGCATGAGCTGGAAGCCTAAGGCGGCCGTCATCCTGCCTCTTGTCGTGGGAGCCGTTGCGCTCGGCGGCGTGGCCGTCCCACTCACCAATCATCCGAAGTTCTGCGCGAGCTGCCATACCATCACCCCTTCGTACGAGAGCTGGGTGAAGTCCTCGCATAAAGAAGTGACGTGCGTAGCCTGCCATGTCAGGCCGGGAATCGAGGGCTGGCTCCACGACAAGGCCTGGAATGGGACCAAGGATTCCCTCATCCATCTTTTCGGGACCCCGACGGACGCGCATGATCTCAGGGCGAAAGTGGATTCGGATGTGTGCCTGAGTTGCCACCGCAACATTCTCCGCGTATCCGAGGTCGCGCCCCGTGACCTGCCGCCGCCGGTAAAGGACGTCGGGCTTGTCATGAGTCATCGGAAACACATGGAAGCGTTCGGTCAGCGGGGGCAGGGGGAGGGCTGTACGACTTGTCATGCCGGGGTGGTTCATGATGCGCCGATCAAGGGCTACCCGATCGTTATTCCGCGTGGGCATGTGTCGGCCGACAGCAAGCCGTGGCATCCCGATCACCCGGAGGGATCGTATCTTCGAACGAGGGCCCTCAACGACTGCTACCGTTGCCACGACGGCAAGAGCCGGCATCAAGGAAGAGTGCTCGAACGGAAGTGCGAGACCTGCCATCTCCCCGACAAGATCAAAGACTTTCTGGCCTTTTAGCTGAAAGAGCATGCGATGACCGCGCCGGTATTGGAAGTAACCCATTTAACCAAACGCTTCGGCGATTTCGTCGCGGTCGACGATCTGTCGTTTTCGATCCAACCGGGTGAAATCCTCGGTTTGCTTGGTCCCAACGGGGCCGGAAAAACCACGACGATGCACATGTTGCTGGACGTCGTCACGCCCACCGCGGGGAGCATTAGGATGTTCGGGTTGGATTTGGCGACGGATCGCGAACGGATCCTTCAGCGGGTGAACTTTTCCTCCACTTACATCTCCATGCCGATGGCGCTGACGGTCGAAGAGAATCTTTGGGTCGTGGCGCGCCTCTACGGAATGTCGGACATCGTCCGCCGGGTCGAGGAGGTCGTGAAAAAGTTGGAAATGGAAGAATTCAGGCACAAGGTGACGCGAAAGCTCTCGTCGGGACAGATGACCAGGCTGACCCTGGCGAAAGCCTTGATCACCGATCCGAAGATCCTGTTTCTCGACGAGCCGACGGCCAGTCTCGATCCGGACATCGCGCAAAAGATCCGGTCGCTCCTCAAGGAGGAGCGACGCTCCGCGGGACTGAGCGTCCTGTACACCTCCCACAACATGCGGGAGATGGAAGAAATGTCGGATCGCATCATTTTCCTCCAGCGCGGAAAGATCGTGGCGGAAGGAACAGCTTCGGAAATCGTCGCGCGATTCGGTCAGGCCGACCTCGAAGAGGTCTTTCTAAAAATAGCGCGGGAGTCGCGGTGACCTTGCCATGACGATGCAGGACGGGTTGATCGATTTGGCGCTGGGAGTGCTGTGCGGAGGGCTGGCGATAAGTTCCTGCTGGGGGTTGTTCTGGCTGGTCGTCGGAACGGTCGGCTTTTCGCGAGGAGCCGGCAGCGCGCGGGTAATCCAGAACAGCGTCGCCGTAATGATCTTGCCGTTGCTGTTCCTATCATTGTTGATATGGCTTCGTGGGCCTGGGCTCAGAGCGGGCCTAGCCTTCGGCGCCGGACTCGCTGTTATTCCTCTCGTGCTGCTTGGACTCGGAATACGCCGCGCTCCGGACGGGCGACGGGCCGGTGTCCACATGCTCGACGGCGTCCGCCATCTCATGGAGGAGTTGCTCGGCAAGCACCGTGGCTGCGGCGGATGCGACCATGACCATGGAGGATGCGGATGAAACTACATCGAGTGGGGGCGTTGGTGGCCCGGCATCTTTATTTGTACCGGCGGAGTCTACCGCGGATCATGGAGATCTTTTACTGGCCCTTCCTGGATCTCGTCATCTGGGGGTTCATTACGTTGTATCTGGCGAAATATCAGCCGCAGGTTCCTGGGTTCGTGACGTTTTTCCTGGGGGCGCTGATCCTTTGGGACATGCTGTTCCGCTCCCAACAGGGAATCACCATCTCGTTCCTCGAGGAGTTGTGGGCTAGAAATCTCATGAATCTCTTCGCGAGTCCTTTGACCCCAGGAGAGTTTTTGGCGGCAACGATCGCCATGAGCATCTTCAAAGTCACCTGTGTCTCGGTGGTCATGGGAATCTGTGCCTGGCTGTTCTACGGATACAACGTGCTGGTTATGGGACTCTGGCTGCTCCCCTTCGTGCTGAATCTTGTGGTTGCAGGATGGGTCATCGGGGTGCTGACCACGTCGCTGATCATGCGATTCGGCCAGGAGGCGGAGATTCTGGCCTGGAGCATGGTGTTTCTCTTCCAGCCGATTTCATGCGTGTTCTACCCTATGGACGTGCTGCCTGGGTGGCTGCAGGCAGTGGCCATGGTCAACCCAGCCGCTCATATTTTCGAGGGGATGCGGGATGTGCTGGGCGCTCAGCAGGCGCCGCTGGTTCATCTGGGTTGGGCGGTGGGATTGAATGCCGCTCTGCTGGTGGTCATGATCGCCTTGTTTTACAAGACCTTCGCCTACTGTAAGGTGCAGGGTTCCTTGGTCCGAGTCGGCGAGTAAGGTTGATATCCACCGGACCCTATGATAGGGTTCATTCACTTCATCGTACGGGCCTCACGATGAAACGCAATCACAGTAGTAGGCCCGCAACGTCGATGTTGCCTTGTCCGGGAAGTTCGTCGGAAGTCTGACCTAAGTCGCCGCATCCTTCGCGTCTTCGGCCCGCTCCTTCCCCCGTTCCTCGTGTTCAAGACAATGTCATCATTTAAAGGAGGAACCCCACATGGGTTCAAAGATTTACGTCGGTGGGTTGCCCTATTCGGCAACTGAGCAGCAATTGAGCGATCTGTTCGCGGCGCACGGCGGCGTGGCATCCGCCAGAATCATCACGGACAAGTTTACGGGCCAGTCCCGTGGGTTCGGGTTCGTGGAGATGTCCTCGGATTCCGAGGCACAGGCGGCGATCACTGCGCTCAACGGTTCCGAGATGGGCGGCCGGACCTTGACGGTCAATGAAGCGCGTCCTCAAGAACCTCGTTCAGGCGGCGGGGGCCGCGGTGGATTTGGCGGCGGCGGCGGAGGCCGTGGAGGCTTTGGTGGGGGCGGGGGCAAGCGCGACCGCTGGTAATCGACTGCTGTTTCTTGATATTGAAAGGGGGGACCGTCCTGAGACGGCTCCCCCTTTTTTGCTCTAACGACCGCCGTGAGGGAAATCGTGAAATCGGCTGATGGCCAGGTTCAACGAGCGGTGAGCCAGAAAGACCTTGCCTCATTCTCATTTTCTCAATCTCCGGTTCTCGTCGTGGAAGAGTTCTGGTCGGCCGAGGAGCGGAAGTTCTTTCGGGATGCCATGGGAAGGACCGTGTGGAAAAGTCTCAGAGACCTGCCGAAGGTTCGAGAGGACTTCCCGTATTCGGGAAACTGGGCCAAGGCTGAAATCGCTCCGCCTGAAGGGCAGCGGTTTCTCTCCCGCCTCCAACTTGATTGTGTCCGAAACCATATCGAGTCGTTCCCGAACATCGTCGGTCGGCACATGGGGTTCAGCTACTACTCCTATGCTGCCGGCGACTGCCTGCTGACGCATGACGATACCGATCAGGGGCAGGCGATGAACGGGCGCCGCGCGCCCTTACGCCGCATCGCCGCGGTGAGCTATTTCCACGAGCGATGGGAATCGGACTGGGGCGGGGAATTGATCGTCTACCGGAAGCGGGAGGGCCATACGGCGGAAAAGCCAGATTTGGAAGTGACGCATTGTATCGAGCCGCGCCCCGGTTCCCTCGTCATGTTCACGGTTCCCCGGTTCCATCGTGTGTGCCGCGTCGACGAGACCGCCGGTGACCATCGCCGGCTGTCCATTGCCGGATGGTTCATGACGGAACACGTTTGAGAAAGACTAAAGTCGAGGCCGAGATCTAGGCTTCGTCGAAGGCCGAGAAGGCCGAACGTTGCTTCGCTCGCCCTTAGCCTTGACCTCGACCTTGTTCAGTCGAACCACTCATCGGACCCCTTGGGGCGGTCCGTAGATTCCTTCAGGAGCATTTCAGGGGTGAGCGGAGGAGACTGGAGCGTCCGGTGGACTAGTTCAACGATAGCCTGGCTTTCGAATGGTTTCGCGATGAACGGCACAGACCCGATCTTGATCCCGTAGCCGACAAGGTCTTTCTCGATATTTCCCGACATCAGGACGACGCGAAGATTCTCGCGCATCCGGAGCGCGCGAACAGCCAGTTCGTGTCCATGCACGTGGGGGAATTCGTTATTCCCCGAGGCCAACGAGAAACCAGGGGGAGGTAGGATCAGATCAGTAACCAGGAGGTCGACATCGCCCGGATGATTCTTGCAGATCTTAAGCGCTTCCGAGCTGCCCTCCGCCGTCAGGACGGAGAAGCCGGCTTGTTCAAGGAGCGTCTTGCACATCTTGAGGACGGCCGTTTCGTCGTCGACGACCAGAACGGTCGGTTGCCCCGTGGTTCCCATAGCCATCGCGGCCTCCTGTGATCCGGAGTGAGCCTGATCTCAAGATAGCGTAGGCCGGGGAGAATCTCTAACAAAAGTCGATTTCCCAATTCAGGATGCCAATCCGGACCGCTCCCGGAGCGCCGCCAGGCGTTTCTTATCCAGACTGACATGAAGCGAATGTTCCTGAGTAACCGTCACGGCGCCCGCGGTCTGGCCCTTCGCTTTCTTGACCCATTTGCGTCTGGTGTGGATCACGTCGCCCTTTCCGCTTTTTTTGAGGTCGCTGTACAAGAGGGCTAGTGTCGCGGCGTCCCGAAGGGTTTCGATCGGCGGTTCCGATCCTTTCTCCAAGCGGACGACGACGTGTGAACCCGGCACGCCCCGTGCGTGCAGCCATAGGTCGTCGCCGTTTGCGAGTCCAAAGGTCAGCTCTTCGTTTTCGCGGGCGTTTCTGCCGACAAAGATCGGCAATCCGTCCGTAGAGGTAAACCGCCTGAAAGGACCCTGCCGTTGCCGATCCCGGCCCTGGCGCCGGCGCCGGTCGGCATGGATGCCGTGGTGGGCTGGTGACGGCGGAGGAACCCAAGTTCCCGATTCAATCCTTTCCAGTTCCTGCCTGAGCGCAGCGATCATCTGCCTTGACGCCTCAATTCGAGGCCGAAGTTCTTTTTCCGCCGCCAGGTATTTGCGGTGTTTCCGGAAATAGTCATCCATGTTCCCCTGGGCGGTTTTTGTGGGGTCGAGAGGAATGGTAACGTCCGGTAGGGCCTCGTCGAAATAATCAGTCAGCACGATTCGATCCACCCCTTTCTTGACCGATTCAAGGCTGGCTTTGAGGAGTTCTCCGTAGCGCGCCACGCACGACGTGTTGCCGCCGTAGCGCGCGTACTGATGAAATCTCGCTGCTCCGGCCAGATCTCCCTGCCAGGCTTCGATTCGCCGCTGTTCCTTTTTTAAGGCCTTCTTGATAATGCGCAGTCGATCGTTCCTGACGTTACTCAGCGTCTGCGCCGTTTCCCTGCCGCCGTAGTATTGCTCGATGGCCGCGGACAATGGGTACGGTCCGTTGGGATAAGGCGGAAGGAATCTCGAGGGATGGGGGGCTCGAATCTGTGACTCCCTATTCTCTTGCGGGGTATAGGGCCGGCCGGTCGTCCCTTTCACGCCGTTGAGGTCCCTGATCACAATCCCGTTGTTGTCGACCACAAGAAGATTCGCGGTTCTGCCGGTGAACTCGCACATCAACCTACTCGGGCCATGTTTGGTCGTGAGCAGGCATTCGACGATCCGGTCATGAGGGATCTGGCGGAATCCGTCGATGCGCCCTCCTTGAATCCGGGCTCGGAGGAACTGGCAAAACGGCGGCGGGCCGGCAGGATTCGAAGAAGGTTTCGACAGAAAATGGAGTCGACAAGCGTCGGGAGTGAAGGACAGGAAGAGTCGATGGGTTCGTCCGGGGACGCGCACTTCGAACACCAACGAACGGTCCGTGGGCTGGTGGATTTTCTGAATCCATCCCGCCTGCAGCACAGGCGCGATTTCTTCAAGGACAAGGGCGATTTCGCCTGCGGAAAGCGACATGACAAACGGCCGTTCAGCTCTTGATGGAGGCAATTCCCTGCACTCGGTCAAGTCGATCCCCCGTCCTCCGTACGTGTTACCACCATGGTTCTCATTTCCGTCCCATGGGGCCAATTCGGACACAGAGGACAATCCTCATCCTGAGGCGGGGTAGGGCACCATACGATTCATCGATGATTCGCGCAAGTCCTCAGGGGGGACTCGTGGCATCCTGATTGCTTCTTTCCCGAGTATGGGAAGTGGGGTTCCTGGTTACCCGGTCAAGCTCATGCGACGGCCGGGTTCTGGACATCAGCAGAGGAGGATCTCATGCACTGCACCAGATGTGAAGGCCTCATGGTTCCGGACCACATGATCGACATGCAGGAGAGTGCCATCCCGATGTGGATGAGAGGCTGGCGCTGCGTCTCCTGCGGCAACATCGTCGACCCGCTGATTCACCGCCATCGGATGATTCAAGAGTCAGGGGCCCTGCGTCTGGTCAAGGCCGACTCGCCGGTAGGGATTTCTCGGCGCCCGCTCAAGGCCATCGCGTAAGTTGCTCACGATCGCGCCCACGACCCGGCTCGTTCAATCCTGTACCGCAGCCTTTCGCGCTACCGGGCTCATTTAGCCCATACCGGTTGAAACCTCTAATAGTTCGACCCCTTCTGGGTTCCATGTCATCTTCATCATATTGGTACCGCTCTTGCTGTTTCGAGAGCGAGGCGACCAAGGAGCATCACCGTGGGACGAAGTCCGATACAGCGCATTTGTCGAGGAAGTCTCTTGATGCTTCTCCTCTCGACGAGCTTTGCGGCTCAAGGTTGCATGGCGGTCGCCTGGGTTGCCGCGGTCGCGGTCGATTCGATGAGAATCAGTTCCGTCTCGTTCGAGCGGTTCGAATCGACCTGGGTGACCAGACGCGCATCCGAAGAAACAGCACGCCCGATGGCATTGTCCAGTGTGGCGGTCCTTTCCATTGAAGGCGAGGACGACATGGGACGTCGGCTGGCGGAGATTCTTCGCCGACAAACGGCGCTACGCGTGAAACAGGTCGATGAATCACTCACGGTTTCCGGGGCGCCTCTGTTTGAAGAGCAAGGGAGAGGGGAGGCGGCGAAACAAGTGGCGCAAGCCCATTTGGTCGATGCAGTCATGTTCGGCCGCGTGACCAGCTTTCCCACCCATCCGGGCGATCGGGGCTGGAAGGAAGAGGAGTCTCGTCGCCTTTTCCTCTATTTGGTCGACCGAGACGGGCATATGTTGTGGAAGGATGAGCTGCCCTACAAAATGGTGATTGGATCCAAGCCCATCCTCGACGGATCGATGCAGGCGTCGCTCTCCCAACATCTGATGAACCATGTGCGCGAACTGGGGCTCGATACGCTCGGCTATCTTCCCTCCAAGAGTTCCTAACCTTGCGGGCTTGCCTCCGGTCCGGTACAGTCGCCTCCTTAACCGAGATCACCCGAGACCATGCTGTTACTCGACCCCGGCGGCCTTGCCCGTCTTCAATGGGAGTTCCGCCAATCCATGAAGAGACTCCTGCTTGGTCTGTGTCGGGAGTTGGCCAAGGACTATAAGAACCTCGCTGTTCGGCTCGATGTGCCGGTCTCATACTGGCAGTTCGTAGGCCATAGCCTCCCCGAAAACTCGTTCTCCAATTGGAAAATCGTCGGTTGGATCGAGACGCTGAACGATTTCGTCTACTTCCTCGATCTGCTCGAGCAGATTCGCAAGGAACCGGACCCGCGCGGGTTCGCCGAGCAGTTGTTCGCCGAATGCGAGCAGAAATTCTTCGAGAACGGCTACCTCGATGATCTGTTCCCGCAAGGAAGGGCGCAGGCCAAAGGCTTGTCTACAAGGCTCGAATGGCTCTGCATGAAGCTCGCGCGAGAAGCCGTGCAGGAATCGCTCTTTTTCGATCCCCGGTGGGCTATGGAGTGGAAAAGGCGGATCGGATTCCGCCGATGGGAGGTGAGCGGAAACCTCGACTCGCATGTCGAACGGGCGGACCGGGCCTTCACGCTCCCGGTCGGGACCGCCGGAGACCATCTCGTTGCGCCGAAGTCCGTCGTCAAGAATGTCGGACGGTCGGCGCAGCGGCCGCTCTTTGATATCGGCGGGTCCGAAATCGTTCTCAAGAAGAAGGACCGTTTCCCGATCTGCTCCCAACATGGAGCAACCGTTGAATGGCATTGGCCTTACGTCGGAGCCGTCACTGCCGGTTGTGCCGCCGGCTCGCCGAGCGTCGGGCCCACCCTGAGATATGGAACTGATCGCCAACCGCGCGACGTAATCGCGACGAACTCCAGACAGGTCGAGCGCATCGCACGGGCCTGGCAGACGATAGAGCAAGCGTGGCCGGAAGGGCATGCGCTGTTGAAGCTCTTCACCTCCCGCGTCATTCCGTTGAAGGCCAAAGGCGTCGTCAGCTTCAGTTATCGGCACAGGCCCGGAATTTCGTTCATCAACTGTTTCGATCGGGACAATCTCGATCTCATCGACGATCTGATTCATGAAAACAGCCATCACCATCTGAATCTGTTGCTGCGCAAACACGTCCTGTATCACGGCGACCGCAACCAGCAGATCTTCTATTCGCCCTGGCGAAGGAGCCTCCGGCCGGTGCGCGGCATTCTGCATGCGGCATTCACCTTCACGATGGGTGCGCTCTTGTTTGAACGGCTGTCAACATGGGGCGAGGGGCACGAGGCAGCGTGGGGAGGGGCAGGATTAACAAAACGTGACTTGCTCCGAGCCCGGTTTCGTTGCCTGGAAGAAATCGAATCGGTGCGGTATTCGATCCAGGATCTCGACTACGCCGGCCGGCATCTCAAATGGATCACCGGCTCCGGCGCCCGGTTGGTCAGACAGTTGGAGGAAGAAATCACCAAGGCCGAATCACGCATCGCCCGACATCGGAACGCCGTCATGACCTCTCCATTCGGCCCGGCTCTCCGCAAACACGCCAAAGAACTTCAACAAGCTCGCCGAACCTACGGCCCGGTGCGGTTGGGGAAAGTGTGATCGGTTGAGTCTGAGGCAACTATTTGGCAGCTGAGACTGTGTGCTGCTTGACCCATTCCACGAACGTATCTCGGGCAAGATTTCCCGCGGCTAGGTCAAGCATGATGCGTTCTTGTTCGTCGACCGGCGCACGTAGTTCATGGCCATTGACCATGAGGAAAGTTTCCATCGCAGCGTGGCCGATCCTCTTATTGCCGTCGACAAAAGGGTGGTTGAGTACCAGTGAAAAACACAGGGCTGCTGCCTTGCTAGTGATATCGGGATAAAGGTCTTGTCCGCCGAAACTCTGACGTGGTTGGGCCAACGCGGATTCCAATGCGCCAAGATCCCGAATTCCACTGGCACCGCCCCAGCGCTCGATGACAGACCTGTGGAGTTCAAGAGCCTGGGCGAAGGAAAGATAGCGGGTCACGAGAGGCGACGATAGAGCTCGGCGTTCTTCTCCAATACCCTCTTGGCAGCAGCATGGAACGCGTCGTCGGGCTGGCTGATGAAGTCGTTAATGCCGAGGCGGACCATCTGCTCGATAGTCAAACCCTCTCGCTTGCTCAACTCTTTTAGCCGGCGCATTTCTTCATCAGAAAGGGAAACCGTGACCGTCGTCATGACCGACTCCTTTAAATGGACTGGGCAATCAAGCTGAATTCAGTATATGGGAAAGGCCTCGGAAGGGCAAACGCGTCCGTGGATGCACACAACAGCAAGCCCGCCGAACCTACGGCACGGTGCGGCTGAGCAAGGCGTAGTTGTTGCTCATCCCACCGATGGGAAGTGAGCTTTGATCAACCGGTTGGGTGTCGCCGAGTGGGAACGCGCAGCAAGGCTGTGAAACCTTCCTGTTCGAAATGTCGATCCGTGGTCAATGCTTCCGACAGATGATGCTGCCGCATCAGCAGCATCGAGCTGCAATCGGTGAGGCTGTACCCCTTATCGGGACGAGCCTTGTACAAGGTGAGACTCTTCATGAATGTCCGCCGGCTCATCGGAATCACGGCGACATGTGGATTTCGCAGGATGGTCTCGACCATCTTAACTGCCGCGGCACGAATGTGAGAACTCTTGTCGGCCAAGGCATTCAGGTATTCGGTAAGTACCGGGTCGGTGGTAAACAAACGACAAGGACCTAAGGCTTCGGAGACCTCCACGGCTTTGGTGTGGTACTGATCAAAGGAATTCGTGAGCGCGAGCCAATAGGCTGTGTCGACAAAGACGCGTTTCACGAACCGTTGCCGCTCGAGAGGTAATGGTCGTGGTTGACCGACATGTCGGTGGGAAGCTTGTGGAGGTCGGATTCTGGAATAGTCCGCGCAATGCGCCGAAGTTCCTCCCACACGGGGGCCGACGCTGGCGCTTTCACGCGCCGCCTTCCTGTGATCTGGCGCTTTCTTCGTGTGGTTCGTGAACGCAACATGAAACCCATTATAGCGGGGTGAGTCATCGTTGTCCAAAGATGGCGTCGTAGTCTCCGCCCCCGTGTGAAAGAACGCCGCCAAACCTACGGCACGGTGCGGCTGAGTAGGGCGTAATCGTCCTCCCCCAGCTATCTATGGCTAAGATCGGACGCAACGAGCCTTGTCCTTGTAGTTCCGGAAAGAAATACAAAAAGTGCTGCTGGCTCAAGCCTCGTGAAAGTGGTGTCCTCACGCCCATTCGGGTTGTCCGTGAAGCGGTGCGTCCTGGTGAGGGAACGTACAAAATTGAGTTGAACATAGGTGGTCCGTTCGATGTGTATTTTGATACCAACGTGTGGCGATCCATGAATAGCACCGATGTGGATGTCCTAAAGAAGCTTAAAACTAGACACGATTTCCGTTATCGGTATTCAATTACGAACTACGTCGAGTTGATGTCGCATCTTGGACATGCCCCTTCGAGGCAATGGCCAAATCCCTTTAATATCGTGAGGGCCTCGTTTAAGCGCATTCTTGAGCTATGTGAACCAGAAGTTCTCCCATCTCCTGAAATGGAATTCCTGGCGGAGGCAGGACTCGCTCATCACATCGATCCAGTCTGGGTTCCGAACGTGACCCATACAGCTGCTGCAGTCTTGGTGGTTGCGGAGGCTAGTTCACTAGATGAGATTAGAGGTGAAAAGCCTCAGGCTGCCGCTGCCGCAGGGATGCCCAGGTGGATTATCGATCCGAGCCATTATCACACCCTGCGTGAAGTTGATGCTAATTCGATGAAGCTAGCCATGTCGAAGTTACCCAAAGTTTCTGAACCGCTGCCGAGAGAATTTACTGAGCAACTTACCGAGTGGTTCTTAACGCTCGCATCGTTTTTCCTGCTAGCTAGGCCTAGTTCAAAGAAGGCGAGATTCGAGGGTCTTACCAGTGATGAGCGCAATCGTTTTGTGAGAGCCTTCACGAAGGGCTGTGGCCGGATGTTTGCTCAGCATTGCAAGTTCATTGCACAGCGAACTCTGCTTGACGGAAAGAGTATTGATCCAAACGACCTTTACGATATGCTTCAGCTACTTCTGCTGCGTGCTCCGGAAAGATTGTTTGTGACGAACGAGAAAGCATTTTTTGCTTACGGTATTGAGCCTGAATTGCAACGTGTGGTTCGATGGGAGGGCTTTCGCAAGAGTGCGTAAATTGATGAACGCCGTTCTTCACAGAGTGCAGGCTGCTAAAAATGCCATCCAGCAAGGCCGCAGGGAGTTGCCTTAGGGTCTAAGTCCTTCTTTCCTTCACTCCCCTCCAATGTTTGCCGCCGATTTGTGGATTCACGGTGGGGCTGATCTGATTAAGCGTGGCTGGAAATGCCAGCGACTATTTGCATGTGGCGCGGCAAACGCCGGGGTTGTCTCTCTTCAGGGGGCGCCCTGATTGGTCTCTAGGTGCGCGCATGCGACGAGCACTGCCCTTGATCTAGAATACGATGGGATTTGTGTGCGGGTCGCGCGAGCACAAGAGACCAACAGGGCACCCGTCATCTGTAGTGGGGCTGTTCGCCGTGTCAGTATCCGCAAGCTGCTAAGGCTCCACTGTGACATCCACGAACGCCGGCAAACTGTCCGCCCCTTTTTTATCCGTCACCCTCAGCTTGAACCGATACGTCCTCGGTTCCGACACCTGCGGCGCTTGGAAGGTGGCTTCTGGACCGTTCACGTCCAACAGCGACACCTTGCTGCCGCGGACCTGGCTCCAAGAATAGTAGAGCGCCTCGCCTTCCGCATCGCGGCTTTTCAATCCGCTCAGTTTTACCTTCGTTCCCGCTTTCACGGTCTTGTTCGACCCCGCGTCTGCCACCGGTGGTTCATTCGGCTCTTCGTTGACGTTGACTTCGACATCGAGTTGGGCATTTTGGCCACGATTGATGACGGTCACGACGGCCTTGCCGTTACCGGCGATCTGCAGCATGCCGCCGTCGAGAACCTTAATGACCTTCGGATTCGACGATTGATAACTGGTGCCGGTCGCCGGCGCGCTGATGCGGCGGGTCACGCCATCGGCAAAGTCGGCGACGACCGGCAGCTCGAAAATTTTTCCCAGCGAATCGATGTGGCCGAAGGCGGACGACTGGCCCGCCCGTCCGAGCTGCAGCGGCTTCTCCGTTTCAAAATCGATGTGCGTGATGTCGGCCTTCGGCTGAACGTCCACAAGAATTTCGTCGAACACGGTTCTGGTGCCGAGGCGGCCGCGCGATATTTCCGCGACCGCCAGTAGCCGCATCGGCCCGATCCCGTCTATCGGGACCTTGAGCGGGCCGCCGAAGGCCGGGTCATGGTCGGAGCGGCCGATGAGCGTCACCGGTGCCACGATCGATCCGGTCGCCGTCGCGTCTTCCTGGCCGACCAGCGTCTCGTCCTGTTCGCCGTACCAATAGTAGAGGACCTTGATGATGCCGATGTCGTTGCCCAGATCGACATGGGCGATCACCGTCTGTCCGGCAGTGAGCTTGGCGCCGGCCACCGGTTCGGTGATCTTGAAGGCAAGCGATTGCCCGGTCGATAAGCAGCTGACAAGCGCGAAAGCGAGCGCGCTGACACATCGGATACAAAAGCCGCTTCCAAACGCTTCACGCTTCACGAGGAACGCTTCACGGTTCATGGTCACCTCGCCAGGTGGAACGGGACGTCCGTCAGCACCACGCGCTCCTTAAAGAGGAGCGCGGCTTTCAACATGAGGGCGCGTTGGTTGTGAAGAATGTTTTGCCACCAGCGTGCGGGGAGAATTTCCGGTATGACGACGGTGATCCAGCACTCCGGGTCCTTCTGCCGCTGCTCATCGATGTAGCCCAGGATCGATCCTAAAATGGATCGATAAGGGGAAGGGAGCACGATAAGAGGAATGCCGCTGCCCCATTGGGCCCACTGAATTTCGACGAGCGCCGTTTCCTCCTTGTCTACATCGACAAGGAGGGCGCGGATTTCTCCGCCGCGGCTGCGGGCGTAGTCCACCGCCCGAATGACGGACCGATTCACTCCTCCGATCGGAATGACGACGATATTCCTCCTCGGTCTGGGAGGACGGGCATCCCGTGCCAGCGCCACCTGTTCCGAAACGGCTTTATAATGGGAACGGATTGCGCGGAACATCAGGATGAGCAAGGCGACCAGCAAGAAGACGATCCAGGCTCCTTGCAGAAACTTGGTGGTCGCGATGATGGCGGTGGCGATCCCGGTCGTCACCGCGCCGATCCCGTTGACCGCGAGCTTCTTCCTCCAGTGGACTCCCTTCTTAACCAGCCAGCGTTTCACCATGCCGGCCTGCGACAGCGTGAATGATACGAAGACGCCGATGGCGTAGAGCGGGATCAGCGCGTGGGTGTCGCCTTGGAAGATGACGAGAAGGAGACAGGCGAAGAACCCAAGAATGATGATGCCGTTGGAGAAAACCAGGCGATCGCCGAAAGTCGCCATCTGATGGGGCATGAACCCGTCCCTCGCCAGAATCGACGACAAGTGAGGGAAGCCGGCGAAGGCGCTGTTGGCCGCCAGCACCAATAACAACATTGTGCCGACCTGCACTGAGTAATAAATCGTCCCGGTGCCGAACGTGAGACGCGCAAGCTGGGATACGACGGTCTCGTCTTCTTTGGCAAGGATGCCGTTATGATAGGCCATCCAACTGATCCCCATGAAAAGGGCTGCCAGAATCGCCGACATCCAGATCATGGTGACTGCGGCATTCTTCGCCTCCGGATGCCGGAAGGCTTTGACGCCGTTGGAAATGACTTCCATACCGGTGACGGCGGAACAGCCGGCTGCAAATGAGCGCAGAATGAGGAAGAGCGTGAGCTCCTCGATGCCTCCGTTGAAACTTTTTGTGGGGAGGGTGGGAGTCACCGCGGCGGTGAAAAGGGACTGGGCCGTGCCGAGAATGACCATCAGGCCGAGCGCCCCGATCGCGAAGTACGTTGGAAACGCAAAGAATTTTCCGGATTCCCGCACTCCCCGAAGGTTCATGATGACGATGAAGAGAATGGCGATCAGGCCGAGGGCTTCCCGGTGAAGAAACAGGCTCGGGATCGCGGAGGTGATCGCTGCCACCCCTGCGGCGACGCTGACAGCAACCGTTAGGACATAGTCGATCATCAGTGCTGCGGCGGCGATGAGAGCCGGCATCTCCCCTAGGTTAGAGCGCGCGACGATATAGGCTCCCCCGCCCTGGGGGTATTCAAAAATGATCTGCCTGTAGGAGATCGTCAGCACCAGAACGAGGAAAAGGATGGCCAGGCTGACGGGAATCGACCATGCGACGGCCGCCGTGCCGGCGAGTATGAGGACCAGGAGGATTTCCTCGGTCGCATAGGCGACGGAGGAAATGGCATTAGAAGAAAAAATCGCCAGCGCCAGGGTTTTCGTCAACCGCTCATGGGAGGCCTGCGCCGTCTTGAGAGGGTCGCCGACGAGCCAACGCTTCAACATATAAGGATTATCGCACAAATGGCCGAAGGCGCGCACAGGAGAAGAAGTCCTTGCGGACATAGGGCCAAAGACTCAACTGGTTGATCCCAGCCATCGGCGGCTCATGGCCGATCATGAAGACCTAAACCTTTGTCGCGACCCGGCTTGGGGGTTGACAGTCTTGCGGAACTTAAGTATCTTTTCGCCTCTC
>JBBILH010000030.1:0-37471 GCA_037445005.1 Nitrospira sp.
GGCAAACCGGTCGACGAATTCCATCCATGCCGGCGGCTTGGAGCCCCCGGAGAACGACATCTGGGCCAGCGTCTTCTTCCTCCGGCACTCACAGACGAACAGCAGCGCCAGCAATTGCTTGGAGGTGAGCCTCTCGGCCAGAAAGTCTCCGGTTAACTCTGCCACGGTCCACCCAATACTTCGCTCGGCGCCGCCTGCAGCCCTTTGCGTTTCTCGTAGAAGCGGACGCCCTCTTCGCGCGAGTGCTTGAGCAGCTCCGAGAAGAAGCTTTCCTTGATGGTCCTCAAGATGTGACCGAACGAGTATCGCATCGGATAGATTTTCGTCCCGATCAAATAGGACTTTGCGATGTAGTACATCACAAAATACAGCTTGCTCCATCGTTTCTGAATCAGACGGTTGACGACCAGATTCCGCCACGACGGGAAAATCAGAAGGACCATCCCCAAGAGGGAGAGGTTGACCTGTTCCAGTTTTTCCTGCTCGGTGAAGCAGGTGAAGGGCGACTCCGTCTGATAATTTTGATGCAGTTTCTCGAAGTCCCCGTCGAAGGCGCCCACGTCGATGGTGTATTGGGATACGGGGGTGCCGGGATAGGGATGCAATTCCGGGAACTCGCCGAAGACGACCCTGTTCCGGATGTTGATATCGATGGATTCGATGTCGTAGTCCAGCGCGCGGGAGTGCAGGCCCAGAGCCTTCAGGGAGTCGACCACTCGGCGACGTTGCCCGGCATCGAGCGGTTTTGAGAGGTCCGCAAAGGAGCGAAGCTCGTCGAGATTGATCTTATGGTAGGACTCCAGATGCGTGCAGATCGAGTTGGCTTTCTGCTCGAAGGCCGGATCGGCGGGATTCGGAATGATCGGCACCGGAACCGCCAGAATGGTATTGGAGAAGGTGTTGATCCCTTCTTTGTGGCAGAGGTCGAAGGCATATCGAATGTCCTCGGCATCCATCCCTCGCTTGAAGATGTGCTCGCGGATGAACGGGTTGCCGGATTCGATCGACATGCTGATGGACTTGATCCCGGCTTTCTTGAGGTAGTGGATCATGTCGGGATCCCGGCGGGCCAGGTCCGACCGAATGAGGCAATGGAAGGGCAGGCCGATCGCCCGGGGGTACTTGTCGGCGAATTCGATCAGCCAGTCGTCGGTGCGGAAGACGAAGACGTCGTCGTAGAATTTGATGAACTGCGTCTTGTGGCGCCGGACCATGTCTTCCAATTCGGCCAGCAGGCGGTCGACGCTGTACCGGTTGAGCATCTTTCCTTTGCCCTTGTACATCGCGTTGTACTTGGCGTTGAAGCAATAGGTGCAGGGGAAGGGGCAGCCCCGGCCGGCCATGAGGCTGCGCATGCCGAAATCCTTAAGACGCGTCTTGGCATACACCACGTCGCGGTCGAGAAACGGCAGATCGTCCAGCGCCATGTTCCGTTCTTGCAAGGTGACGCTCCCGTCCCGCTTGCGGTTCGTCCTGGTCACCACGTTGGCAATCGCGTCGAGGCTTGCTCCGGTGGAGAGGGCGGAGAGTATCGCGGGCCATGATTCATCGCCCTCTCCCACCACCAGCGCGTCGAGAGCCGTGTCCTCCACGATGCGAGGCATCGCCGGACCGCTGAACGTCAGCGGGAGCTTGAGATCTTCCCCGTATAACTGCATCCGCATCGAATTGAACGTCGGATGAGGGCCGCCCATCACGGTGAACACTTTGTCCCGGTATTTGGCCTTGATCGCTCGGTTGGCCCTAAACATGACGTTGCTTTCACCGGTCTTGGCGCTGTAGGCGACGACGTCGGGTCTTACGGCCTCCATGTCCTCAATCAGATCGTCGTGCTCCAGAACGTTCAGAAACGTCTCATGCCCGTCGCGTTTGGCCAGGGCGGACAACAACTCGATATTCATCGGGTCGATGTAGTCTTCTTTGACCATGACGAACAGGATTTTCATCGTGCGACCGTCGGGTTTGAGCTAGATTCTTGAGGGTTGTGATTCTACGGATCGGGCCGGATGTGTATACTTCCGGCGGTCCCTGATACGGACTTCCCAGAACAGTTCGGCCAGCGTTTGAAATACGCTGATGATATTCTTCAGCCGGAACGCCTTGGAACTGCCGTGCTGCCTCGCCTGGAGCGGCATCGGAACTTCACTATAAGTGTGCCCCGAGCGGATGAGCCGGACGAGAATCGAGGCCATGTAGGCGAATCCGTGCGTGCGCATCGGCACCGACTGGAGCAGGGCGCGGCGATGGACGCAGGGGCCGTTGAAATACCTCAGTGAGAGGCCGAAGAGCGCGTTCACCAGCCACACGAAGGCCGACGACGTCAGTCGGCGGCTCATGGTCCGAACCGCTGGAGTGGAGATGTACGGTACCACGATGTCCGCCTGGCCGATGGCGCCAAGAATCGACTGCATTGCGGCGAGCGGAATTTCGTTGTCACCGGGAAACATGACGACATACTCCATGGAAGCCACTTGGACACCGCGAGTATAGTTGTAGCCGAATCCCATGTTTCGTGGATTGTGGACGGCCTTGATATGCCGGTTGCCGGAAGCCAACCGGTCTGCTATGGCCCCGGTGCGATCGGTGCTGCCGTCGTCGAAGATCAGGATTTCGTAATCATCGAACCGAGTTCCGATGGCTGCGAGCACCGTCTTGACGGCAGCCTCGATGTTTCCCTCTTCATTCAGAGCAGGAACGATGACCGAGAGCGTGCGCGGCATAGTCAGAAAGGTCCCTGGAACTCCCGCTCGACGTCCTTGGCCCGGGGCCGCGATTCCACGGGAGAGGCGGCTGTTTGCGTCTTGGCGCCGTATACGAGATCTCTACAGGCCGCAGCGATGTCCGAGGCTCCCGGATAGTAGAGTTTCTCCAGCGGGGCCGCGCAGGGGGTCGGCGCATCCTTCAAGGTGACCCGCCGGACCGGCGCCCGGAGGGACTCAAACGCATGCTCTACCACAAGGGCGGCGATCTCGGCGCTGGCGCCGCATGTCCTCCATGCGTGGTCGGCCACGACGACGCGGCCCGTCTTGCGGACCGACGCGACGATCGCGGGGACATCCAGCGGGGCTAAACTGCGGAGATCAACCACCTCCGCGTCGATACCCTCGGTTTGCAAGCTCTCCGCAGCCTTCTTTGCCTCCACCACCATGTGTGAGATGGCGATGATCGAGACGTCCGCGCCGTCGCGGACTACGGCGGCCTTCCCCAGGGGGACGCGGTAATGTTCTTCCGGGACAGGCCCGGCATGATCGTAAAGCCAACGATGCTCCAAGACAATAACGGGTGATTCGTCCTCGATGGCCGCGATCAGGAGACCCTTAGCATCGTATGCCGTGCTCGGCATGACCAGTTTGAGGCCGGGCACGTGCATGAAGAGGGACTGAAGACTTTGTGAATGCTGGGCAGCCTGGCCCCAGCCTCGGCCGAT
The DNA here is from genome assembly GCA_037445005.1 of Nitrospira sp. Classification (GTDB taxonomy): domain Bacteria; phylum Nitrospirota; class Nitrospiria; order Nitrospirales; family Nitrospiraceae; genus Nitrospira_C. Next base: position 3,428 of record JBBILH010000030.1, read on the forward strand.
GATCGCGCGTACGGTCAAGGGAACGGACAGCTTGCCGCCGCACATGTAGCGCCACTTCGCGGCATGGTTGACAAGCTGGTCCATCGTCAGCAGGAGGAAGTCGTTCCGCGCATGCACCAAGACCGGACGCATTCCCTCGATGGCGGCGCCGATGGCGACGCCGGTCAGGCCGTTTTCGGCCAGCGGGGTATCGAACACGCGTCCCGGTCCGAACCGTTTCAGTGCCCCCAGCGTGGTGCCGAAAATCCCCTTGGGGTCGTCGACTCCGACGCCCAACACGAACACGCCGGGGTCCGCGGCCATCGCCTGGCAAAGTCCCTCGTCCAACGCCTGGCTGTATTTCAGCTCACGCATGGGTCATGCTCAATATACGTCATCAATCAGATCGTGGAAGGTGGGGTCGGGACCTTGCTGCCCGAACAGCACGGCCTCCTGAATTTCTTCACTCAACGCCTTTTCAATCCGCTCTAGCTGGGCCTTGTCGCATAGCGCTTGGGCGAGCACTTCTTCTTCGAAGAGGCGAAGAGGGCAACGGGCCATCCAGTCGTCCAGTTCCTCTTTGGTCCGGTACCCCATCGAATAGTCGAAATTGGGACCGACGTGTTCCTTCCATCGGTACGCGCGGATTTCCAGCAACGTCGGACCTTCGCCCGATCGCGCTCGATGTGCGGCGGCGACGGCGGCCTCATAGACGGCGACGACGTCCGAGCCCTCGACTCTGACACCGGGCATCGAATAGGCCGCGGCCCGCTGGTAGATATTATCGGCAGGCTGGCGGGCGGATTGGTGCGAGTGCGTCGCAAAAAAATTGTTCTCGCAGACGAACACGACGGGCAGACGCCGCAGGGCGGCAAAGTTAAGGCTTTCGTGAAACACGCCTTCTTCCACCGCACCGTCGCCGAAAAATGCCGCAGCGATCCAGTCTTTCCCTTGCAGCTGCGCCGCCAACGCGGAACCGACGGCGATCGGCAGGCTGCCTCCGACGATGGCCGAGGCGCCCATGAGACCAAGCTCCGGCTGGACCAGATGCATGGATCCGCCCTTGCCTTTGGCGCAGCCGGTTTGTCGTCCGTAGAGTTCGGCGAACATCTGTTTCAGCCCCCCTCCCTTGGCGAGGTAGTGGGCGTGGCACCGATGAGTGCTGTAGACCCGGTCCGTCTGGCGAAGCGCCGCGCAGACTCCGGCGGCGGCGGCTTCCTGTCCGAGCGACAGGTGCGTCGGGCATTTCATTTCCTGCTGGGGGTACAACTCAACGATCTTTTCCTCAACGCGCCTCGTCCGCAGCAGTCTGGAATAGAGATCCAGGGCGACGGCGGAATTCACGCGACCCGTTCGGTGAGGTGAACTAGATGAAATTGACATGGGAGGGAGGGTGTTGGAGATCCCACAGGTATCGGTTGACTTCGTCCATGCGGCAATTCTGCCGGCACTCTGAAATGTTCAGCTCGTGGAGAACATACTCGAAGTTCCGCCGGCGCGCCTCTCCTTCCCAAATCTGGCTGAAGGACTGCTCGTTGATATTGCCGTAACAGAAGCGTCGGTCCTCGAGATAAGCGCTGCAGCCGTAGACGTCGCCGCTTGCCATCACATAGGCCCAAAAGAACGGCGTGGCCTGGCAGACGGAATACCGGCGGTCGTTTTCCATGAGCTTTTCCATTGTCCGTCGCCGGAAGACCACCTTGAACCGGTCGGTTTCCAGCGCCTCAAGCTGGTGTTCAAGCGGCAACACATGGCCGTAGTCATACTCCTTGTAGCCTTTGGTCATCGTGGTCAGGCTCATGAGGTGTTGGGAGTACGGCTTGATGACCGCGTAGTCCGCTCCCGCGTCCTTGGCGCGGGTCGCAAGGGCGACCGCTTCATGCTCGTTTTCAGGGAGAAGGACCATCTGGACGCCGATCGCGCATTTGTACCGATTCGCCTGCTTAAGCTCCGCGGCTTTCGCGATATTGCGGAAAACTCGGTCGAAATCGTCAGCCTTGGTCTTGTGAATAGCGGAATAGGTGTCCCTCGAGCCGGCGTTGACGCTCGCCTTGATCCACGTGATGGATCCGAGCGCCTCATGCAACAGGTGTTCATTGAGCGCCACGGCGTTCGTCGTCAATGCGACGTCGATCCCGGCCTTCTGGGTCCTGACGATGATGTCTCCGATATGGCGGTGGAGAAGCGGTTCACCTTCGCCTGCATACATGATGCTCTTGACGCCCCGCAGCGCCATCTCCTCGACCCGGTTGATCAGCAGGTCTTTTTCGAGAGTTCGAGTCTTATACCCGATGTAGTCGACGGCGCAGAAGGTACATCGATGGTTGCAAGCTCCGGCCGGAGCGATTTCTATGTACAACGGATAGACCGACTTGGCCTTTTCCCAGTCCTCTCCCGCCGCCTGCCATTGGGCAATGCGATCAGGGTGGTACATGAGCTTGTGGGAGTCTATGCGAAACTGGTCCATAGCGAATGAGTGATCGAACGGAATTTGGAGAGAAGGCGAGCGACCAGACCTACCGGAACTTCCGTGCAGACTACCGTGAGAGAGTTGAAAAATCAAGGGTTTTGTTCGGCTGCCATCACCCTCCGGGCCCCAAGGCCAGAAGGCGCTTGCACCGAGCAAGCACCGAGGCGACCAATCGTCCTCTCGACGTCGTCCTGTACCACCCGTCTTCCTCGATCAGATACCCTGCGTGAATCATCCGCTTCATTCGACGGTCGAGCATCCAGTCGTACCGGTATATCCTGGTGAGTTCCTCCATTGAAAGGCCCCGTTCGGGATCGGCCGTCAACTCGATCATCGTGCGAACTCCGACCGAGCTCTCGGCCATGTAGAAGAACTGCGCGTAGCCCATGAAAATGAAAAAATAGAGGAGAAGTCCGGAGAAAAAGGTAACGCCGTCGGATGGTGCGGCCAGCGGCGCAGGCCAGAGCAAGCTATCGTCGGGAAGCGCAAGATAGCACAGAACATACAGCGGCAGACAGATCAGCCACAGGAAGACCAGTGCGACCGCCCTTCGGGAGACTTTCCGGAAATGAAAAACAGCCGCCTGAACGGCGAAGTAGAACAAGAACGTCAAGAAGCCGGCCATAAGTCCGCGCATCACCCGCCCTCGCCGAGTTGGAGAAACTTCTTGGAGAAACGAAACAAGGCGGCCGCGGACCGGCCCTTCCCGCTGTTGCGGTATCGGCCGTCGTCCAAGACGACGCGACCGATCTCAACCATTTCGGTCAACCGACGATGGAGGACCATCTCGAGGGAGTAACGGGCGGCGATCTCGGCCTGCCGCAACCGGCGTTGCGCGGACGATTCGATCTCGATCATGATTCGTCCCGAAAAACCCCGATCGACCAGGAAATAGAACATGCAGTAGCCGATAAACAAAAATCCGAAGACCAAGAGGCCGTTGAGGAGGTCGACGGCCCATCCTGCCCGGACATACGGTTCCGGCAGAAATCCCATCGTCGCGGGAGTCAATCGATGGATCGCGATCATCAAGGCGCCCAAGACGGCCATGATCCGGACCATCGCATCGAAGCGTCGTGTCGGCTGAAATGCCCGGAACACGAGCACGTGAACGATTAAAAAGACGAGAAAGATGAAGAGAGCAAGAACCAATCCTTTGAGCATCGTCGGGTTCAGCCTCGGCCGTGGAGTCCAGGGGGCGCGGATCTATGCACGATGGATGATGGTGTCCACGATGCAGTGCGAAAGCGCCAAATGGGCGATTTCGACGTATCCATAAGAATGGGAAGGGACGTAGAAATTAACGAGCCCCATGGTGCGAAGCGCATTGTCCGGGCTGAAGCCCGAAAACGTGATGAGGCGGCACCCTTTGGCATGGCCCGCTTTGCATCCCCGCAGGATGTTTTCCGACCGGCCAGAGCTACTGATCGCCAGCAGGACGTCGCCGTCCTCGGCGAACATCTCGATCGGCTTTTCAAAGACATGTTGATAGCCGTAGTCGTTGCTGATGCAGGTCAACAGCGAACTGTCGTTGAAGGCGATTGCCCGCATTCCGCCGTTCTTCCAGTAGTCGACGGCTTGATGGGAGGCGATCGCGGCGCTGCCGCCGTTGCCGATGAAGATCACCTTCCGCCCTGCGCGCGTCTGGGAACTCACGATCTGAATCGCCGCTTCGAGGCCGGAGGGCAGGGGCACGCTCTTCCGCTCAGTCAGCGTGGCCTCGGTCCGCTGGAGTGCGTCGCCCAGTTCCTGGAGATACGAAGCAGGATCGCTCATGCGGGCTCCATCGACGGTTTCGGCGGTCGTAAACTACTTGAGCAATGCGGTGATGAATTTGAACAGCGGAACGGGCTCGACCGCCGAGCGGTTTCCGACGATTCGGACGGCAAGGGCCCCGACGGCATTGCCGACGAAACCGACGAGGTCCATCGGAAATCCCGCGACCACGCATGGCGCCGCCACAGACAGAAAGGCGTCGCCCGCGCCGACGCGGTCCACGATTCTGCTGGAGAACACGGGTATCTCCGTAAAACCCTGCTCGACGGCATAGCTCAACGAACCATGATGGCCGCGTGTCACCGTGGCCCGACGGCTTCCGAGCTTTCTAACGGTAGTGGTCATGAGGTGGCGAAGGTCGCCGAGTCGATCATGGCAAGCCAACCGCATTTCCGGCTCGTCAATGCAGATGAAATCCGTGCGCGGATACTTCGTGATGAGATTGTAACCGGCGTTGGCGCTGTTGGTCTGCGTGTTGACCGCGAGAAAACGGGAGCCCGCGCAAAGCAGATTGATGATGTCGCCGGTCATGAAACCGTGCCCGTAATCGGCGACGAGAACCAGATCATAGTCCCCGATGACCGATTTCAGGTACGCGCAGACATCCTTCTCGATCCGGGACGGCAACGGACTGTCGTCGAGAAAGCAGACTTCGAACATCTTGGAGAGAAACGCCTGATCAAGATACCGCCGCTTGACGATGGTGCTGGAATCGTCACGATGGAAAAACTGCGTGGTGACGTTAGGTTTCAAGTGAGAATGAATGAACTCTTCACGCGAGTCCTTGGAGCCCAGGCATGTGACCAGGTGCACGTCCTCGCAAAAGCCGGCGATGTGATTGGCGCAGGCGAGAATCCCGCCTGCGAACGCTTCCTCCCGGACGTACTTGGTGGTGACGAGCAGTTCCTTGGGCGATTTCCCCATGGCCTGGCAGTAATGGTATTCGTCGATGATGGATTCGCCGATCAACAGGACCTTGAGCTTGCGAAGGGTTTCAAGCCGCTTGATGATGTCGCCCGGAGTGTATTGTTGCCGGAAGCTCTTGAGAAACGCGCGGGCTTCGTCGGGATAGACGTCAAAATGGGAGTTGAGCAATTCCGTCGAACTGAACGTGATCTCGTTGGTGAAGTGTATCCGCCCCCCGCCGGACTTGACGGCCTCCTGCTCGAGGGCGATCATGCCGGTGAGATCGCTGCCCGCGTCGGCATACTCTCCCCCCTTCACGTACACGTCCGGTTTGAGCAGACGAAGCGTTTCAACGGCGGTCGGCCAACGGTTCACCGCCACGAAGCTGACCGTCTGAAGCGCCGCCACCGATTCTGCGCGCAAGCGGTGGTTGAAGACCGGCCGGCCGGGACCCTTGTTGACGTGCTCGTCTGGTGTGACGGTGACGACCAGCACATCGCCTTCTTGTCTGGCCGCTTCGAAGTGTCGGATGTGTCCGGGGTGGAGAAGATCAAACACGCCGTGGCACTGGACGACCTTCTTGCCCTCGCTTCGCAGGCGGGATATGATTTCCGCCAACTCTTCGAGCTCTTTCACCTTTGCTTCGATATCCACGGTGTGCATGAGCCCCTCCTTGCCGATCGCCGATCTTCCATCAGCGGGCGAGATACTGGAACCACTCCTTCGTCGCGACGGCGATCGTATCGGGTGTCCAAACGGGGGCCGATTTCCAGTCCTGAATGCCGGCGACCAGCCGCTTGACGCCGGCCTCGAACGACACTTCAGGAGACCAGCCGAGTCTCTGGCGAATGTTGGTCGTGTCGGCGAACGTGCAGTCCGGTTCTCCGGGCCGTTTTGGAATGTTGACGACAGGTCCGCCCAGCAACGATACGAGTTGGTTGACGCTATACGTGCCGCCCGATCCGACGTTGAAAATTTCCTGCGTCAAAGACGATTCCGCGGCCGCGAGAAAGGCCCGCGCAACATCCGTTACGAAGGTGAAGTCCCGCGTCTGCGTCCCATCCCCGACCACCGTGTAGGGCTTGCCGTTTAATTTCTGCGCAAGGAAGACGCCGAAGACGGCGCCGTAGGTTCCCGAGGTGCGCGACCGCGGCCCATAAACGTTGAACAGCCGAAGAGACAGAACGGGGAGCTGGTACACCTGTCCCCAGTGCAACGCGATCGCTTCGCCCAAGGCCTTGCTCAACGCATAGGGATATTGCGGCCGGATCGGGGCGGTCTCGGGGGTCGGCACGGCGTCCGGGATGCCGTAGCAGGAGGAGGACGCTGTGTAAACAAGTCGTTTGGCGCCGGCGAGGCGGGATGCTTCGGCAACCGCCGCCGTCCCGTCGACGTTCGCCCTGTGATACTCCAGCGGACGCTGGATCGAGGGAACGATATCGGCGAGCGCGGCGAGATGAAAGACCCAGTCGACATCGGTGAACAGGGGTTGGATAGTCGGCAGGTCGGCGACGTCTACTTGATGAAACGATAGAGTGTCGTAACGCTTTAGATGGGCTAGATTGTCAAGCCGCCCCGTCGAGAGGTTGTCGAGAACGGAAACCCTATGTCCCCGGGAGAGCAACAATTCGACCAGATGGCTCCCGATAAAACCGGCTCCTCCGGTGACGATCGTATTCATGCAAGTCGTGCCATTCGGCTGGACGAAGAGAAAGAGAATGTATCGACGTTCGTTGAATCAGGCGGTCGACTCGATAGCGTGGATCAAGTGCATAACAAATCCACACCGCTTCGTCAATGGTGCGGCGGGCGCGACGTGGCCGTGATGACGGGCTCTCCTCGATGCAAAAACCGCTTGTCGGGTAGGGGACCTGTCGGCGGTCTATCGCGAACGGTCGGGTTTTCTCTTGACTTGGTCATGCGGCTGTGGTCGTATCCCGATTGCCTCAACGGTGCGCGCGGTCCGACAAGACGCGCCGCATCACGCCTTCTAACGCCACATGCACGGTGTTTCAATCAACCCTCGCTGCGTTGCCGTACTCGGTACAGGTAGCGCCGGATTACGCCATCTTGCGGCATTGAAGCGGATCGGGGGAGAGCGTCCTATCGCCATCCCGGCGCATCCGGGTCGCCGTTGCGAGGCCGAGAAACTCGGCTACGATACCGCGGGCAGTCTGGACGAGGCGATTGAGCGGTGGGGAATCGATCGCTGCATCGTGGCGACGGAGACCGGCCGGCACTTTCAGGACGGCCAGGACGCACTGGCGAGAGGAATACATCTGCTCGTAGAAAAACCCCTGTGTAGTGACGTGGCCCAAGCGCACCAGCTTTGGCTGCAATCGCAGGCCACGCGGCGCGCGCTATATGTCGGATGCGTTCTTCGCGGCGCTCAGTCGCTGAACAGGCTGCGCGGTCAAATGGGGGGGCTCGGTCGAATTCACGCGATCAGAATCGAATGCCAGTCCTATCTGCCGAGTTGGAGGCCGAACCGGCCGTACCGGGAATCCTACTCGGCAAGATCGGACGACGGAGGGGTCTTGCGGGACCTGATTCATGAAATCGATTATGCGGGATGGTTGTTCGGATGGCCGGACAAGGTGCGGGCGCTGGTCCAAAACCGGGGCCGATTGGGCATCGAGTCCGAGGAATCCGCCGATCTCGAGTGGGAGACTGCCGAGGGTGCGGTTCTGTCGATGCGGCTTGATTATCTGACCAAACCGGCACGCCGCCGCGTCGTGATCTTCGGCGAGTACGGAACCGGCGAATGGGACGGGATCAGGCATGCCGTGCGTTGGTCGCTTGACGGCCGGCCGGTGGAAGAGACCATTGCCGCCCAGACGCTCGACGATCTGTTTGAAACGCAAGCCCGTGCATTTCTCCAAGCTGATCCGGCATCGGAACGGTTTCCCGTATCAGGACTCGACGGGATCCGCGCGCTGGCAGTGTGCGAGGCCGCCCGCCGCGCATCCGACGGCCTGGCGGTTGAAAAGGTCGTCTACCCATGAAGGCGGGCAAGCCAAGGATGCTGGCGGTCGTTCCGGCTCGCGGCGGCTCCGCCGGATTGCCGGGAAAGAACATCCGTCCTTTTGCGGGTCTTCCGCTGATCGCCCATTCGATTCGATTCGCCAAGCTGTGTCCGGAGATCGACCGTGTGGTCGTCTCGACCGATTCAGAGGACATTGCGCATGTGGCGCGCCGCTTCGGGGGTGAGGTGCCGTTTCTCCGCCCTGCAGAGCTGGCTCGTCACGAAACGCCGATCTGGCCCGTGCTTCGTCATGCGTTGCGCATGATCGAAGAAGAAGAGCAGCGCGCGTACGATTTCCTTCTATTGCTGGACCCGACGTCGCCGGCCCGGGAACAGGCCGATGTGCGGGACGCATACATGCGGCTTGTTGGGAAGGTCGATGCCGACGGGGTCGTCGCGGTGTCCAGGCCGACGTTCAATCCCATCTGGCACTGTGTGGTTGAGAAAGACGGATGGATGAGCGATCTATTCGAGTCGGGCGCTCGGTACCAGCGGCGCCAGGACGTGCCGCCCGTCTATCGGATCAACGGGGCCCTCTACTTGTGGCGAACCGATTTTGTGCGCCGGGTAGAAGGGGGGGACTGGAGATCCGGGGGGCGGCATATAATGGTGGAAATTCCCGAGATCAGAGCCATGTCTATCGATACCCTCGAACAGTTTCAACAGGCCGAGGTGCTTGTCACCACCGGGGTTCTCAAACTCTCTTGGCTCGACGCCCCCGGAGTCGCTCGATGAAGTCCCTCGACGATCTGATCGATCTTTCAGGTCGCCGCGCGCTCGTCACCGGCGGCACGGGCCATCTCGGGATTGCCGTCTGCGAAACATTGATCGAGCTTGGCGCGCAGGTGGCCGTGCTTGATCGGGATCGTCGGGCCTGCGAGACCCGCGCCGCGGAGTTGTCGGTGATCCGCCCAGGCGGCGCCTTCTCGATGCCCTGCGACTTGGCCGACGAATCGGCGACGCGAAAGGCGACCAAGGAGGCGGTCGCCTCCATGGGGGGCCTCGACATCTTCGTCCATTGCGCCGGGTACGTCGGGACTACGTCGGCTCCGGGATGGGTGGCGCCGTTTGAGAAGCAAACGGTGGAGGCATGGGATGCGGCCATGAGGGTCAACCTCACAGCGGCCTTCATCATCGCGCAGGAAGCGAAATCCGCATTGGAATCTTCGGTCGGAGGATCGGTGATTCTCTTCGGGTCGATCTACGGTGTCGTGGCGCCGGACTTTCGTCTGTACGAAGGCACCGAAATGGGCACTCCGGCCGGGTATGCCGCGTCGAAAGGCGGCCTGGTCCAATTGACGCGGTACTTGGCTTCGGCCTTGGCGCCTCGCGTGCGCGTGAATGCGCTGTCGCCGGGCGGCGTGCTCCGGGGGCAGCCCGACGCCTTTCGTGAGCGGTATACGAAGCGCACGCCGTTGAGGCGCATGGCCGTAGAAGCGGACGTGAAGGGGGCCGTTGCCTTTCTCGCCGGCGACCTATCGGCCTATGTAACCGGACAGAATCTCTTGGTGGACGGGGGATGGACCGCATGGTGAACGGGATGATGATCGCCGGCCGTTCCATCGGTCGGGACCGGCCCTGCTATGTGATCGCCGAAGCCGGCGTGAATCACAACGGCGAACTGTCGCTGGCGATGCGCTTGGTCGAGGCGGCTGCGAAAGCAGGCGCCGACGCGGTCAAATTTCAGACCTTCAGCGCGGATCGTCTTGCGACCGAAGGGGCGCCGAAGGCCGACTATCAGCGGCAGGGCGCTGAAGAAACGCAATCGCAGCGTGAGATGTTGCGACGACTCGAACTGTCGGCCGGCGCACATCGTTCGCTGATCGACGCATGCCGGCGCCATGGCATTGAGTTTCTCTCCTCGCCTTTTGATGAGGAAAGCGCGGACCTGTTGGATTCCTTGAATGTGCCGGCCTTTAAAATCGCCTCGGGAGAATTGACCAACCTGCCGTTTCTCGCCCATGTGGCGCGAAAAGGCAGACCCATCATATTGTCGACTGGGATGTCGACGCTGGATGAAGTGCGGGCGGCGGTGCGGACGATCCAGGAGGAAGGGAACAAGACCGTCGCGCTTCTGCAGTGCGTGAGCTGTTACCCGGCTGATCCGGCCGATGTGAACTTGAGGGCCATGGCGACGATGGAAAAGGCCTTTGAGGTGCCGGTCGGGTATTCCGACCATACCCGGGAGAATGAGGTGGCGTTGGCCGCTGTGGCACTGGGAGCCTGCATTCTGGAAAAACATCTGACGCTCGACCGGTCCCTCCCGGGTCCCGATCACCTCGCATCGACCGAACCGCGCGAGTTTGCCGAACTGATCCGGGGCGTTCGCGCGGTCGAATCGGCGCTCGGATCCGGGGAGAAACGGCCGGCTGCGGCGGAGTCGGCCGTGGCGGCGGTTGCGCGGAAAAGCCTCGTTGCGGTTCGAGATATTCCTGCCGGCAGTGCAATTACCGCGGAGATGATCGTCGCGAAACGACCGGGTACGGGGCTGTCGCCGAGTCTGCGTGATCGAGTGGTCGGTCGCCGCGCGACGCGCGATATACCGGCCGGAGCGTTGCTCCGCGAGGATATGCTGGCATGAGAACGATCGGTGTGGTGACCGGGGGGCGGGCAGAGTACGGCATTCTTCGTCCATTGCTTCGCGCGATCCAACGAAGCGGAACGATGCGTCTGTCCGTCCTGGTAACCGGCATGCATCTGTCGTCCGAGTTCGGATTGACCCTGCGGGAGATCGAAGCAGACGGTTTTCCCATCGATGAACGGGTAGAGATGTTATCCCCCTCCGATGAGCCTGAGGCCATCGCGCAATCGATGGGACGGGGCACGATGGGATTCGCCGAAGTGTTCGCCCGCCGGCGCCCGGACATACTCGTGGCGTTGGGGGACCGGTACGAAATTCATGCGGCGGTTCTGGCGGCTTTACCGTTTCTGATTCCGGTCGCGCACATCCATGGGGGCGAGAGTACGGAAGGGGCCTTCGACAATGCGTTGCGGCATTCGATGACGATGCTGAGTCACCTCCACTTCGTCTCGACCGAAGCCTATGGAAAACGTGTGATCGGTATGGGAGAGGAACCCTGGCGGGTCGTCGTGAGCGGCGCCCTCGGACTGGACAATCTTCACGGCACGACGTTGATGAGCAGGACCGAACTTGAAGCGAAAGTCGGCCTGTCACTGGTGCCGGCGCCGATAATCGTGACATTTCATCCCACGACGCTCGAATATGAACAGGCCGACGATCAAGCGCAGGAATTGCTGGCTGCGTTGGACCAGATCGATCGTCCGATCGTGTTCACCATGCCCAATGCCGATACCGGGGGCCGGCGCATCCGAAGCCGGATTCAGGACTTCGTCAAGACCCACCCCAATACTCGCGCCGTGGAGAACCTGGGGACGCAGGCCTATTTCAGCCTCATGCGCGTCGCCGGCGTCATGGCCGGAAATTCCTCGAGCGGAATCATCGAAGCCATGTCGTTTGCGTTACCGGTGGTGAATGTAGGGACCAGACAAGCCGGGCGCTTTCGTCCGGAGAACGTGATCGACGTGGACTACCGGCGCAATGCGATCCTCGACGGTCTTCGGCGCGCGTTGCGGCCTGAGACGAAGGCCGGGTTAATCGGTCGAGAGAATCCGTACGGCGACGGATCGGCTGCGCCCAGGATTCTCAGGAAACTGGAGACAGTGCCGCTGGATGATCGCCTGCTTCGCAAGCGGTTCGGCGAGCCGGTTCCCATGGGCGAAGAGAGCGAACATGGGCGCTAAGGGACGGATCCCCTGCGTCATCCTGGGTGGCGGCGGACATGCGGCGGTCGTCATTGATGCGATCGTAGCGGCTGGAAATGCACGTCCCGTTGTGGTACTGGATGCAGACCCGCGGGTTTGGGGCACAACGCTCTTGGGCGTCCCGATCAGAGGAGGGGACGACCTGTTGCCTCAGCTCAAGAAGGAAGGTATCGCGCACGTCGTCATCGGACTCGGCGGAGTCGGCAGTAACGGCCCTCGACAAGGGCTGTTCGACAGGGCCGAACGGCTCGGCTTCGCGCCGCTTTCGGTGATACACCCCGGCGCAAGCGTATCGCCATGGGCGACCGTAGGGACCGGATCCGTCATTCTGGCCGGCGCCGTCGTCAATGCGAGGGCGCAACTCGGTCGGAACGTCATTCTCAATACAGGCGCCATCGTGGAGCATGACTGTCTCGTCGGGGATCATGTCCACGTGGCGACCGGAGCACGGGTGGCCGGCGGCGTCAAGATCGGAGCGGGAGCGCATGTGGGAGCCGGGGCGGTGGTTCTGCAGGAGATGGTCGTCGGCGCCGGAGCCGTCATCGGGGCCGGCGCCGTCGTAGTCAAGCATGTCAAGGATGGGGCGGTGGTTGCCGGAGTTCCTGCAGGTCCGTTGCAAACAAGCGGCCGGCGGGAAAAGCGGAGGCGGAAATGACGGGAAAGCCCCTGCGAATCTTCCTGTGTGACTTGACCCATGACACGGTCGTATTGGTCTCCGACACCATCCCGATCAATATCGGCTTTATCGCGGCCTACGCAAAGAAGACGTACGGGGATGCGATCGCCGTCAGTCTTTTTAAGTACCCCCAAACGATCATCCGGGCCCTGCAGGACGATCCTCCCGACGTAATCGCCTTCAGCAACTATTCCTGGAACAGCAAGCTATCCGAGCGGATTGCGACGATCGCTAAAGAGCTGAATCCCCGCGTGCTCACCGCGCAAGGCGGCACCAATTTTCCCCATAAAGCGGAGCAGCAGCGGACCTTTTTGCAGGCGCGCCCCAGCACCGACGTCTATATCGAGTTGGAAAGCGAAGTCTCGTTTGCCGCCTTGATCGGCCGGGTGCTTGAAGCTCGCGACGGCGGACCGGGGATTTTCGAGGCGCCGTTGCCCGGTTGCGCGTACATCGCCGGCGCGACGCGGGGTGCGCGCGAGCCGGTGTTAGTCAAAGGACCGCTCTTCCCCCGAATCAAGAATCTCGATGAGATACCGTCGCCGTACTTAACCGGCGTGCTCGACCATTTCTTTGACGGGCGGCTCACCCCGTTTCTGGAAACAAATCGGGGCTGCCCCTTCCTTTGTTCCTTCTGCCATACCGGCGCCGAGTATTTTAACAAGACGAATACGTTCTCTCTTGAGCGGGTGGTGGAGGAGATCGCGTACATCGCCCCGCGTGTCGCGCAAAAAGGCATCGTCAATTTACACGTGGCGGATACGAATTTCGGGATGTACAAGCGTGATCGCGAAATCTGCGAGGCGCTTTTGGCCAGCCAGAAGAAATACGGCTGGCCGCGGCAGATCATGGCGACTACCGGGAAGAACAATAAAGCGCGGGTGATCGAGATTACGAAAATTATGGGCAACGTGTTTTCGGTGAACATGTCGGTTCAGACCATGGATCCGGATGTTTTGGTAAACATCAAGCGGGACAACATTCGCTTGGACGACTATAAGCGAATCAACCACCACTTGAACGAGCAGGGCAGGTCGACGAAGGGCGAGGTGATCATCGGTTTGCCCGGCGAGACCAAGGAGTCCTACGTGCGCGGCGTCGAACAGATCATCGGCGCCGGAGTCAGCAGCGTCTGTTCCTATTCGCTGATGTTGCTGCACGGGACGGAATTCCAGGATCCCGAATACCGGGAACGGTTCAACATACGCGGAAAGTATCGGATCGTACCGCTCGATTTCGGAGAGTACGGCGGTGAGCGCGTGTTCGACACCGAGGAGGTCTGCATCTCCACGAGCACGATGTCGTTTGCGGACTATCTCTGGATCCGAGGCCTTAGTCTCTTCGTCGAGGTGCTTCATAACAATCGTCCCTTCGAAGCCATGATGCGCTACGGCATCGATCTCGGCTTGACGCGGTTCCAGCTCATCAAGAGAACCTACGATCTGCTCGGCCGCGCTCCGATGAAGGTGCGCGAAGTCGTGCGCCAATTCATGGAGGAAACACAGGCGGAGCTGTGGGATTCCGAAGAGGCGCTCCGGACACATTATTGCAAGGATGAGAATTATGCCAAGCTGGTGAACGGAGAGGCGGGCGGAAACTTGATTTATAAGTACAAGGCCATCAGTCTTGCGTTCGCCAATCGGCAATGGGCTGAATATCTCGGGATGGTATTGAGCGACGAGGTGGATGTGATCGAAACAAGCGAAGCTCGGCGCGCGGAACGGCGGCGAGAAATCGCCTGTCTCGTGGAGTTCACCACCCATAAGCTGGACGGGGTGCTCAATGTGCACGGGAACACCGCGCCTCGTGAGATGGCATCCCCGTACGCAGTCGTGGCGTGGCTGAAGAACGGCGAGGGAAAGCCGCTATCGGCGTATGCGCTGGATCAGTCCATCACGTACCGGTTCGAATTCGTCGAGGAACAAGTAGAAGCCCGGGAGGATTACTTCCGCCGGTACGGGACCGAACCCAGCGGACTCAGCAAAATCGTCACTCGAGTCAGCAACGTGGAAAGCCTCTTTCGGAGGATCCGGGTGCTCAACGCGGAAGACGAACCCGGTCGGGCGGATGAGGCGGGGGGAGACGAGTTCGTCCGTTATGCGCTGTCGAACTGAGGAAAACCTCCGCGTCCAACGTGGGTGACCGACTTGCATAAGAAGCTTGAAAGGTTTTGTCTTCTGTCGACCAAATCCATCGCCGAAGCGGCCGCGCTGATGGATCTGAACGCACTTCGGATCGTGCTGGCGGTCGATGGAGAAGGCCGGTTGACGGGCACGATTACGGACGGCGACTTGCGCCGTGCGATGCTTGCTCGTCTGGACATGTCCCAACCCGTCACGTCGCTGCTGGAACGGAAAGCAGGGTCCGCCTATGCGAAGCCCGTCACCGGCCCTGCCGGAGCGGATCGCGCCGCCTACCTCCGCCTCCTGCGGGATCACCGCCTCCAGCATCTTCCCATCGTCGATATGCGGCAGCGCGTGGTCGGGTTGGTCACGCTCGATGAATTCGTCACCGCGGAACCGCTTCCATTACAGGCGGTCATCATGGCGGGAGGCCGCGGAAAGCGGTTGCATCCGCTCACCGAACAGACCCCGAAGCCGATGCTGCCGGTCGGTGATCGGCCGCTCCTGGAACTCATCATCGAACAGTTGAAGGAGTCGGGCATCAAGCGGGTCAATGTCACGACGCACCATCAGAGCGAGAAGATTACCGAGCATTTCGGAGACGGGCGTAAGTTCGGCGTGGACATCACCTATGTGACCGAAGATCGCCCGTTGGGCACGGCGGGAGGTCTCGGCCTGATGGCTCCGTCGACGGACACCATGCTGGTTTTGAACGGCGACATCCTCACGCAAGTCGATTTTCACGCCATGCTGGCGTTCCACCGCGGACATCAGGCGGACTTGACGGTCGCAGTGCGCCAGTACGACGTCCAAGTGCCGTTCGGGGTCGTGGAGTGCGACGGTGAGGTCGTCCGTTGCTTGACCGAAAAACCGGTGCTGAATTTCTTCGTCAACGGAGGCATGTACTTGATGGAGCCGTCCGTGTTTGAGCATCTTCCCTCGGGCGAACGTTTCGACATGACGGATTTGATTCAGAGGCTGATCGAACGGGGACGGAAGGTCGTGAGTTTCCCCGTGCGCGAATATTGGCTCGACATCGGGCAACCGGCGGACTACGAGCAGGCACAGGTCTACGCCAAGAGCAAGAGGGAATCGTCATGAGCTGGGCCGGCAAGCGGGTACTGGTCACGGGCGCGGGCGGTTTTATCGCCAGCCATCTCACGGAGCGATTGGTCGAACTCGGCGCCACGACGCGCGCCTTCGTCCACTACCGTGCCGACGGATCCCGAGGGTGGCTGGATCGTTCTCCCCTACAGGCGGAA
Organism: Nitrospira sp.; assembly: GCA_037445005.1. Lineage (GTDB taxonomy): Bacteria > Nitrospirota > Nitrospiria > Nitrospirales > Nitrospiraceae > Nitrospira_C. The sequence continues at coordinate 19,425 of JBBILH010000030.1, forward strand.
ATAGAATTCCATGCCGGCGACATTACGGACCGCGACTCGGTGCTCCAAGCGATGAAAAACGTGGACACGGTCTTCCATCTTGCGGCGCTGATCGCCATTCCCTATTCGTATCATGCTCCGGCCTCCTACGTGAGGACCAATGTGGAAGGTACGATGAATGTGTTGCAGGCGGCGCGCACATGCGGGACCGGCCGTGTGATCCACACGTCCACAAGCGAGGTTTACGGATCGGCGCTTACGGTGCCCATCGGCGAGTCTCACCCCTTGCAAGCCCAGTCTCCGTACTCCGCCACGAAAATCGCGGCCGACAAACTTGCCGAAGCGTTCCACCTTTCGTATCAGGTTCCCGTCGTCACGCTCCGCCCGTTCAATACCTTCGGCCCCCGCCAATCGACCAGAGCCGTCATCCCGACCATTATCGCTCAGACGCTTTCCGGCGGCCCCCTTCGGCTGGGGAATCTGAGCCCGACCAGGGATCTCAACTATGTAGGAGATACGGTGGAGGGATTTCTCCTGGCCGGAGTATCCCCCCACGCCGTGGGCCGTACAGTGAATATCGGGTCGGGACGGGAAATCAGCATCAAAGCTCTCGCGGACTTGATCGGCGGCATCGTCGGTCGAGGAGTGCAGATCGAGCCGGATGCGCAACGCGTGCGTCCCGATGGGAGCGAGGTCAGCCGGCTCCTTGCCGACAACAGGCTCTCCAAGGAGCTTCTGGGGTGGGCGCCCAAGGTGTCGCTTGAGGAAGGACTGCGGCTCACGGTCGACTGGTTCAAGGAACATCTGCATGTCTACCGATCGAACGCCTACGTTCTCTAGCGAACCGGGCGCCCCCGCGTCCGCCGGTCAGATCCCCCTCGCGGTTCCCGCTTTATCGGGCAATGAATGGACATACGTCAAAGAATGTCTCGATACCGGATGGGTGTCGTCCGTCGGTCCGTTCGTCGACCGGTTCGAACGCGAGGTGGCCGCGTACCTCGGCGCTTCGCATGCCGTGGCCACGACCAGCGGCACGGCCGCTCTCCATGTCGCGATGCTCGTAGCGGGTGTCAGACCGGACGATGAAGTGCTCGTCCCGGCGCTCACGTTCATCGCGCCGGCGAACGCCGTACGGTACGTCGGCGCGTGGCCCGTCGTGATCGACGTAGAGCCTGAGTTCTGGCAGATGGATCCGCGTCGAGTAGAGGGGTTTCTTCGACAGGAATGCGAAGTGCGCCACGGTCTGCTGCGGAATCGTCGAACCGGCCGGCGGGTGGCGGCGTTGCTGCCGGTTCATGCGCTCGGACATCCCTGTGACATGGATCCTCTCGTCGCGCTGGCCCGCGAATTCGGCCTGCGGGTCATTGAAGACGCGACGGAAAGCTTGGGGGCAAGATATCGAGGACGGCCCACCGGCTTGCTCGGCGATGTCGGCTGTTTGAGTTTCAACGGCAACAAGCTCATCACCACCGGCGGAGGCGGCATGGTCGTCACGAACGACGCCGCATGGGCGGCGAAGGCGAAGTACCTCACGACCCAGGCGAAAGATGACCCGGTGGAATATGTCCATCGGGAAATCGGCTACAACTATCGACTGACCAATATCCAGGCGGCGATCGGATGCGCGCAATTGGAACGGGTTACGGACTACGTGGCCGCCAAGCGCCGAATCGCGTCGATATATGCCGGCACGCTGAGCGGTGTCCCCGGCTTGAAGACCATGAAAGAGGCCCCTTGGGCCGAAAGCGCCTGGTGGTTGTATACGGTGCTCATTGATCCCGATGACTTCGGCATGAGCAGCCGCCGCTTGATGGGCGTCCTCGGTGCGGCAGGCATCCAGACCAGGCCGTTGTGGCAGCCGTTAAATCGGTCGCCCGTTTATGCGGGCGCACCGGGTGGGGACTGTCCTATCGCGGAGCGTATCCATTCCGAGGCTTTGAGCCTGCCGAGTTCCATCGCGCTGAGCGCGCAGGACCAACGTCGCGTGATCGAGACCATCCAAAGCAGCAGGCCGCGCGATGCCCGGAGCCGCAGGGGGCCGTCCGATGAGTAATCTGCTCGTACGTCGGGCGGGCGGAGGCGTGGTTGGGTGAGTGATCAACCGGATGCGGCGCAACAGAGCTATGCGGCGCTGTCATGGCGGGCGGCCATCGCCCGATTGGCCAAACAAGTCGGTGTCTACGGGGCCGGCAACGCCCTACAGCGGCTCGGCGCATTCTTTCTCCTCCCGCTGTACCTCCGGTATCTGTCCCCGGACGAATACGGGTTGTTGGCGCTCGTCGGCGTAATCCAATTCGTGCTTCCCGCTGTTCTCCTGGTCGGGGCTCCGGCCGCCATCACTCGCTACTATCACGACTGGGTCCGGGAACGGTCGGCGGACCGCAATCTTTGGACGGTCTGGGCGATCGGAACGGGGACGGCGCTGGCGATGACGGTCGCTCTCCATTATTTCGGAGAGGCGTTCTTTCGCATGACGTTGAAGCAAGTTCCCTTCGAGCCTCACGGGAGGCTCGGGCTCTGGTGGGCGTTCTTCTCGAGTCTCAGCCTGTGCCCGCTGATGCTCCTCCGGATTCGGGAGCATGGCCAAGCGTATGTGACCGTCTCACTGCTGTCTTTTTTTCTGGCGATCGCGCTCAACAGCTACGCCGTCATGAACGGATGGGGCGTCGTGGGAGTTCTCCGGATGCAGGTGCTGGCGGCGGCCGGCGTCGGGCTCTGGCTCTCATACTGGTACGTCAGGCAAGTGCGGGTGAACTGGTCCATGGGCGGAATCGCCCGGATCTTCCGTGTTTCGTTTCCGCTGGTCGGCGCCGGACTTCTCGAGGCCGTGGCCGGGCGCGCAGACCGGTTTTTGCTCGATAAGTGGGTTCCGCTTCCCGAGATCGGGTTGTACTCGTTGGCCAATCAGTTGGGGCAGGGAGTGAAGTTTTTCTACGATTCAGTCAAGCCGGCCTGGGTACCGTTTTACATTCGCGTGGCCGGGGAACGCCAAGACGCCGCGCGGTTCTTAGGTCGCGTGGCCGGCTACTACGTGGCGTTGCTCGGAGGGGTAGCTGTTGTCGTGCTTCTCTTCGGTCCTCTGGTCGTCGATTGGTTCAGCGCAGGCTCGGACTATGAGGGAGCGATGCTCCTCTTGCCTCTTTTCGTGGGAAGTTATCTCCTTCAGGGGTTAGTGCCGATCGGTATTATGGCGATCATGGTGTCGGAACGGACCGGGTGGACGACCCTGATCCACCTGGTTCAACTCGCCGTGCTCATCGGCGCCAACGTGCTGCTGACGCCTGCATGGGGAGTTCAGGGGGCCGCCTGGGCGCTGGTAGCGGCTTATGGAGTGCAAGGGGCGCTGTACTTGTGGTTCGGCCAGATGTGCTACCCGGTTCAACTCGTCTGGTCTCATCTATCGCTGTTGCTCGGTTCGGTGGCGGCCGTCATCGCGGCGATGCTTTTGTGGCCGGCCCAAGGAACCATCGCGGCGCTCGTTCTTCTTTTCACTTACGCCGTCGGCGCCCTCGTTCTGCTGCGGCCTGCGGCATTGGGTACGCTGGGAGGATTGCTCCCTCCGAGAAATCGCGGCGCCGCTTGAATCGGTAATCGCATCGACGGGTTAGATAACATCGGGCCCACGATTCAAACACTTGCGCGGCTCCGAATATTCTTATACCTTTGCTTGATCATGAGGGATGAGTAAGTGAACACACAGGCTGCGGCTAGACCAATACTTCTGGTTGCCGACCACAAGTGGCGCGATTTGCCCGGTATGGTGTGGCTCAAGGTAGTGCTGGAAGATCAGTACCACATGCCCGCCGTCGTCACGAGCTATGCCGGAGTGAGCGCATGTCTTCATCTGTTCCGCCCCCGCGCCTTGGCCCTGTCGACATTGATCGGTCCACGGGAGCAAAAGCTTGCCCGAGCGGCTCGCGCCATCGGATCGGCCGTGATCGTGATTCCGACCGAGGGAATCCCCGGATCTAAGGAAAGCATGGCCGGAATTTTTCGCGACCCGCAAACATGGGACATCTGCGACCTCTACCTCCCTTGGGGACCGGTCATGGCAGACTTTGCCGTAGCCGAAGGATACTTGCCGAAAGACAAAGTTTGTCTGACCGGCACGGGGCGATTCGATTTTTATCGCCTGCCGCTCTCCGCCTGCCTCTTGTCGAGAACGGCACTGGATGCGCACTTTGGTCTCAGGCCGAACGCCCCGATTGTCACGTGGGCGGCGTCGTTCGTCTTGGCCTCCTACGGCGAAAACAAGAAGCGATTCGATTATACGGAGCGGGATATCGCCCAACGCGGACTCTCCCATATCGAAGGATTTGCCGATCTGCCGGCCATCGTCAAGAAGGAGCAGGATGCCAAAGCGATCGTGCTTGCCTGCATGAGGGCATGCTGCGAGCAGTTTCCCGACGTTGAGTTTCTCATCAAGCCGCACCCCTACGATGAGTTCGCTCTCTACGAACAGTTGGCGGACGAGTGCAAAAGGGATGGTTTGCGGAACTTTCATCTCGTTACCGACGTCTATGTCTGGGACCTGCTGAAGCACGCCAGTCTCCACGTGCACGGCGGGTCTACCACAGGGATTGAGGCCTGGCTGATGGGTGTACCGACCATCAATCTTCAGCCGGGCGGGTATGCCCGATTTAAGGGAGCGGTGGGCGGCGCGACGACCGATCAAGAACGGCTTGACGACACGCAGACCGAGGTGAACACCATGTGCCGCCGCGTGCAGGCGTACGTTCGCGGCGAGCATCCCGACCAAGACCGGCTACATGAGCGGCAACGCTTCATCGGGCAATGGTTCCACAAGTGCGACGGCCGGGCGGCGGAGCGACAGGCGGCCGCCATTGCCGACCTGCTCAAGAACCACGCGGTTCCCGCGACCTCCGATCGGCGACCTCCATGGGTCGGTCGGCGTGCGCCGCTCACCTATGTTCACTACCGCATCAATCAATTGTTGGGCAGACCATTCGACGAACCGTTTATTCAACGAGGCGGGGCAGCCCCTCTGGATTTTCTTGGGCAACGTGATAAGGTCGTGCGGCAACGAGACGTAGATGTCTGGGAGCGGAGAATTCGCGAAGTGTTGGTCCAGTCGCGTCAACCGTCGTAGGGGAATCTCTGGCCGTGGACACCACATCTGCGGTGACTGGTTCGGTCGTCGATCGAATGAAGTCCTTTGTTCGACCGGCCTATCATGCCGCTAGAGCCGTTCTTTACTATCCAAAAGCCCGGCAGATCCTGAAGGCCTATTCCGCTCACTATGAGGCGGCGCAGACGTTTTATCGATCCACCACCAAGCTGCAATTACAGAACGCGTCCGCCCTGAACGTCACGCTGGTGGAAAGATCCGAACCCGGCCGTCCAAGCCGGGTTCTCTCGCTGCCTGATCACTATCCCGCGCTGGTCGACCGAGTTCGCGCGGCAGTTCGAGAGCAACTGAGTTGGACGCGAAACTGCTGGTTCTTCCCGAAGCTCCAGGCGTCCTCTCTGCCGGATCGAACGGATGATCTCCCGGCCGTGAAGAACGGCGAGGTCATTGCGGTGCAGCTTCAGGACTATGGACATGTCGAGGGGTTGGAGGACATCTGCCGGGCCGTACTGCCTCAGTTGGAAGCGCGAGTCTTTGGGGCCTTTCTTATCGTGGACAAGGTGTACATCTATCGGAATCTTCCGAGCCGTGCCTCAGATCAAGTGTCGTGGCTCTGGCACTACGATAACCACCCCGCTCAGATCAGAAAAATCATGATTTATCTGACCGATGTCACGGATGAAACCGGCCCTTTCGAGTATCTGCGGGCTCCCGAGACCGGAGCCCCGCTGTACATACCACCGACTCCCCTGAGCGGATACGGCAGGATTTCTCCTGGCTTGATACAACGGCGATTGGCCGAAGGCTATCAGGGGCACAAAGTGACCGGACCGAAGGGAACACTGGTGTTCTTTGAGGAGAATGTAGTGCATAAAGCCAATGTGGCCAAGCAGGAATGCCGCGACGCGTTGTTTTTTCAGGTCCGTCCGGCGACATTCCGCCCGGATCGATACATCGATCCGCGTTGGACAGGGTCGTTCCAGCATCAGGATTTCAACCCCGATCCCTACGATACAACGCCGCATCTGAAAGCCGGCATGCTGTCAGGATAGGCGGCGGGGATCGCGCGGAAGGAGGGCTCGAACCGGGGCTTAGGCGGATCTTTTCCCCTCTCATTACATAAGGAGAACGGCGATGGGAAAAAACGTGCGCATCGGGAATATTTCGGTCGGAGACGGCGATCCCTGTTTGGTGATTGCGGAAATCGGCATCAATCACAATGGCGATCTTGACCTGGCGAAGCAGCTGATCGACGCCTCGAAAGAGGCGGGCGCCGGGATGGTCAAATTTCAAAAACGGACGGTCGACGTCGTGTATTCATCGGAAGAGCTGGCCCGCCCGCGGGAGAGCCCCTTCGGCGCGACGAACGGGGACCTCAAGCGCGGGCTGGAGTTCGGGAGGGATGAATACGCGGAGATCGATCGCTACTGCAAAAAGCGGGATATCCTCTGGTGCGCCTCCTGCTGGGACGAAGGCTCGGTCGATTTCATGGAACAATTCAATCCGCCCTGTTACAAGATTGCGTCGGCCTGTCTGACCGACGACGGGCTGTTGCGTCACCATCATAAGACGGGCCGGCCGATTATTCTCTCGACCGGGATGAGCACGATGGAGCAGATTCGCCATGCAGTGCGGGTGCTCGACACGGATGATCTGATCATTCTCCACTGCACCAGCACCTACCCGAGCAAGCCGGACGAACTGAACTTGCGGGTCGTGCGCACCCTCTTCAAGGAATTTCCCAATCACCCGATCGGCTATTCCGGACATGAAGTCGGCCTCCAGACGACGGTCGCTGCGGTGGCCCTCGGCGCCTGTTTGGTGGAACGACATATTACGATGGATCGCGCCATGTGGGGCAGCGATCAATCCGCCTCCGTCGAACCTCAGGGATTTCAGCGGATGGTTCGAGATATCCGTGCCGTCGAGTCCGCCATGGGCGACGGTGTCAAGCGTGTCTATGAGGGAGAGCGTCCGATCATCGCCAAGTTGCGGCGGGTCGGAAAATAGTCGGTGGAGATTCTCGCGATTATTCCTGCTCGGGGCGGATCCCGACGGGTTCCCGGAAAAAATCTCCGCAACGTCGGCGGGCGTCCTCTGCTCGTCCATAGCATCGAGCACGCGATGCGGGCGAAGCAAGTCACCAGGACGGTCGTCTCGACCGACGATCCGGCCATTCGGGACGTGAGTGCGGCGGCCGGCGCGGATGTCGTGATGCGCCCTCCCGAGCTGTCCACGGATCAGGCCACTTCGGAGTCGGCGCTGCTTCATGTGCTCGACCATCTGCGCGCTGAAGAGCGGTACGAGCCCGAACTGGTCGTCTTCCTGCAATGCACCTCCCCGGTCAGGGGCGCCGCCGATATCGACCTCGCGATTCGGCAATTGCTGGATCAACGAGCGGACGCGGTGTTTTCCGCCGCCGAATCGAAATGGCTCTTATGGCGAGAATCCGGCGGGCGGGTGGATTCGTTTAATTACGATTTCAGAGCGCGCAGGCGGGAACAAGACATGGACGCGGAGTGGCGGGAAAACGGCTCCATCTATGTGTTCCGCCCATCGATACTTCGAACGACCGGCAATCGGCTCGGTGGGAAAATCGCGGTCTATGAGATGGACTATTGGAGTTCCTTTCAGGTCGATTCGGAGGAAGACATCGAGTTATGCGATTGGATACTTCGCCGGCGTCAGCGGCAGACGCAGGCCGCCGGACTTCCCGATCCGATCGGCGCGGTCGTCTTCGACTTCGACGGCGTCTTTACCGACAACCATGTGCTCGTTTCGGAGGATGGAACGGAATCGGTGTCCTGTAACCGGGCGGATGGGTTGGGTCTGGACTATCTGAGGCAAACAGGAATTCCTTTGCTCGTGCTGTCGACCGAACGCAACGCCGTAGTGGCCGCCCGATGCCGGAAGCTTCAATTGGAGTGCCGCCAGAACATTTCCGACAAGTTGGAGGCGTTGAAGCACTACGCGGATGAACGCCGAATCCCGCTTTCCTCGATCGTTTACGTCGGAAACGATCTCAACGACCAGGCCTGTCTGAACGCGGTCGGATGCGCGATCGTCGTGGCCGATGCGGATCCATCGCTGGCGCGGACCGCGTCGATCGTGTTGCGCCGCCGAGGAGGAGACGGTGCGGTCCGTGAAGTGTGCGACCTGATCCGACATCGGGAGAAAGGCCGATGAGCGGGGGGAACCGTTCCGGGGTTCGACAGCAGTTTTCGCTCGACGGCAAGACCGCCGTCGTGACGGGAGCCGCCGGATATCTGGGGCGAGTTTTTACCGAAGCGTTGCTCGAAGCCGGCGCCCGGGTGGTGTTGATGGGACGCGGAGACAAGCTGCTTCGGGTAACCCGGCAGTTGACCCCCCGCTTTGGAGAGGAAAAAGTGGCGGCGGTCGCCGTCGACTTCTATGACACCGAGGCCTTCCGGGAGTCATTAAAGAATCTGGCGGGAACGCCTACGGGCGTCGATATCTTGGTCAATAACGCCTTTGAGTTCAGCAAGGAAACGGGGTTCAATGATCCTTCCGGTCGATTTGAAGCATTGTCGAAGCACCAATGGATGCGCGCGTTGGAGTCCGGCGTGTATTGGCACGTCTTGGCGACGCAAGTCGTGGCGGAATCGATGGCGGCCAAGAAGTGCGGAGCGATCATCAACATCAGCTCGATGTACGGCCTGGTGAGCCCGGACCCTGCCATGTACGAAGGGACGGCGATCTTCAACCCCCCGACGTACAGCGCGACGAAAGCGGCCGTCTTGGCGTTGACGCGCTACACTGCCGCGTTCTACGGCGAACATGGAGTCCGTTGCAACGCGTTATTGCCCGGCGCGTTCCCCAACGTCGGCGGGGATTCGTATAATGCGCCGCGCAACGAGGAGTTCCTCCAACGCTTGAGCGACCGCACGCTGTTGAGGCGATACGGACACCCGCAGGATTTGAAAGGCGCGATCGTGTTTTTGGCCTCGGACGCCGCCCGCTATATGACGGGACAATCTCTGTCGGTGGACGGCGGCTGGACTGTTCGGTAGCACGAGGATGCGATGCACGAAATCGGGTTCATGCAGGGACGACTTGTTCCTCAGATAGCGGGGCGGATTCAGGCCTTTCCCTCGTTGCGCTGGCGGGACGAATTCCCGCTCGCCCGCGAGCATGGTTTTGCGTCGATCGAGTTCATTTTTGAGGCCGACAACCACGAGGAGAACCCGCTCTTCTCGCCGGCCGGCCGGGCCGAGATCAAGGAGTTGATTCAGCGGACTCACGTCCCGGTCTCGGCCGTGTGCGCCGACTACTTCATGGACCGCCCGTTCTTCCGGTGCACGTCCGCCCAGCGTGAAGCGAGCCAGGCGATGCTTCGTCTTCTCATCGAGGCGGCCGCGGAAATCGGGGCGCAGCGGGTGGAAATTCCCTGCGTCGACGACGCCTCGATCCGCACGGAGGAAGAGAAACGCCTGCTTCAGGACAGTGTGACGGCCGTGTTGTCTTTGGCGGAGCGGCGGGGCGTGGAGATCGACTTCGAGACTTCGATGCCTCCGGGAGAATTCCGAGAGTTTTTGGAGCGATTTCGCCATCCCCTGGTCCGCGCGAACTTCGATTCGGGAAACAGCGCGTCTCTTGGATTCGAACCGGTAGAGGAGCTGACGACGCTGGGTCCGTTGATCGGGAACATCCATATCAAGGACCGTCTGTTGGGAGGTACCACGGTGCCGCTCGGCACAGGGCACGCGGATTTTCCCGCGATCTTCTCGACGTTGGCGAAAGTCCGGTATCAGGGGCCGTTCATCCTGCAGACGGCGCGGGATCCCGACGACGTCGGAGCGGCGGTACGCTATCGGGATCAGGTGCGCGCCTATCTGCAGCGCTACTGGACGTAACGCCGCTCATCGAACGATGGACCTGGGATTACAAGACAAGGTGGCTTGTGTGACCGGCTCGAGCAGAGGGATCGGCCGGGCGGTCGCGGCGGCCTTGTTGCGGGAAGGCGCATTCGTGATGGTGACCGGAAGGGATGAAGCGACGCTGGCCGACACCGTCGGGGCGTTCGGCAAGGACTGGGGAGCCGACCGCGTGGCGAGCTTTGTCGGAGACCTGACAGAGGACCGCGTCGTGGAAGGTTGTATCGAGGCGGTGCGCCTCCGGTGGGGACGGCTGGACGTGCTGGTGGCAAACGTGGGATCGGGGCGCGGCAAGGTAGGTTGGGATTTGGATGCCGAGGCGTGGAAGGGGCTTCTTTCGACGAATCTCGTCGCCTCTTCCATTATCGTTTCGAAAGCCGTGCCGTTGATGCGCCAACGCGGCGGCGGCAGCATCGCGTTGATCGGGTCGATTGCCGGGTTGGAGGCCGGTCCGGCTCCGATTCCTTACGCGAGCGCAAAGGCCGGCTTGATGGCGTTGAACAAGTCGCTTTCGCGCGAGCTCGCTCCGCACAATGTCAGGGTCAACCTGGTGGCTCCCGGCAACATCTGCTTCGAGGGAGGTGTCTGGGACCGCAAGAGACGCGATGACGCCGCCGGGGTAGACCGGTATATCCGATCCGAAGTGCCGATGAAGCGGTTCGGCACGCCCGAGGAAGTCGCCGACACGGTGGCATTCATCTGTTCGTCCCGCGCGTCGTTCATGACCGGGGCCTGCGTGGTGGTGGATGGAGGTCAGGTGCGAACGTGGTAAAACGATCATGACGGCGTCCCCATCATCGCCATGGCAGCTTCATGACCGCGTGGTCGTCATCACGGGGGCGGCCGGCCTGTTGGGAGAGATGCACGCGGAAGCGATTGCCGAAGCGGGAGGTATTCCCGTGCTCTTGGATCTCCGGGCTGCGCAAGCAGAAGAGGTAGCGGGGCGGTTGAATGCGCGATTCGGACTCGATCCTCTGGTCGTGGAAGGGGATGTTACGAAACGGAACTCGCTGGATGCAGCGTGCCGTCGGATTCTCGCGCGCCACGGCAAGATCGATGTCTTGGTAAACAACGCGGCGATCGATTCGAAGGTGAAAGCCGAAGGGACGGTCGAGGGTACGCGGTTTGAGCATTTTCCCCTCGGTCGTTGGGAGCAAGAGCTTGCAGTAGGTTTGACGGGAGCCATGCTGTGCGCCCAGGTATTCGGATCGGAGATGGTCCGAAGGCAATCGGGCGTCGTCGTGAATATCTCCTCGGACCTTGGTCTGATTGCGCCGGATCAGCGGATCTACAAGAAGCCGGGTTTGGGAGAGGACGCACAACCGGTGAAGCCGGTCACCTATTCCGTGATCAAGCACGGACTCATCGGGTTGACCCGCTACTTGGCCACCTACTGGGCGGACAAGGGAATTCGGGTGAACGCGCTGGCGCCGGGTGGAGTCCGGACCGATCAGCCTCCGGACTTCGTCCAGAAACTGTCGTCGCTCATCCCGATGGGTCGGATGGCCCGGCGGGATGAATACAAAGGGGCGTTGGTCTTTCTTTCCTCGGACGCCTCATCCTATATGACCGGAACTACTCTCGTAGTCGACGGGGGAAGGAGCTGCTGGTGACGTCGGCGGGTCTTTCCAGATGGGCGTGGGGCAGCAGGCTGGTCCATGCTCTCTACCAAGGCTTCCCCATCGTGGCGGCTCATCGCCTGCTTTCGGCCGTCGGAGTGCATGGGACCATCGGGGCTGAGCTTCAGGACTTTGCTCGCCTGGACCGTCCGGGGGCGGAGGCTCCATCGTTCGATGCACACGGCCCGCGCGTCCTCCTGGTCATTCCCAGAAATTTCCGGACGCATGCGACGTTTCAAGCGGGTTTGGCTTTGGCCTTGGGGCTTCGAGGGGCCCGTTGCGCCGTGGCGACGTGCGGGGGTCTCATGCCGGTGTGCGAAGTGACTTGGGCCGAACGGGAGACATTTCCCCGTTGCGCCCGCTGCACCGCCTACGTGGCCGATTTGTGCGGGCTCTCAGGAATTCCGATGTATCGCCTGGCCGATTTCCACGACGAAGAGGGAGACGCCCGTTTGACAGAGGAGCTGGGGCCGCTGACCGTCGAGGGGCTCAAGAAATTCATCTGGAAAGGATTGCCGATCGGTCCGTTCGCCGTTGCGCCCACCCGCTGGAGACTTCGTTCCCACCACATCGCCGAGCATGAGAATGGACGATCGGTCTTGAGCGGGTTCATTCGCGGCGGGGTCCGATGGGCGGGGGCGATTGAACGGATCATCGATGACTTTAAGCCGGACGTGGTCCTCATGCTGAACGGCCTGTTTATGGAGGAACGCATCACTTGGGCCGTGGCTCAACGGAAAGGTTGCCGGTGCGTGTTTTTCGAGCGAGGCCGCGATGCGGGGACCGTCTTTCTTTCGCACGAAGTCTCGGCTCCGCGATACGACATCACGGGAAGTTGGGCCGGCGTGAAAGATGTGCCGCTGACCGAAAGCCAGCGCGATACCATCTTGAACGTCATGCAGCGCCGGTTTCGCGGGGAACAGATGGTCGAGACCTACTGGACGGCCAAGGAGTCGCGGGAGCGCAAGATCGCCGAGCAACTCGGTTTGAGCGAAGAGCGTCGGCCGCTGGCGGTGCTGTTCACCAACGTGGGGTGGGACACGGCCATGCAGGACCGTGACGTGGCGTTCGACGGCATGATGGACTGGCTGGGAGAAATTCTGGCCATCTTTAAGCGCCGTCCCCAATGGCGGCTCGTCATCCGGGTTCACCCGGCCGAAACGCAGGTGCCGGGTCGAGAATCGTTCGACAGAGTGGCCGACTGGGTCAAGCGGCAAGACATCGCGATCTCGGATAATGTACGGGTAGTACAGCCGGAGGAACCCATAGACTCCTACGCACTGATGAACATGGCGACGGTCGGCTGTGTCTACGCCTCCACCGTGGGGCTGGAAATGGCCGTCAAGGGAACGCCGGTGATCGTCGCCGGCTCAGCTCACTACGGCGGGAAGGGCTTCACTTACGACATCAGCAGCCGGCGGGACTTCGAGACCACACTGGCCTCCCTGATGGACGGCGAGCGAATGATCGCTCAGGACAAACAGGTGGAGTTGGCCTTGCGGTACGCCCATCTGTTCTTCTTGCGCCGGACGTTGCCGATGACGGTGCTGACGGAACCCAAGGAAGCCCGCCCGCGACTGGCCTTCGATCAGCTCGACCAATTGCGTCCGGGCCGGCACCAGGCGTTGGACATCATGTGCGACGGCATCTTAAAGCGGACCGAATTCGAACTGCCTCTCGCGTCCTCCTAGCAGGAAAAAGAAACGGCCTCGGTTTCTCCGTAACAGATCCGCCGAGGCGCAAATCAGTTCGACGGCGGGTGGGAACTCCTCATGAACGTATCGGTGGTCGTGCCGGTATACAACGGTCAGGACACGATAGCCGCCTGCCTGAACAGTCTGTTGGCTCAGAAAGCTCATGGCCACCAATTGGAAATCGTCGTGGTCGATGACGCGTCCCGGGACAAGACCGCCCAGATCGTCTCGGGCTTTTCCGGCGTCCGATTGCTCTCTCAGCCTCGCAATGCCGGTCCTGCCGCGGCCAGAAATCGCGGAGCGAGGGAAGCGGCGGGAGAAATCGTCCTCTTCACGGACGCCGACTGTGTTCCCGGCGAAACCTGGGTCTCTGAAATGGTCGGGAGTTTCACCCGCGACTTGGCGGTCGCCGGCGTCAAGGGAACCTATCGGACAAGACAGCGCGAACTGACCGCGCGGTTCGTCCAGCTCGAATTCGAGTTCAAGTATGAGCGGATGAAGCGGCATAGCACCATTGCGTTCATCGATACGTATTCCGCCGGGTACCGCCGAGATATCTTTCTGGGGGCCGGTGGATTTGACACGGGTTTCCCCGTGGCATCGACCGAGGACATCGATCTATCGTTCCGGCTCGCCGCGAAGGGGCACCGGCTGGTCTTTAATCCAAACGCCTACGTTTATCACAGACATCCAGTCGGTTGGACCGACTTCTTAAAGAGAAAGTTCAAGTATGCGTATTGGGGGGCCGTCGTGATGCGGCGGTATCCGGACAGGGTCATGAACGATTCTTATACGCCCCTGACACAGAAACTTCAGATGGTCATGGTGCCGGCCGGGTTGACGGCGCTGGGACTAGCGTGGCTTGAGCCGCCCGTTTGGAAATGGGTGGCGGCCGCGGCATGGTTGGGAGTGATCGTCTGCATGTTGCCGTTCATGGTCACATCCTTTCCGAAGGATTGGAAAGCGACCTTCTTCAGCCCGGCCTTTCTGATCCCGCGCGCCCTCGTCCAGACGGCAGCAGTGCTGGCGGGAGGCCTGCGTCCGCTCGGTAAGTCCCCCCATGCGGCCGCGATGCATGAGTAAGACGGTGCGGGGCTCGATCGAGGTTTCTCTCCCTGGTATGATCCACCCTCTATGCTGAAACGGCACGCCCAGTTTCTGCAGAGTCTCCTCTTCATCTTCGATCTGGCCGTTATCTGCCTCTGCTGGTTGGGGGCGTACTACATCCGCTTCCTGGAGAGTCATTCTCCGATCGAGACGGGGGAGCCTCCCTTGCAGCTGTATCTGACGTTGCTTCTTCCCATTGTCGTGGTTTGGGGGATTTCCTTCAGGGCGTTCAATCTTTATCGCCCCAGGCGGATGGGCTCGCACCTCGCCGAGGTATTCGACATCGCAAAGGCAAATACCCTTTCGGTGCTGATTCTTGTGACGCTGACCTTTTTTCTCCGCCAGTTCGAGTATTCCCGACTCGTGTTTCTGTATTTTTGGTTCTTGAATCTCATGGCGCTCGCCTGTTCGCGGATGATCTTCAGGGAGGGGCTCCGTTTCATCAGGCGTCGCGGACACAACTTGCGGCATTGCGTGATCGTCGGCGCCGGAAAGCTCGGCCAGCGAGTGGTCCGTTCCCTGCATCTACATCCCGAGTATGGCATCACGATTCACGGATATCTCACCCGGCATGCCGAAAAGGTCGGGCGTTCATATGAGGGATTCGAGGTGATCGGCTTGTATGGCGATCTGGAGAAATACGCACCCGGCCTCGACATTGTCTTTCTCTGTCTGCCGCCGGAGGCCGAGCAGCAGGCGGAAAAGCTGTTGAGCTTCCTTGCCACCACCACGCTCGAAGTAAAAGTCGTCCCTTCGATTTATGAATTCATTACCTTGCGCGCAGAAGCCGAAATGTTCGACGGGCTTCCGATCATCACGCTCCAGGGTTCGCCTCTCTACGGATGGAACATCGTGCTGAAACGAACGACCGACATCGTCGGGGCCGCGGCGGCGCTGGTGATCATGAGCCCTCTCATGGCGACTCTCGCGCTGCTGATTCGATTGACCTCGCCCGGTCCGATTTTCTATCGGCAGGAACGGACGGGGCTGGACGGGAAATCGTTCATCATGCTGAAGTTTAGGACCATGCAGATCGATCAGCCCGGTGACACGGTGCTGCTGACTCCTAAAGACGACCCTCGCGTGACGTCCGTCGGGCGATTTCTGCGCCGCACGAGCCTGGATGAATTGCCCCAGTTCTGGAACGTGTTGATGGGAGACATGAGCATCGTCGGCCCCCGCCCGGAGCGTTCCTGGGTGGTCGAGGAGGTCAGGAAACAAATTCCGCTCTACATGCTCAAGCACAAGATGAAAGCGGGGATTACGGGGTGGGCTCAGGTGAACGGGTGGCGTGGGGACACCTCGTTGGAGAAGCGAATCGAGCACGATCTGTACTACATCGAGCATTGGTCGTTGTGGCTGGATTTGAAGATCATGCTGCTGACGCTATGGAAAGGGCTGATCCATAAGCACGCGTACTAGCCTGCATTATCATGGACGCTTCTGCAACAACCGCCGATGCGCCGCTGCGACAAGCTTCGCTGCGGAGTCGAAGGCAAAAGACCCCTCCCCCGCGAGTCGATCGAACGCGGCGGCGCGAGCAAGCTTGGATTAGCGGGCAGGCGCGCCGGTGGGGGGCTCCGCGTGCCCGTCTCGCTCGGCGACCGCACGATTTCTCGACGAACCGTCATGAAACATGAGAGCTAGGGGCGACTCAGGGTTCGGTTCAGCAGGCGACTCTTCCATCGATTTTTCTGGTGTCCATGCCGAGAAAGGATGAGAATACAGCCTTCCCAGGCCGGTGAACGAGGCCGGATGACGAAAGAGGTCGGACGATGAGAGGAGTGGTGCTGGCAGGCGGTCTCGGCTCGCGGTTGCTGCCGATGACCAAGGTTACGAACAAACATCTGCTGCCGGTGTATGACCGGCCGATGATTTACTACCCGATTCAGACGTTGGCCAATGCGGGAATCGAGGAGGTCATGATCGTCACGGGTGGAAACAGCGCGGGCGATTTCCTCAAACTTCTCGGCAACGGGAAGGAGTTCGGGCTCAAGCGGCTCAACTACACCTATCAGGAAGGGGAAGGCGGGATCGCCGACGCATTGCGGCTTGCGGAGCATTTTGCGGACGGCGGGCCGGTCTGCGTCATACTGGGAGACAACATCATCGAAGGCAATGTCCTTGCCGCCGCCGATTCATTCAGGAAACAGGAGCGGGGCGCCAAGATTCTCTTGAAAGACGTCAAAGATCCGCAACGGTTCGGAGTGCCGGTCCTCGAAGGCGACCGTGTGGTGAGGATCGAGGAAAAACCTGTCGATCCGAAGTCGTCATACGCCGTCACCGGCATCTATTTCTATGACGCAGCCGTGTTCGACATCATCAAGACCCTCAAGCCGTCCCGCCGCGGCGAGTTGGAAATCACCGATGTCAACAACGCCTACATTGCGTCCGGAACCCTGACATGGAACATTTTGGAAGGCTGGTGGACGGACGCCGGCACGGTCGAGTCCTTGTTCATGGCCAATCAGTTGGTCTGCCGGACCGGCGCAAATAAGATTAAGGTCTAGGTTGAGGCCGAGGTTAAGGCTACTCAGGGCGTAATAGTTTTACAGTCGTGGAGAACAGCTCAATTGAAGAGGTGCCGGTTTAGAGTAAAGGAATGGGAAATGTCGAGCGGATCTATTGTCGCGGAAGGAAGACTACAGACTCATGCCACGTATGAGACGAGCGGTACTGTCGGTGACAGGGAACGTGGCGAGGGATTTGGTTACATCATACGAAGGACGGGTTGAACTTTTACCATGCCTTACGGAGGTCTTTGGCTAAGACCGGAGCCGTCTCAGTTACGGCCGGCGAGTCGGATACTTCAAGGGTACGGATTGTGATCGGCTTATAGACGAGATGCAATATCTTTGGCACGAACTCATTGCTTTGGTATGATCGCTCCGTACGCGGTCTCTCACTTAACCTCAGCCTTAATCTCAGCCTATGAAAATCCTCGTGACGGGCGGTGCCGGATTCATCGGTTCCCATCTGGTCCGCCGACTGATCGTTCAGGGCGGTCATGAGGTGGTGAATCTCGACGCGCTCAAGTATTCCGGCAATCCGGCCAACGTGATGGACCTCGACGCCCATCCGCGCTATGAGTTTGTCCATGGCGACATTGCGGACCAGCCGCTGGTGGAATCGTTGGTCAGCGACCATCGGATCGAGGGCATCATCAATTGCGCGGCCGAGACTCACGTCGACCGGTCGATCCTTGATCCGGGCGCCTTTGCCAGGACGGACGTCGTCGGAACCGGTGTGTTGCTTGAGGCTGCGCGTCGCGCCGGCGTAAAGCGATTCTTGCAGGTCAGCACCGACGAAGTGTACGGCAGCATCGAGGCGGGTCATTCAACCGAAGAGGACCGGCTGGCTCCGCGCAGTCCCTATTCAGCGAGCAAGGCCGGCGGCGATCTGCTCGTCCTCAGCTACTGGACGACGTACGGGTTTCCCGTCATGGTGACCAGAGGAAGTAATACCTACGGTCCGAACCAATATCCTGAAAAATTCATTCCGCTGTTCGTGACGAACGCCATCGACGATGAGCCGCTCCCGCTCTACGGAGACGGGAAGCAACGCCGGGACTGGCTGGCCGTGCAAGATCACTGCGCCGGAATTGAACGAGCGTTCTTTCACGGCGAGCCGGGTCAGATCTACAACATCGGCGGGGGAAATGAGC
>JBBILH010000031.1:0-36056 GCA_037445005.1 Nitrospira sp.
CGCCGGCCTTTGGAGCCGGCTACCTAGGTTCGATTCCTAGTCCCCCAGCCACTTTCCCGAAAGAAAGCTGAAAACTCCAGCTGCCTTGTTCTCGCCCGCTTGGTCAGGCTG
The DNA here is from genome assembly GCA_037445005.1 of Nitrospira sp. GTDB lineage: Bacteria > Nitrospirota > Nitrospiria > Nitrospirales > Nitrospiraceae > Nitrospira_C. Next base: position 112 of record JBBILH010000031.1, read on the forward strand.
CCGACTGCTTCAATGAGGCCAGATCGATCACGAAGCGGAACCGCACGTCGCCTTTGACGACGCGTTCATAGGCCTCGTTTACCTGCTGGATCGGAATCACTTCGACATCGGACTCGATCCGATGCTCGGCGCAGAAATCGAGCATCTCTTGGGTTTCTCGGATTCCGCCGATCACGGAGCCGGCTATTCTGCGGCGATTCAGAATAAGGGGGAACGGCGCCAGGAGAGCCGGTTGGTCCGGCGCGCCGACGAGAATCATCGTGCCGTCCGTCTTGAGCAGGTTCACGTAGGCGTTGTAGTCATGCGGGGCCGATACCGTATCCAACACAAAGTCGAAGTGACGCTGTCTCGTCGAGAAGGTGGTCGGATCCGATGTGACCGCAAAGTCATGGGCGCCCAAACGCTCGGCATCATGGCGCTTGCTCCCAGAGGTACTGAGTACCGTGACCTCCGTTCCGAGAGCCTTGGCGATCTTCACCGCCATATGGCCGAGTCCGCCCAACCCCACTACGGCCAATTTGTGGTATCGGCCGATTCCCCAATGGCGCAGAGGAGAATAGGTCGTAATGCCGGCGCAGAGCAGCGGCGCCGCGCCGGCCGGTGAAAGAGCCGAAGGAATGCGGAGCACGTAATTCTCGTCCACGACGATCTGGGTTGAATAGCCGCCCTGAGTGATTCGACCGGCACGGTCTTTTGCGCTGTAGGTCCAGAGAGCTCCGCTTTCACAGTATTGGTCGAGCCCCTCGCGGCAGGCGGCACAGGTGCGGCAGGAATCAACAAAACAACCCACTCCCACTCGATCGCCGCTATGAAATCGCTTGACGCCGGCGCCGACACGGGCCACCGTCCCGACGATCTCGTGGCCCGGCACCATCGGGAACAGGGATCCGCCCCACTCGTTTCGCGCCTGGTGAATGTCTGAATGGCAGATGCCGCAGTGCGAGATCGTGATCAACACGTCATGAGGACCGACTTCCCGCCGCTCGAACGTGAAGGGCTGTAGCGGAGCTTTCTCCGTGAGCGCTGCATAGCCTTTGGTGGGCAGCATATCGGCTCCTTAGTGAGTGGTGGGGAAGGAACCGTATCAAGAAACCGCAGGTTTGCCAATTGCTTTTTGGCAGCACCTTCGTTGAATCGGGGAATGATGAAGCTGAGAGTATCAGGGCTTCGAGCGCGGGTTACTGCGGGTCAACCGGGAGGCCGTCCGCCGTGCCCTCATTATCGGCCCGGGTCGGCAGTTCCATGCTGAGCCCCGGTCCCGGAACGCGGTATTGTTCCATGGCCCAGGTGCCGAGGTCGGTGAGCTGGCAGCGCTCGGAACAAAACGGGCGCCAGGGGTTGCCGTGCCAGTTCGCGGGTTGACGGCACAAAGGACAGCTCATGCCCGAAAGTCTACCACAGAATGGGGAAGGGGTCGTCAGCTGGGACGGATCTGATGGCTCGTCGAGGCCTGTAGCAGACGGTGCAATCGATTCTGATCCAACTCCGAGACGCCGACGAATTCCACGCCGAATTCTCCGTGTTCGCTCCACCTCACCGCCGCCGATTCGATGGTAATCGGAGAACCGAGATCGGTGGCGCGAATCAAAATGCGCACGGCGGAGCCCGATTGGACGGAAGTGGTGCTGGCGACCGCGCAGCCTCCGGCCGAAAGGTCGAACATGGTCCCTTCGCGGATCATCGTATTGCCGGTCGTCGAGAAGTAGACCTGGAGATCAACGGGGATTCGCGGGAATTGGCGACATTCGATCATGATCGTCTCCTGAAAAAGAGAGCGGGGATCCGGCTTGTCCCAGTGTAACAAACCGGCATGGCTCGTAAAGAAAAGGCGAGATTTTAACGAAGGGAACCGACCCGCCGGGTGGGGGGGATTATCTCGAAGAGGCCCCTTTTTCGATCTTCGCCCAGGCGTCCTTGAGCGGCACGGTACGGTTGAAGACCGGTTTCCCGGACTCTGAGTCCGGGTCGACGCAAAAGTAGCCGAGTCGCTCGAACTGGTACCGCGCGCCGGGGCGCGGGCGAGATAAGGTCGGCTCGATCTTACAATCCGTGAGGCGCACCAGGGAATCTGGATTGAGGTAAGTCGTCCAATCGTGGTCCGGAGGAATCTTGGAGAGTTCGGCTTTCAGCAGCGGATTGTACAGCCTGACCTCCGCATCCACGGCCTGAGGCACGGAGACCCAGTGAATGGTCGCTTTGACCTTCCGCTGAGCCTGCGCCGCCCCGCTCTTCGTGTCGGGATCATAGGTGCAATGCAGTTGGGTCACAAGTCCGGTGTCCGGGTCTTTCTTGGCGTCGACGCACTTGATGATATAGGCGTACCGCAGGCGAACCTCTCGTCCAGGAGCCAAGCGGAAAAACTGCTTGGGAGGATCTTCAAGGAAGTCGTCCTGCTCGATATACAGGGTGCGGGAGAACGGAACCCGTCTGGTTCCCGCCGACGGCTCTTCGGGGTTATTGACCGCCTCCACCTGTTCCGTAACGCCCTCGGGATAATTCTCGATGACCACTTTCAGCGGCTTCAGGACTGCCATCACTCGCGGCGCGCGGCGATTCAAGTCCTCCCGAACGAAATGCTCCAGTAACTGCATTTCGACGACGGCATCCCGTTTGGCTACGCCGATGTGTTCGCAAAACGCTCTGATGGCTTCGGGAGTGAAGCCTCGCCGCCGCAAGCCCTTGATCGTGGGGAGACGGGGGTCGTCCCATCCGGCCACGAGCTTCCTCTCCACCAACTCGAGGAGTCTCCGTTTGCTCATCACGGTCTGGCCGATGTTGAGTCTGGCGAACTCAATCTGGCGCGGACGATGCGGGAGCTCGGATTCGGCCACGATCCAGTCGTAGAGCGGCCGATGGTCTTCGAACTCCAACGTGCAGATCGAGTGCGTGATTCCCTCGATGGCGTCCGAAAGCGGATGGGCATAGTCGTAAGAGGGGTAAACACACCAGGTTGATCCGGTCCGGTAATGAGCGGCATGTCGGATTCGATAGAGCACCGGATCACGCAAGTTGATATTCGGCGAGGCCATGTCGATCTTGGCGCGTAAGACGTGCGCGCCGTCCGGAAATTCGCCCGCTTTCATGCGCCGGAACAGATCCAAATTTTCCTGGACGGACCGGTCGCGGTGAGGGCTGTTCCTTCCCGGATCGGTCAGACTGCCGCGATAGGCGCGCATCTCGTCCGCCGTCAGGCTATCGACATAGGCCTTCCCTTTGTGAATCAGCCGTTCCGCGACGTCGTAAAGCGTCTGGAAATAGTCCGATGCGTAGAACAGTTTGTCCTTCCAATCGAATCCCAACCACCGGACGTCGTCTTGGATCGATTGGACGTACTCCGGATCTTCCGTGGTCGGGTTGGTGTCGTCGAAGCGGAGATGGCACGCGCCTCCGGGGGCGTCCTGCGCAAGTCCAAAATTCAGACAGATCGATTTGGCATGGCCGATATGAAGGTAGCCGTTTGGTTCAGGGGGGAAGCGCGTCACGACCTTTCCGTCGTGTTTCCCGGCTGCCAGATCCGCGAGCACGATGTCGCGGATGAAATTCGACGCACTGTTGTCTTCCGACACGGTTCGTTCGATGCTCCGCCGGAGAGAAGTGTGGGACCTTCGGAAGTGTTCTACCACAAGAACGGTATAGTGGAGAAGGCCTCAGCGCAGCGGTGTCGGGTGATCAGGCGGCTTGGGGCGTGGACATTTGCATGACGTTGAAGTCTTTTTGCGCGATGAGGTGCCCTTCCATCCGTAGGCGAAACTCATAGCGGCCGGGGGCGGGGAAAATCAGCAGGGGAATGTTGATGCCGAAATCGGAAATCTGCAGCCGATCTCCGATCACGATGTTGGGGAGTGTGGCCCGGCACACCAGTTGTTCGGTGTTGAGATAGATCAGGTCAATGTCGAAATGATAGGTTCCTTCCGCGTCGGTAAGGCAGAAGTACAGTCCCATCTGTTGATGCTGGAACGGAAAGGCGACCGCCTGGAGGTGGGTAAACAGGCCGATCAGGCTCTTCTTTTTCGTCGCGCTGTCCTCGATTACTTGGTCGCATACGAGGAACGCTTGCACGCTGGGTTTCACCAGATCCGACATGATCACCATTGTACGGAAGTCCGGCGGCTTGTCAAAAGGGAATGTTTTCCCGAGCACCAGCTTACGGAGATCGATGGATGGACGGATTACGGCGTTGAGCCGCCGACCGTAAGTGGGATTGATGGTCAAGCGAGTAGCCGAACGCCTCAGGCTATGCGATCACTGCGGCGCCGCCTCGGCTCTCCGTGACGTCGCCGAACCGAGTCAGCGTTTTTCCGACTCGGCAATAGTGAGGGCTGATGGTAACGAGTTCACCCTTGTGGGTATAAAACTGACCTGTCGTGATTCGGATCTTCCGTTTTTGGAAAAGATAGACCTCCATCACGGTCTGGCCGGTCTGATGATCAGAGACGACGACTGTCATGGGGTCTTCTATCGTGGCGTCGGGAGTAACGGTGGTCGATACCGCGAATCGTCCCGCTGAGCTGGTGGACAGGCTGTTCCTCCTAAGATGCCCCACACGGCGGCCCTCTTCGTCGTAGAGGTCCATGGTCAGCAACAAGACTGGCGGATCAGGGCGGACTTCCAAAAAAATCTGCTCCTTCCCCTGGAGTTTCACGACGCCGTTGGTGGTGCGAAAGACGTTCGAGCCGACGTGGAGTTCGAGCCCCTGTTCGGGTTTTTCCTCCTCGACGATCTCGGCGGAGTCGTCGAGCCCCATCGTATCGGTATCGGCATAGGACGAATCATTCATTGCGACGGATTCCTGCTCTTGTTCGCGCGTGGTAGAGAAACGGCCGTGACACTGGAAAGCCAGTGATCCGCAAGTTAGGCCAAGTGCACGGCCCTGTCAAGCCGTTCTATCAAAAGGGGAATCTGGGTTTCAAGAACGGTGGTCGCGGGTGAAAAGAAATGAAGAGAACCTAGGCAAGGATTTGCCGGGTTTGACCCGATGTGAACCAAGCCCTGCCCGAGTCTACCGGCTGCTATTCGCGCGTAGCCCTCATCATTGGGCTGCCGGAAAAACTCCTCCGGCCGCGTTGAACCCTTCTTGAGCCCTGTGCTAGAGTCCCTGCGCTGCGATAGCCGACTTGCCGCTGAAGACCCACTTTGGTCCCATCGTCTAGCCTGGCTTCGCGCGCATTGTCCATGATGGCTTCTACTGCAACCGCCGAGATGCCGCTGCGACAAGCCTGCGCGCAAGACCTAGCACGCAAGCGGGCATGCTCGCCGCTCAGTCGGTCAACGTACTGAATCAAGTACGCCTCCCTCCTTCGCGCCTCCGCGTGCCCGTCTCGCTTGGCATCTCGACGGTTTCGTCACGAATCCCCATGAACAATGCGCGCGTGGACGAGCCCTCTCAAGGATCAGATGGGTTCGGATCCCGTTGTGGACCAAACCTCGCTTGCGCGTGCCGGCGCCTCTTTAGGGATTTATGAGATTGTCGGCGCCGGATAAAACCCACCAGTGAAAATCTCTCCCCTTGCTCCTGCTGTGCGCCGAATAACATCACTGTGTTTGTGCTTCTCCTGTGCGTTGAAGCTCCCTCAAGCCCTGTGGTAGAGTCGCCACCTTGCTGCTGACGACCGCCTCGGTCCCATCGTCTAGCCTGGCCTAGGACGGAGCCCTCTCAAGGCTCAGACACGGGTTCAAATCCCGTTGGGACCACCAAACCAAGCTTGCTCGTGCCGCCCGCCATTCAGGCGAAGCCTCTCTTCATTGAGCAGGCTGAGATGCCTTTCCAGTGTCGGCTTCCGGCTTCCACGCGTTGGCCGGCTTAGGCCGTACTTGTTTTTGTAGTTGATGCGGACGAATAACCCTTTCGGCAATTTCGTGCGCCGCCGGTTCTGCCAAGCGTTCGACCGTGATCGATGCAGGCGTATTCGCCCCCCCTTTCGTTGACGCCTCTGGCATCGGTTGTGTATAAGAGATTCGCGCTACGTGTCTTTCAAAGTCCGAACAAGGTAGATGCTGTCATGGGCGCTCGAGAATATCGAGACGGGGGGAAAGACGGCTTCGAAGCCCTCGAGTCTCTCGATCCTGAAACAATCACATCCTTCGACGCGCTTTTAGCGGCCATGCGTAAGACGGCATTCGGGGGACGTCGCCTCGGCGAAGCCTACGAGGTGCTGTGGGCAATGATCAACGACCCTGATTGCTCCGTGGTCATGACGCTGTCCGGCGCCATGACGATCGCCAAGATGGGTAAGATCATCAGCTCGATGATCGATCATGGGATGGTGCAGTGCGTCGTCTCGACCGGAGCGTTAATCGCCCACGGACTGAGCGAATCGGTCGGCAAGACGCATTACCGCGTTCCGCATTCCATGAGCGACGAGGAATTGTTCAAAAAAGGGTACAACCGGGTCTACGACACCTTGGAAATGGAAGCAAATTTGAATTATGTCGAGCACGTCGTGGCTCAGACGATGAAGCGGATTGATCCCGAACAACCGCTCTCGTCGGAAATGCTCACACGAGAACTCGGGAAGACCCTGGCGGAGGAATTCGATGGATCCGGCATTTTGAAGAGCGCATACCTGAAAAAGGTGCCGGTCTATATTCCCGCATTCACGGATTCAGAGATGGGGTTGGATGTGGGCACCTGGGCGATGGGGCGCGTTGTGGATCAGGCTCGCGCAAGAACCAAAGGGGGAAGCGATCTCGACATCCTCCATGCCATCAACAAGTCGTTTCCTTCCTTTAATCCCTATCAGGATCTCAACAGCTATACGACTCATGTGACGTCGGCGAAACGTCTCGGCATTTTCACCATCGGCGGCGGAGTGCCGCGGAATTGGTCGCAGCAGGTCGGGCCCTACATCGAGATCAGCAATATGCGCTTGGGCCTCAGCGTCAAGCCGCCTCGGTTTCAGTACGGCGTCCGGATCTGCCCTGAGCCGGACTATTGGGGCGGGCTGAGCGGTTGTACCTATCAAGAAGGCATCTCCTGGGGAAAGTTCGTGCCTCCTGAAGAGGGTGGACGGTTTGCCGAGGTCTTGAGCGACGCGACAGTGGTTTGGCCGTTGCTCATGGTCGGACTGCTTGAACGGATGAAAGCGAAGCGCGGGGCGAGACCATCATGATGTGCATTCGCGACCTGTTGGTGGGGATGCTCATTGCCTGCCTCGGATGGAGCCAGGCCGCCATGGCCGCTTCAGGAATGATCGTCGATGACGGACGGATCAGGGGGCGCGCCGACGCCCCCATCACGATGATCGAGTATTCCGATTTTACCTGCGGGTACTGTCTCAAGTTTTTCCGCGAGACCTGGCCCAGGCTCCAGGCGAAATATGTGGATACGGGAAAAGTAAAGTTCGTCTATCGGGACTATCCGCGCGCCGATCGCGGGCCGGGAGTCGAAGCCGCGGTGGCCGCCCGCTGCGCCGGCGCCCAGGGACGCTACTGGGCGATGCACGACCGGTTGTTCGCCGAAGGAGGGCGTCTTGAATCGACCGTCTACAAGGGATTTGCGAAGACGATCGGGCTTGATCAGGCGCAATTCGGAAAATGCTTCGACGAACGGCGGCATCTGGAATCGATCTTCCTGGATCGTCAGGAGGCGAATCGGTGGGGTTTCCACGGTACGCCGGGTTTTATCCTCCTGTACACCGCCGCCGGTCCCACGGAGAAGAATCCCGCGATCGCCATTCCCGGGGCGTTCCCTTTTGAGGAGTTTGCAGAGGAAATCGATCGCATGTTGGGGGCTGCTCCGCCGTCGTAGCCCGCCGCGGAGGTGAGTCGGTTCATCCATTTGTACTTGTAAAGGACAATCCTATGTCTGACACACAATCGTTTTGGCCCGTTCCTCACCGGGAGGGCGAACCGCCGTTTTGGGTGTGCATGTCTTGTCTCTCCGAAGTGTTTTGCAGGAAGGTTCCCATGCCGGATTGCCCGACGTGCCACGGGGTATCGACCTATGAAGCCTTCACGCTTGAAGCGATCCGTGATTGGGGCACCGAGGAACTGATCGCAAAGGCTTCAGCCGCCGAGCAGGCCGCGGTCGAGCCCTTGCCGACTTCGTCCGTCGAAACCGCCCCCTGATTTCTCCACCCTTGGAGCGTCTCCTTGCAGGGACCACGTCCGTTTCTCATCGGAGGCCAGTGGCGACGGGGTGACGTATCCGCCCCCGTTCACAACCCCTTCACCGGAAAAGTGCATGCCGAAGTTTCGCTGGCCTGCCGGGCCGAGGCGGAAGCGGCGATTCAATCGACCCTCGATGCGGCGGTCTCGATGGCTGCATTGCCGTCGCATGCACGGTATCAGATGCTGCAGAAGATCGCCGGCGCCCTGTACGACCGCCGTGACGAGGTGGCGCAGCTGATGACGGCGGAATCGGGGAAGCCCATCACGGACGCAAAGCGGGAAGTCGGTCGGGCGGTCCAAACCTTCATGGTGGCGGCTGAAGAAGCGCGGCGGATCCCCGGTGAAGTCATTCCGCTCGATTGGACGCCGGGGACGGATACTCATCTCGGCATCCTGCGGCGATTTCCGATCGGACCGATTCTTGGAATTACGCCGTTCAATTTTCCGTTGAACCTGGTGGCTCATAAGGTGGCTCCGGCGCTGGCCGCCGGTAACCCCATCCTGATCAAGCCGGCTCCGCAAACGCCGTTGACCGCATTGTTGCTTGGGGAAATCGCTCTCGATGCAGGCGTGCCGCCCGGTGGGCTGAACGTGTTGCCGTGCGACAATACGGTGGCGGAGAGCCTGGTCGTGGATCCCCGCTTCAAACTCCTCAGCTTCACGGGAAGCGCAGCGGTCGGGTGGAAGTTGAAAGCCTTGTGCGGCAAGAAAAAAGTGGTGCTGGAACTCGGGGGAAATGCCGGGGTGATCGTGGAACCCGACGCGGATCTCGAGTTAGCGACACAGCGCTGCGCCGTCGGAGGATTCGGCTATGCCGGGCAAACCTGTATCTCCGTCCAGCGAATCTTCGTTCACCAGTCGGTCGCGGATCTTTTTACGACCAAGCTCTTGTTGCAGGTGGCCCGGTTGAAGGCCGGGGATCCGACCGATAGCGCCACAGTGGTGGGTCCGTTGATCGATCAGCAAGCAGCGCATCGCGTCGAGTCCTGGATCGAAGAAGCCGTCTCGCAAGGCGCGCGGGTCTTGCTGGGGGGGAAACGTCAGGGGTCCGTCGTGGAGGCGACCGTTCTCGGAAATGTGACGCCGAACATGAAGGTGTCCTGTCAGGAGGTGTTCGGCCCCGTCGTGACCGTCGCGCCGTACCGGCAGTTTCAGGAGGCCGTGGATGCGCTGAACAGTTCGGACTTCGGCTTGCAGGCCGGCATCTTCACCCAGAACATCGACAAGGTGTTCCACGCGTTTCGACATTTGGAGGTCGGTGCCGTGCTGGCGAACGAGATTCCGACATTCCGGGCGGACCACATGCCGTATGGCGGCGTGAAAGATTCGGGGATCGGCCGCGAGGGCGTCAAAGCTGCCATGGAAGATATGACGGAGCCGAGGCTGCTGGTCATGAATCTCAGGCCGCCGGCCGTTTCATAAGAAAGGCTCTTCAGGAACTTGCGTGGGTCACGGGACTCAAGCTTGGGCATGTGGCTGGCGCTTCTGCGCTTCTCGGAGCGACCCTTCCGGACGGCTCCGGGCGGAACCCTTCTGGAATTCCCGTGGCCAGGCTCGCGGGCGAGCCTGGTGCCGTGGTCAGTTCCAGTTTTCCTTCCCGGACCAGTCTCGGTGGGGCCCCGCTCCTTCCAGCAAGTCAGCGCCGGCCCCATGCCACTTCGGCCGTGACCCACACGAAGGCCGGAAGTGCCATAAGAAAATCGCGCCGGATATTGCGAACAGCGGGCATTCTTGATACAACAGCGGCCTTGTGCGGCTTCATTGCTCCAAACGAAGCCGGTCTTTAGGCGAATAAGCGTCCGATGCGTCGCCGGTCGGACCAAGCAAGGGAGAAGAGACGATGGTCCCTACGCACATGTTTCTGACGAGAGGAGTCGGCGTTCATCGGGAAAAGCTGGCTTCTTTCGAGCAGGCTCTGCGAAGCGCCGGCGTGGCCTACTGCAATCTAGTCAGCGTCTCTTCGATTCTGCCGCCGAATTGCAAGATCATTCCCAGAAAGCGCGGCGAGAAGCTGTTGAACCCCGGAGAGATCACCCACTGCGTCATGGCGAGATCGGAAACCAATGAACGCAACAGGCTGGTGTCGGCCTCGATCGGGCTGGCTATTCCAACTGACCGGCGGACCTACGGATACTTATCGGAGCACCATGCGCACGGCGAGACCGACGAGGAAACGGGAGAATACACCGAAGACTTGGCCGCGCAGATGCTGGCGACGACGCTCGGCGTCGAATTCGACCCCAATATCGCCTGGAAGGAGCGGGAGCAGGTGTTCAAGATGGCCGGAAAGATAGTCCGGACGCTGAACATCACGCAGTCGGCGATCGGGAAACCCGGAAAGTGGACCACCGTCGTTGCGCTGGCGGTCTTCATCCCTCTGGAAAACCTTCCGAAGCGGTCCCGCCGCTGATTCATTTCAGAGGATTCGTCGGCTGGTCCGCCGGTTTCATACTTCTGTGAGCACGCACTGATGACGCTTCCCTCCGGTTGGGAAGGCTACGAGCATAACTTTCTCGGTCTCGAAGAGCCTTGGTGCCATCCTGACCAGGCCGGGGTCTACGTCCTTCCCGCCCCTTACGAACACACGTCCAGCTACGTCCCGGGGTCCGACAAGGGGCCGTCCGCCATAATTGAAGCCTCCCATCAGGTCGAGTTTTACGACGAGGTGCTTCGGTGCGAGCCGTATCGGGAATGGGGAGGTATCGCGACCGTTCGTGCGCTCGACCTCGACGGCCGTGTAGACGGGCAGGCGGTCGAGGCGATCGAGGGGTTCGTCCGCCCTCATGTCGGGAAGGGGAAGTTTTTAGTGACGCTGACTGGAGAACACACCGGCGCTCTGGGAGCCATCAGAGCCCATGCGAAAAAGTATCCTAATCTGTGCGTCGTCCAGATCGATGCCCACGGCGATTTGCGGCACGCCTATCAAGGCAATCCTTTTAGCCACGCGAGCGTCATGGCCAGAGTCGTCGACGACGGGTTACCGTTGGTCCAGGTAGGGATCCGTTCGATCTGTCCTGAAGAGGTCGAACGGATCAAGAATACGAAGACCATTACGACCTTTTTTGCCGCGCAACTTCTGGACCCGTCCGCGCCATACGAAGGGAAGGCCGCCCGCTGGATTCCCGACGTGGTAAACGCCTGCAGCGGGCCCGTTTATCTCACCTTCGATTGCGACGGGTTGGACGCTTCGCTCGTCCCGGCACTCGGGACTCCGGAGCCGGGCGGGCTCGGCTGGTACGATACGGTGAATCTTGTCACCGCCTTGGCGAACGGTCCGGGAATCCTCGGTATGGACATCAGCGAAATCGCCCCGATCGAGGGCTTTGTTGCCCCGCAATTCTGCGTCGCGCGTTTGATCTATCGCATGTTGGGTCGCATCAGATCGGGCCGGAGGGTGCACTAGCAGCGAAATTTCTGAGTTCTGAGTTTCCGAAACGATCCTCGAACTCAGAACCCAGAACTTGTGACACACGCCATCCGCATCAATAAGTTCTTCACTGAACACGGCGTCTGTTCGCGGCGCGAAGCGGACCGGCTCGTGGAATCAGGTCGCGTCACGATTAACGGGCGCACGGCGGTTTTGGGAGATCGAGTCGGCCGGAGCGACGTGATCGCGAAAGACGGCCAGGCGATTGCCTGGGAGATCGCGCCGGTCTACATCAAGTACCACAAACCGGTAGGCGTCACGACGACGAGCGAAGCCCACGTCCCCCGCAACATCATCGCGGAAATCGGCCATCCTGAACGGATCTTCCCGATCGGGCGCTTGGACAAAGACTCCTCCGGCTTGATCCTGCTCACGAACGACGGCGACATCGTCAACGAGATTTTACGCACGGAACACGGCCACGAGAGAGAATACGAGGTGGTCGTCGACCGTCCCTACGACCAAAAGTTCCTGGACGATATGGCGTCGGGGGTGGTGATCCTCGGGAGCCGGACGAAGCCCTGCCGGTTGGAGCGTCTGGGAATCGCCAAGTTTCGAATCATTCTCACCGAAGGTCGCAATCGGCAAATTCGGCGCATGTGCCGGACGCTGGGTTATCGCGTCACGGCGTTGCATCGTGTCAGAATCATGCACGTCACGATCGCCGATTTATCCCCCGGGCATTGGAAACCGTTGTCGGTCGATGAAAAGCAGCGGCTTTTCGGGGCAGTGAACCGCGAAAAGAAACCACGGGGCGAGGTCGAAAATTGAGGAGCAGGATCGGGTTACTCCGGTCCGAGAGCCGGGGCACGATGGTCCGGGGATAAGGGCAGGGAGACTGAAGAAGCCCTCGCGGTTGAGTCGGCGCCGGCTGCCGCATCATTATCCGTTTCTTGACCCACGCGTTTTCTCGTCAACAAGAGGTTCAGGAAGGCGATGAAGAAGCTGCCGCCGATCAACATCAGGCTGGTGTCTTGAATCGCCTTTGTGCCTTCATCCCGCATGTCTTTCGCCACATCGGCGACCGTGTCCAGCAACCGGTCCAGGGAAAGACTGACCTGGATCATCTTGGGACCCGCGTTGTCCGACGCATGTTCTTCCGCTTTTCGCCGGAGAGACTCCCGCTCGCTTGGGGTGGAGGCGGACCATTCTTGCGTCAACAATTGGATGGTCGTGCTGGCGACGGAAAAATACTGATCGAGACTTCGGCGCACCGCCTCGATGTCCTCCGGTTCGCTGCGGCCGCTTCGAGACACGCGCAACCCGGCTGCAGCATAGCGATCCACGGCTTGTTGAATCCGAGCCCGCTGCATCGGCAAGGATTCAGTGATTCGTTCGAACTCTTTCTGGCTGTCGGCCTCCAGGGCTCGAATAATGGTGTTCCTATAACGCATGACGTCCGCGGAAATGTGGGCGAGATCCGCCGCGCCGAGAGTGTATTCCGTGTACATGATGCGCAGGTCCTGATCGACGCGGCTCAAGGCCTGCCCGCTCAGCCATCCTAGGCCCGCAATCAGCAGGCTGATGACCAATTGAGAAACACCGGCTCGGAATGAGAATAGCCACCGGACTAATCGCACAAGCACCCTCCTCAGTCCAAGATCAGGCTGCGATCAACATGCGGAGTCAGGTTGGGATCGTTCGAGACGAAGATCACCGACCAGGGTTCGTCCTTTGAACAAAGCCGCCGTAAGAGAGTTTCCCGGAGCGCCGGATGCAGGTTGTGCAGGATGCCGTCGAATACCAGAATCTGTGGCCGGCTCAGAATCGCGCGAGCCAACAGGATACGCATGACATGGGTCGGCGCAAGAATCTTCCCTGGAGCCCGGATATGCGTCTTGAGCCCTTGCGGGAGCGCATCGACGTCTTCTTCGAGCTCGACGAACCGTAGGGCCCAGCGCAGATCACTGTAGGGGATGTAGGATCGTCCCAGGGCGATATTGTCTTCGAGGGTCCCTTCAAACAGGGAGAGCTGGGAATCGAGCATGAAGCCGCGGTAGCGGTTGATCACATCCACATCGAGATGGCGCAAATCCACTCCGTTATAGCGAATGACTCCCCCGGTCGGCGTCTCCAAGCCCGACAGTACGCGGGCCAGCGCCGTCTTGGCAATCGTCGTGCTGGCATAAATCCCGATCTTCTCTCCGGGGGTGATCTCCACGTTGAATCCTGAAAAGATCGGCGGCATTCCCGCATGTTCCACCGTGAGGTCTTTGCACGTCACCCGAATTCCGTGGATCGCGGGATCCGGAAGCGGAACGGACAGTGTGGCGGAGGATTGGTCCTTGGGGAGTGAAAACACAAAGTCCAATTCGGTCAATCCGGTCAAGAAGTAGTAGATATGTCCCATCCGCTTGACCACCCCGTCGAAGCTGGCCAACAGGCCGCTGACGACGACTTCAGCCGCGACCAACTGGCCGAGCGTGAGTTGGCCTATGGACACCAACCAGCCGGCCGTGGCGATCAGTCCGCTCTGCGCCACCGCTTGCCATCCCAAGGAGGCGAGATACTGTCTGATCAGAATGCCGAAGCGAGTCTGTCGGGTATCGATGTATTTCCCGACCAGTTCGTCGGTCCGGTGCATCAGAAGCGCCTGGCTGTCGGTGGCCTTGAAATGCAGCAGGTTGTAGGAGATTTCCTGCATCCAATGGAGAGTCTCGTATTTGGCGTGCGACATGTCGATCGTCGCCCGCAACCCGCCGTGCGACATCAGGAAGAACACCACGCTGAAGCCCGCCAGCAGAAGCGCCCCGTATAAAAGGAAGTAAGGATGATAGAACACCAGGATGGTCATCCCGACCGTGCCGCCGACGACGACGTCGATGAGGTCAATCAAAAGGATCGACAGCGCGCGCTGCATGAATACTGTTTCGACGAAGAAATTGGCATACCGGGGTTTGAAGCCGAGAAACCGGAGCTGGGGAAGTTGCTCGGCCATTCCGATGGCGATGCGGGCGAAGAATCGCCGTTCCAGAACCTCGACGGCGTAGTACTGCAGCGCTTTGAACGCGCCGACGAACAGAAGGGCCGACACCATAATGCCGGCCAGCGTGACGATCGTCACCGGCTGAATGGCGAACGCGAAGGTATTGACCAACTCTTGAACGGTCAGCGGAACGATCAGGGAGAACAGACCGATCGCCAGCGAATAGGAGACCACCAAAGCCAGAAGTCGCCGTTCAAGCCGAAGGATGACGCCCAGGTATCCGAGCACCGACTGGAACAGATTCGGCCGGATATGGGTGGCATCTTGCACGGAACCCGCCTTCATATCGGACAACGGCGACAGGGCTTGTGAAAACGGTCGACGGGGCGGACCGAGCCCCGTCGAGACACCCCTAACGCTATCAAAGCACAGGAGAAAAAGCCACTTCTTATCCCCGATCAATCACGGGCGCGATAGGTAACCGGCACAGCCGTCGGCGTCGATTTTCCCCAGGCGCCGATGGCCCACTGATACAGGGCCAACGCTTTTTGATAGTCGGCTTTGGCTCGAATGACTTGTCCTTCGGAGTCCACCGAGTTCCGCTCGCGAAGGTTTACGAACAGAACGCTGGTTGCTCCAAGACTGAAGCGAAAACGTTCACCCTCCTCGAGCGTTTTCGCCAGCCGAAGGGATTCGACCGCCGCCGTAATCCGTTCCTTGGCGCGTTCAATGGCGGACAAGGCGTTGTCGACGTCGACGACAACCTGCTGCTCGCGGAACTTCTGCGTCAACACGAATCGGTCCGCTTTCCCTTGGGCTTCGAGCACCTCGCCGCGACTTTTCCGTTGGAGAATGGGCACTCTAAGCTCCAGCCCGAATCGATAGCCGAGACCAAGAACGAACTTTTCCGGCGCGCGGGCGGGAGCGGCTTCCGCATCGAGACTAGGAAGCAGGTTGTTCTTGGCCAGTTCCAGATCAATATTGTTGAGTTTCGCCTCGATGTCTATTTCCTTGATCTCCGGTCGGTCGGCTTTCGCCTGGATTTTGTGGGCTTTGACGGTTTCAGGGGCCGGGACCAGCGCCTGGGATGGGAAATCGGGAACGCGTTCGAGCGGCGGCAGGACCGGGGCATTGTTTTCCCAAATGAACATGGACAGCTTGAGCTGTTCCTGTTCGACGAACCGCTGGGCGGCGATGGCCACTTCGCGCCGGCGCTGGACCTCTTGATTTGCTTCCACGACGTCCAAGGGAGCCACGGCACCGGCCTTCGCCCGGCCTTCCACCTGGCGGAATCGATCCTCCGCCACTCCCACCGCCTTCCGTTGCACGTCAAGGAACTTCACTGCCGCCACCCAGTCCCAAAACTGGGTGGCAGCCGCCAAAAAAAGATCCTGTCTGGTCTGCGCAATCTTGACGTCGGCACGGGGATCCGCCAACTCAGATCGCTGGAGCTCGGCGTTCTCGGGATTCACCATGAGGCCCCGCAGGAGAGGCATGAATCCGCCGAGAATCACCTGTTGGTTCCCGTTCCCGAACGAGAGATCGGGAATTTTGGCGTCGCCGATCGCCTGGCGGACCCCCGCGCTGTACTTGAATCCCCAGGGGTGTCTGGCCTCCATGAGTGTGTCGTTGAATCCCACGGTTTGCGTGCCCTTCTGCGGATTCGAGCTCGAAATGAATCGTTCGAGCTCCGTATCGTTGACGACGGTCGGCTCGAAGGCTCCCAAGGCCTTGAGCATTTTCCCGCGTGCCATGACCTTTTCCGTCCCGGCCCCTTTCAGCAACGGATGCGATCGATCGATTAAAGCGAGGAGTTCGTCGACGCTGAGAGGGATCGGAGGCAAGGGCTTCATGGCGACCGGTTCGGCTGCCAGCGACTGCGACACCATGTCCCCCCATGGCGCGGTGAACAATACGAGGAAGCATACCAATCGAAGCATCATGTGACACACTCCTTTCATACTGACCGAAGAGATCCGGCCCCCGCGAGATCAAGGCGAGGGCGTGGCAAAACTCAGGTGAACCTTGGAGCAGTGAATACGATTGGCGGCGGCTCGATCGCTACTTCGCGCCCCGTCCAGCCTTGGGCAAAAGGGTGTCGAGCAGGCTCGGCGGCCGTTCCTGATAATCGGGGGGGAAGAGGTTGAAACGTCGCCAGAGCTCGTACCAGAGGGGAACCCGGTTCAAGATCACCCACCCCATGGCCTTGGTGCCTTGACGCACGTGTTCTTGTGGAGGCCAGGCCCGATCTTCCGGGTCGGGAACGACCCAGAAACGGAAGTTGCCCTTTCCGTCGTCGACTTGGTCGATCACTTTGACCACGCCTCCATAGGTGCCGGCCATGATTTCCGGCCAAGCCGGCAGGGGGATGGCGGGAATGCCGTAGAACAAAATCCGGACTTTCCGGCCCACGTTCAAGAGGGGGGCATCGAGTCCATCGGCGGTCATTTCAATCGCCTTGTCCATGCTTGCCGGGGAGATCCGCACGAGCTTATCCCCCGGCTTTACCGTTTCTCCCGCGCCGGTTTCGGACATCTTGACGACGGTTCCGTCGATCGGCGAGAGAATACGGCTGGCCGTCCTCCGCTGGGCGGCATTGGACATTCGTAGCGTGACGTCTGCGAGCTGATCGGCCGCCTTGGCAGCCTCGGCTATCGAGGCATCGCGAGCCGCCTCCGCGTCGAGCAATCGCTGGAGAACTTCCGCGTTGACCTGATCGCGGCCGAAGCTGAGGGCTTTCATCCCTTGTTCAGCGGCCTTAAGGTTCGCCTGAGCCCCGGTCAAATCGGCTTTCGTCGCGATGGCGGCCTGAATCGTGACTTCTAGTTCCCTTTGCGAAACCAATCCCTGCTCGGCAAGTTGCTTGTGCCGGTCGACGTTCAGCTCGGCGGTCGCGACGGCGATCTTCGCGGCCTCCACCTTCTGATAGGCCTCGCGCACCTTGTTTTCCGCCTCGACCACCCGGGCCTGGGCGGAGGGCACCGCCGCCTTTACGAGGTTCTGCATCTCCCCGATTCGCTTGTCTAACTGCTCAGCCCGTCCCAGAGCGGCCTTCCGAGTTTCTTCCAGGGCCTTCTTTCGCTGGTCAAGAAGAACGAGGAGATCGGGCGACATGAAATTCGGGTCGTAGTCGTCCAGTTCCAGGATCAACTCCCCTTGTTTGACCCGCACCCCTTCGAAAATGTGCCATTTCTTGATGCGGCCCGTGATCTGCGCTTCGACATCCTGGGGGCGTTCATACGGAGAATAGGCCGATAATTGCCCGGTGACAGTAATCGTTTGCGTCCAGGGAACGAAGGCGATGATCAGCAGGAACAAGAGGATGAGCTTGATCGCCAGTTTGGAAGAAAACTTGAGGCGTTCGGGAATCTGCACCGCCTCCCATGCGTGGAGTTTTCGGGACGTCGCGAGATCGTCGATCGCAATCTCGTCCAGCCCGGTCTGCAGCCGGACCAGCGACCGAACCTTGTGACGCAATGACTGCCCGAGACCTGCCACTGGTTCTCCCTGCCGAGAAGGGATCGTGGAAACTACGCTGCCTTCATCATAGAGGAAACCGGCTCAACCGGTCAATTTCTCCGAAAAAACGCGTTTTTGTATCGGGAAATCTTGACCGGCTGCTGGAGAATCGCTAAGGTGGAGCGCACTTATGCGTCGTTCGAGAAAGACTTTCCCGCTATCGCGCGCCTCCCGCGCCCCGTATGTACGTCCCGAGCGGAGGGGGGCGCCTCGTCCTCTGGTCGGAGTCCTCGGCGGGAGCAAATCCGATTTCCCGATTCTGGAGAAGGCCGTATCGATCCTGACGGAGTTAGGAATCCCCAATGAATTGCTGGTCGTCTCGGCTCATCGCACGCCGGACCGACTCTTTTCCTACGCGGAACAGGCGCCTGCCAGAGGAATTGAAGTCATTATCGCAGGCGCCGGGGGAGCGGCGCATCTCCCGGGGATGTTGGCCGCCAAGACCCATCTCCCGGTGATCGGCGTGCCCATTCCCACGGAGAATCTTCGGGGGCTCGATTCCTTGCTCTCCATCGTGCAGATGCCGCGCGGGATCCCTGTCGCCACGGTGGCTATCGGAGGAGCGGAGAATGCGGGCCTGCTGGCCGCGCAAATTCTCAGTGGACGCTACGCGGAAATCGCCGAACGGGTGAAGGCTTTCCGCAAAAAGCAGACGGACGGAGTCCTCAACTCTCCGGAAGCCAAAGAACCGCCGTCCAGCCGGCAAGTCGTCCGGTTCCCTCGCCGATCGTGACGGCCATTGCGCCAGGAGCGGTGCTCGGAGTGCTCGGCGGGGGGCAGCTTGGAGCGATGTTTGCCGCAGCCGCCTCTCGCATGGGATACCGCGTCGCCGTGTGGGATCCCGATCCCGATGCGCCGGCCCATCGCGGCGCGTCCTACTCCTTTCCGGCGCCGTTTTCCGATCCCCAAACGTTTCTTCAATTCAGCGATCTCGTCACAGTCGTCACTTACGAATGGGAAAACGTGCCCGTCGCCCTGTGCCGTGAATTGGAGCGGAAGAGACCGCTACGACCGTCCAGCGGGGTGCTCGGCGTGATCCAAGATCGCCTGGAGCAGAAGACCTACCTGGAGAAGGCCGGCTTCCCGGTGGCTCGCTTCACGGCGTTGTCGAATCCGGACGATCTCGTTAGAACCATCGGACAGATCGGGTACCCGGTCGTCTGTAAGACCGCGA
Source organism: Nitrospira sp. (assembly GCA_037445005.1). Classification (GTDB taxonomy): domain Bacteria; phylum Nitrospirota; class Nitrospiria; order Nitrospirales; family Nitrospiraceae; genus Nitrospira_C. Next base: position 19,267 of record JBBILH010000031.1, read on the forward strand.
CTGCGGGATACGATGGGAAAGGCCAATGGCGAATTCTTCGAGAATCCGACGTCAAGGATGTCCAGTCGGAGCTACGGGCTTCGATGCGGCATGGATCGCGGTGGATCGTTGAGGCTCTCGTTCCCTTCGAGCGAGAGTTGTCGATTCTGGTGGCTCGAGGCTCAGATGGAGATTCGGTCGTGTATCCCGTCGCCGAGAACGAACATGAAGGAGGCATTCTCCGGACCACGGTCGTACCGGCCGGCGTTTCAGAAAAGCTGAATCAAGCCGCCGGCAAACTGGCACGGGCCGTCGTCGAACGGCTGGACGGCATAGGGGTATTCTGTCTCGAATTGTTTCACTTGCCGGACGATGAATTGTTGATCAACGAGGTTGCCCCGCGCCCGCACAACTCCGGTCACTACAGCCTCGACGCCTGCACAGTGTCGCAGTTTGAGCAGCAAGTGCGGACCATCTGCGGACTTCCCTTGGGGGAAGTCCGTCTCTTGAGTCCTGTGGCGATGGTGAATCTGATCGGGGAGGATGCCGCCAATGTGATGAACGAGGAAGGCTGCCGAGCACTCCTGGGTGTGCCGGGGGCCGTTCTCCATCTGTACGGCAAGCCGAAGATCCGTCCCCGTCGCAAGATGGGACATGTGACTTTTCTCTCGCACGACGCGTCATCAGCCAGGATGAAGGCGGCCCAGCTGCGTGGGCGATTGCACGAAATGCGCGAAACGTGAAACGGTCGGCGTCACTCCTTCGGCAAGCGCCGTATTTTGTCTCCCGACCTCTCGTACGTTTTTGACGCAGCGTCAGAAGATTCCTACCACGCCGACAAGGGTCTATCCGCTTCGTCCAGCAAAAACACGGGCATACTGATCCGCCGAATCGGTACGGGACTTGCTCCGGCCGACCGTTGGCCGATTGCTAGGATGGGAAATGCTGCGTAGTCTTCCGTACAACCCTGGCGCCGAGGAAGTGAAGTCGTCCGTCAATCCGGAACCCCAACCACGCATCTCCCGGGCCAGATATGTCGTGCTCCAATCCCTCGTCAGCGTGATCCTGGCCTATCAACTGCTCTCTCAAGCGGATCCCATCGTCACTCGTCCGACCAGCCGCCTGATCGTAGCCGGTCTGATCTTGCTGATCGGTTTTCTGAGCGTCGTTCCCGCTGCCGTCCTCCGCGCCTCTTGGTTCAGCGGAACTGTGGTCGGCCTCGATACAGTCGTGGTCACGGCGGCGATCTATCTTTCCGGGAACGCCACGTCCGAGTTGTACCTCTCGTATTTCGTCCTGATGCTCATCGCTGCGTCGCTACGTCGGCTTGCCCACGTCATTGCCTTTTCTTTGTTGCTCTGTGTCGGCTATGGCGCCGTGCTCTATGAAGGCATCGCCCTCACGGGCTCGATCTCTGCAGGCCACCTGCTGGGGGTGCCCGTGTTGTTGGTCATGGCGATCTTTTATGGAATGGCCATGGAAACCATCGGGGTCGAACAGCGCCAGAAAACCCGATTGCTCCGGAGCATCGACGATCTGAAACAGACCGAGCACCTGCTCCAAGGCTCCTTGGCCCAATTGGAAACCCGGATCAAGGGACTGAAGGACGATCTGGCCAAGGCTCAGGTGCATGTCCAACAAAGCCAATTGGAAAGACAGGATCTTGAACGACAGCTCGCAGACGCTCAGAAAATGGAGACGGCGGGCCGGATCGTCGGAGGAATTGCGAATGAGTTCAGCCATCTCTGCTCCGTGATCGGGAAACAAACGGGAGTGGTGCTGTCTCAAATGAAACCTGGAGACCCGCTGTACGGCCCCGTCGAAGATATCTTCCGGAGCGGTGAGCAGGCCGCCGCGTTGACCGCGCAACTGGCGGCCCTCGACGTGCATCGCCGGCCGTTCCGAAGCGTCTTGCCCATTCGCACTGTGATCGACGATTTGTCGGGAGTGATCCGAGGGTTGTTGCCCAAGGAGATCGAATGCTCGATCTCCTTGGAGCCCGCACCGTTGTATGTGGAGATCGATCGGGAGGGGCTCGAACAGGCGCTCTTGCATGTGGTGGTCAATGCGCGAGACGCGATGCCGGAAGGGGGACGGCTGAGCGTCGAGGTTGCGAGTGGGGCGAGCCACCGCCGGTCCGCTTCCGGAGCAGCCGGCGGGGGACGGAGCGTCATGATTCAAGTGATCGACACCGGAAGCGGGATGAACCGCGCCACCCAGTCCAGGATGTTCGAGCCGTTCTTTTCGACCAAGGAAACGAATGTGGGGCTCGGACTGACGGCCGTCTACGGGATTCTTAAGCAGCATGGGGGGGATGTGGAGGTGGCGAGTCAGCCGGGTCAAGGGACCAGGGTGCGGTTGTTCTTGCCGGCGGTCGAGGAGGGGCGGTCGAGCACACCGGCGTCGATGTCGGCGCTGTGGGCGAGAGGCGAAGAAACCATCTTGTTGGTGGAACCGCATGAAATCGAGCGGAAGCTTGCGCTCTCGACGCTCACGCGGCATCGGTATCGTGTTCTTGAAGCGAGTTCGCCGGTGGAAGCGCTGATGCTGGCGCAACAGCATGCCGGAGGTGTGCATCTGGCCGTCAGCGGACTGTTGATGCCGGAGATCGGCGGTCGCGATCTCGCACGACGGCTTCTCAAGCAGTATCCCACGATGAAAGCGCTGTTCGTATCCGGATACGACGACGAGGCGATCGACTCCCACCGAATCAATCGGCGATATCTGCTCCGCCGTCCATACCGGCAAGAGGGACTGGTCGAAAAGATTCGCGAGCTGATCGACGCGTAGGCAGCCGAATTGTTGAGCGGCTCAGCGTTCCCGGCGCGCCGGGGAGAAGAAAGGAACCTCGGGGCGCTTGAAGAGACCGATCAATGCCATCCCCGCCACGAACCCTCCGATATGTGCAAAGAAGGCGACGCCGCCTCCTGTGGTACCGAGGCTTATTCCGCCGCTGAGCAGTTGCAGGACAAACCACATTCCGAGCACGATGCCGGCCGCGATCCGTGTGGTGCCCAGTCCGGGCATGAGGACGAGGACACGCGCTCTGGGGAACAAAAGGATATAGGCCCCGAGCACTCCTGAGATCGCGCCGCTGGCTCCGACCATCGGAACGGTGGACGACGGTTCCGTAACCGCATGGCTGAACACGGCTACGATTCCGCAAATGAAGTAGAAGAGGACGTATCTGACGTGTCCCATGACGTCTTCAATATTGTTGCCGAAGACCCACAGGTACAGCATGTTCCCTATCAGGTGCATCCAGCTGCCGTGCAAGAACATGCTCGTGAAGATGGTCGCGTAGGCCGGGACGGCGACGGTGGCAACAGGGAGTTCGGCTTCCCCGAAGAGGACGGCAGGAATTGCCCCGAATTGAAAGATGAACGTCTGTCCAGGTTCGTCGGAAAGGCCGGCCTGGTACAGAAACACCAGCGTGCAGGCCAATAAGAAGATGATCGTGACGGCGGGAGCCCGCTCCGTCGGATTGTCGTCGTGAAGGGGAATCATCTACGGTCAGGAAGAGGAATTGCGACGCCGGTCGAGTACCGGGCGAGGAAGCGCCGGATTATCCGGAAGCGATCCGTCAACGCCGAGTGGAATCGAAAATCCCGCGGCATGGGTGTGGCCTCCGCCGCCGAACGAAACGGCGATTGCGCCGACATCGGTACCGTCTTCGCGGGACCGCATGCTGTAGTACCGGCGACCGTCTCGATCGTGCCAAATGATGCAAAACGGGTGGGCTGCGGACAATCGCTCGCCGATCTGGCTTGTGAGCACGGCGCTTTGCACTGACGGGACCGTCATTCCCTGAAAGTCGACGAAGACGGCTTGAGCGGCGAGCTTGCCGACGATCTCGTGCTCGTATCGGAGGATGGCGCGTCCTTCGTGCTCCAGCTCTTTCTGAGAGAATCGATCCCAAATCCGGAAGTCAAACGGGTGGGACGCCACCGCCGCATTGATCTCCCGGCTGGCCGGCAGCGCCCAGTTCCAGAGGTCTTTGTCCTGGATGTATTCCAGCAGCCAAGGCACCGGCTTGTCGTGTGCCCATTCCCAGGCGAGCACGGCGCCGGACTTCTTCATATCGAAGTAGGCGTAGGGGAGCCCCGCCAGAGCCTTCTCCGCCGTGATGTGATGATCCAGCACGAGCAACGCCTTGCTTTGCTCCGCCAGCAGCTCCAGCGTATCGCGGCTGTAACTGAAGTCGACGATTACGACGCGTTGATCCCGCAATTCATCGGGTGGCGGGTTGCCGTGTTTCACGGCAATGAAGCGGGTTGAGGGGAATTGCTTCCAGATCGCCCAAGCTGCGCCGAAACCGTCCGCACATTCTGCGTGATAAAGCACGACGGAAGGGGGGGAAGAGAAATGTCGTCTGGATTCGGCGACGGCCATACTTCAGCCCAGCATACCACGTTGGTCCGCCGGGACTAAAGAGTGCTCCCGGATGGCTTTAGAGTCGATTCACGTGGTCGATCAACTGGCGCAACCTGGCCGCGCTGCGCCGGTTTGAGGAGAACGTGAGGCGCGGGAGCTTGGCGAGCTCAGGCTCGTCAAGTTCTTCCGTCAGACACCCACGTTGTTCGAACGTGCCTTCCGCCAACAGATCGTTGAACGGCTCGTGCAACGCGGCGACCTGTTCCGGCAAGAGCGGTTTGGCCAAACGCATGACCAGCTGACGACCGACATAGCGGATCGAGTGAAATCGTCGATAAAACGTCCTGATTTCCTCGACCGCTTCTTCCGAGGTCGTGGCGATCTTGAAGAGACTGAAATCCTCAGGGCTGATGAGCTTGCGGTTCAGCAGCTGGCGAGTGATGAACGCGTTCCATTCATCCCAGTAGTCACATCCGGGAGCTTGAAGACAGACGATCGGCATGGGATCGCTCTTTCCGGTCTGAGCGAGCGTCAGAATCTCGAAGCCCTCGTCATGGGTGCCGAATCCGCCGGGAAACAGGGCGATGGCGTTGGCTTCTTTCTGGAAGATCAGCTTTCTCGTGAAAAAGTACTTGAAGGTTACCAGCTTGGGATCGTCCGCTATCGTGGCGTTTGGTCCCTGTTCGAACGGAAGCATGATGTTGACGCCGAAGCTGTGCTCGCGGCCGGCTCCTTCTTGTGCGGCGCGCATGATGCCGTCGGCGCCGCCGGTGATCACCATGAACCCTTCCTGGACGATGCGACGGGCGAATTGGAAAGCGAGGTGGTAGTTGGGATCATCGGACGCCGTCCGAGCCGAGCCGAAGAAGCTGATCTTGCGGTGCCCCCGGTAGTCATGGAACACGCGAAAAGCGTGTCGCAATTCTTTGACGGTCCGATTGACGATTTTCAGGTCAAGGACATCGAGCCGAGCATCATGGAGTCGGAGGATCCCCGCCAGCAGTTCCTTCATCAGCGTGGCCTGAAGGTCGTCGTCCGGGCTATCCAGAATGGCCCGAATCTGTCCGAGCATCTCATTATTGGACGGCATGGTGCGGGATCGTTGTGTGGTCGTTCTCATGGTGTCAGTGGTTCCCTTCTTCAAAAAAATATTACCAGCCCCTCGCCGGTTGGTCAAAAGAACTTGGGCTTTCGTGATTAGGATCGCGCGGAGCCGCTCGGCATGGCCTGGAGAGCCCAGGCTTTCAGACGGGCAAGATCGGCATTCGATAAATCAGTGAATTGGATTTCAACCAACATTACGCGCCGGTCGGCCTGTCCGGCCGGATCGGCCGAGCACGCGTCGTTGGTCAACACTTTGCCATGCATGGTCAACGGGGTGTTTTGACCCGGCAGCGAAAACGCCAAGACTACGTTGCTGCGGGGAGGGATCTTCGTGTTCGACTCGACCAGCGTGCCGAGGTGGCTGAGCTGCAAAATGACCACGTTGCAGGCCTGTGGCGGGTCTGTTGAGAGCCCAGGCGTGCTCAAGACGGCTGGGATCTTTGTCGCCCGTCTCGGCGGTGTGAGCATTAGGTCATGTGCGCTTAAGACGCCTACCGGCTGATTCTGTTTGGTCACGATCAGGAGCGAGGCTCCCGAGGCGATCATCAAGGACGACGCCTCCTCTAAGGCCTCGTCGTACTCGATGAACTGCACCGGCCTTGTCATGATTGTTCTGACTTCAATGTCGTGGGGTTCGAGTCCTTGAGCCACGACCTTCTTTACAATGTCGGAGGGTGTCATCAGCCCAAACATGGTCTCGGTATCTTTGATCAGCAAACAGGGGGCGTGCTCACGCTCCAGCATCAAGGCGGCCTCGCTGACGGAGACATCGCCGGGCACCTGTACAACTCCTGGTGTCATCATATGGGCGACCACTGTCGGTAACTTTGGCGGTGTTTCTTGAGGATCAGATTCCGGCCTTGGCATTGCCACGCCCTCTTCCGACTCGTTTTCGACGACTCGTGAGGGCTGCTTCCCGTTGGCGTAAGCCAAGTATATCAGACGGGTTCCCGTCACTAGATCGGTCGTCTTCCCTTGTCAAACAAGGGGTTCGAAGACTAGACTAGGCCAAAATCTCCGCCAGCACAAGCCTGTGAGGATGCCGCCTGATGGGTGGAGTCGAACGCAAATTCAGGGATCGAGTCGAAGCAATCCCGAGCATGGGTCTCGGCCTGTCGGTTGATGTCTATGCCCCGGATCTTCATGAACTGGTCGGGGCGCTGAGGCAGAGAGGCCTTCGGGTCGGCTATCTTGAAGTTTTTAAGGCCACGACCCGAGCGCTTGAAGCCGTCCAGCGAAGTTGCGCCGGGATTCCCTTAACATTCCACGGCGAAGGACTATGGGTGACTCAACCCGAATTCACCAGGAATCCATCGTTCCGATTCGAATTGGAAGAGACTGCCGGGCAGCTCTCAATGATCCGGAGTCATTGGATCAATCATGAATGCGCCGCCAAACAGTTAGGAGGCTATTCGTTCGGAACATATCTCCCGCCTTTATATACCGAGTCCAGCGCCCAAGTTGTGGCGGCCAACATCGCCTTCGTCCAGGCAAGGCTGGATCAGGCCGAGCAGGAGGTCGGGAGAGCCGGTCCGCTGTTCCTGCTGGAAGTTCCTCCGCTGACCTATTTTTCGGCGGGGCCGTTGCCGATACCGGCATTCTTTCGTGCGATTGCGGATCGCGTTTCCTGCGGTTTGGTACTTGATATCGGGCACGTGTGGACGATCCATCGGTACCGGGAGAGTCATCGGGAGCCGTCTCTCGGCCGATTCCTCAGCGACTTTCTGGACACGTTTCCCATGGAGCGCGTGGTTGAAATTCATGTCGCCGGGTTGGCGCGGCACGAAGCCGTGCCGGAGATAGAAGGGGACGACCGTCATCCGGCTTGGATCGACGACCACGCGGCCCCGATCCCCGAAGTTTTGCTGGGGATGCTTGATCAGGTGCTCGATCATCCGAGACTTGTGAACCTTCGCGGCGTCGCGCTGGAAGTCGATACGAAGCCGATTGCGACGACGGTTCGGGAGTTTCAAGACGCGGGACTGAGGTTCTCGGACAAGATCGATCGACGACTACATAGTCCGACAGCGGCCACGTTCCTTGAGGAAAGAATAATGGGAGAGGCAGACGAGGCGCCGCCGCTCTCCGATGAAGCCCGGGCCGATGCCGGGCGGCAATACGAGCGGTACGCCATGACGGTGTCCGGCCTGATTGAGCCGCACGGAACAGATTGGAAAGAGGTCTTGGATCATCCCGAAGACCTCGCCCGGTACATGAGACATTATCTTCCACACGAAATACTTCATTGGGGCGGTGAACTCACGGATATGTTCCCCGACACCTGCCGCGCGCTGGGGCAGGCCGGTATTTCGCTGGACCAGTTCGTCCGGTGGTGGGTGCGCACCGCGCGTTCGTCGACGGGGCCCTATGATTTCTTTCTCATCAAAGTCGCCCGTTTTCTCGAGTTCGTCGGCGAGCAAGCGCCGAACCTTCGGCGGAACGCGGAGCGTGAGGCGGAACTCCTGAGAGGGGGCTATGCGGACGCCAGTCTTGGAGGCACAGCCATGGCGGAGCGCGGCAGATGAGCTTCTGGGGATCGTTACCTCGGCCGGTGATCGGCCTAGCCCCTATGGACGGCGTGACCGATGCGGCCTTCCGAGGCCTTGTGGCCGTACAGGGGAAGCCGGACGTCATCTTTACCGAATTCACGCATGTGCATGACGTCTGTCGTGGGCCGGATTTTCTTCTGGACTCTTTGGTCTACGAGGAAGGGGAGCGCCCCATCGTTGCGCAGCTGTACGGCAAAGATCCCGCATTGTTCTACCAGGCGGCTCACGCGGTATGTGAGTTGGGCTTCGACGGACTGGATATCAACATGGGCTGTCCTTCCCGCAATGTCGCCTCCTCCGGGTCGGGCGCGGGCTTGATTCGGACGCCGGATCTGGCGCAGGAAATCGTCCAAGCCACACGGCGAGGCATCACCGATTGGGCCGCCGGCCACACTTTGGAGGCGGCCGGCTTGAAGCCCGCGCGGGCCGAAACCATTCGGAGAATGAATCTGGAGGCGGGAAGAAGTCCCTCAGTCCGGAGGCGAGAGATTCCGGTTTCGATCAAGACCAGGCTGGGGTATGACGAAGTCATCGTCGACCGATGGATTGAATTGCTGCTCAAGGAGGCGCCGGCCGCCATTTCACTTCACGGACGGACGTTGCGCCAGATGTATCGGGGTGAAGCGGACTGGCGTGCGATCGCCCGGGCGGTCCGCATCACAAGGGAAAGCGGGACACTGTTGTTCGGCAACGGCGATGTCCGGAGCCTGCAGGATGTGGTGCGCCGGGTCCGCGAAACGGGTGTTGACGGAGTGCTCGTGGGGCGCGCCGTGCTCGGCGCGCCGTGGTTTTATCGGAACAAGGAGGAGGCCCGGCTGGCAATCGGGCGCCCGTCGACACGAGGGCCGGAGGCGGAGACGCTCTCCCTCGAATCTCGGTTTGAGATCATGCTCGACCATGCGAGGAAGTTCGAGGGGCGTTGGGGAGTGGGGCAGTTCAGGCGGATGCGGAAGCATTTGGGCTGGTACTGCAAAGGCTTCCCGCGTGCGGCCGCTCTCCGGGCCAGAATGTTCGGCGTATCCTCGGTCGCCGATGTCGAATCGGCCCTCGCCGACTATCGCGCCGCTCGCCGGCGCATTCCGACGGACGCGCTCGATGCCTTTGTGGAAGATTGGTCCGTTGACTTGTCGTCACCGGCGTCGCGATGCGATTAGTCCTTGCCTCGACCTCGCCGCGCCGCAAGGAATTGTTGGCCTTGCTCGGTCTTCCCTTCGAAGTCCGGTCCCCTCACTTTGAAGAACGTATCATTCCGGGTCGTGCGGCAGCCGACCAGGCGGCGTTCTTTGCCAGAGGCAAGGCGCAATCGGCTGCGGCAAGAGATCCTGAAGCGGTCGTGCTCGGCAGCGATACGGTCATCGAACTTGACGGAGCCGTCTTTGGGAAGCCGAACGACCTTGCCGAAGCCGAAGCCATGCTGCGCCGAATGGCGGGCCGTGAACACCTGGTTCATACCGCGGTCTCGATCCGTTGTATCGCGCGCGCGCTCGATCGAACCGAGCTATCGACGGCGCGGGTCCGGATGAAGCCCTACGATGCCGGCCGGCTTGATCGGTATCTCGCGACCGGAGAAAGTCTCGGCAAGGCCGGAGGCTATTCCATCCAAGGGGACGGCGCTGAATTGATCGAATCGCTCGACGGCGATTTTCCGACCGTCGTCGGGTTGCCGCTCAAGCTCGTGGCGAAGATTTTGGCTCAAGCGGGATTCCCTGTGCCCGCGGACCTCGATCGGGTATACCGTACCGCCGATTACGGAGCCTGGTCGCGCTTCAAGAAGGAGTTCGCATCCTGATCGGCCGCCGATTGCATTGGGGGAGGAGCATTTCGTACAATGCGCCCTCGTTTGATTTTTGCCTACGGAGGAAATCATGGCGGTTCGCGGGAAACGGGGAAGCGGCGGAGCTATTGCGCTCGCCGCGGCATCGGCGTTTTTGGCCGGTCAGGCTTGGGCGATCGATGTCAAGCTGACAATGGACGACGCCCAAAAGGCGCTGGAAACCGGTCGATTGCCCATGGAGAAGGCTTCGACTCCCGAGGAAGTGAAGAAAGTCCTCCAGCAGGCGTCAATGGTGACAAGAGTCGGCGCCGATCCCGAAAAAGACTCCTGCGGGGCGAGCGCCATCTTGCGGACCAAGCGTTATAGGCTCGAAGCCTTCGGTCGCCAGGAAGCGTCGGAATCGAAGAAGCGGAAGTCTGACGTCCGCATGCCCGAGGAGTTCATCAAGAAAGTCGTCGACATGCCCAACATGGAAGTCGAAGTGCAACTCTGCGGGGACGACGAGTATTTTGCCGAAGGCGCCTTGATCGAATTGCAGCAGGGCAGCAAGAAGGTAAAGGCCATCGACGTGGGCAAGGCCGAGCGGGGGCGCAAGAACGAAGGCGCGGGTCCGGCCTATCGGTCCCGCTTTACCGCCGTCTTCGCATATGAAAGTTTCGATCCCAACGCCGCGTCCGTTTTCGTGATCAACCTGCAGGACGGCAAGGAAGTCCGCATCAACGCCGATTTCTCCAAAGTGAAGTAACCCGTCTCCCGTCGTGCGTCGGGCGGACGTGACAGGGGCGACGGACCGCCGGATCAGGGGTACGACCCGCCGCCTAATCTCTCATTTTCATGCTGCCAGAGGTGTGTGCGCGTCCGGCGAAGGCGACGAAGCCGAAGTTTTGAGTCTTTGGCGCTGGCCGAGGATGTCGAGAGCCGCAACCCTGTACGCCTCGGCCAAGGTGGGGAAGTTGAAAATGTTCTCCACGAATGAGTCCACGGTCGCGCCGGTTCGTAACGCCATTTGGCCTACGTGGATCAACTCGGTCGCGCCTTCTCCCACGATCTGGACTCCTAAAAGGTATTCCCCGTTCGGGTCCGAGACCATCTTCAGCAACCCGTTGCAGATGCCGGAGATTTGTCCGCGGGCGATTTCCTGATAGCGGGCGCGCCCCACGATCACCGAACGATAGCGCTTGCTCGCGGCGTTCTCGTCCAACCCGATGCTCGCCATTTCCGGGATCGTGTAGATGCCGACGGGAATGATCTCCTGGGTATCGCTTTCGGGAAGTCCGAGGGCGTGGCAGGCGGCTCGGCGTCCCTGCTCCATGGCGGTGGACGCAAGCCCGGGAGGGCCGATAAGGTCGCCCACGCCGTAGATGTGGGGGACCCCAGTTTGGCAATGTTCGTTCACCGGCAGGGTGCCTTTTTCGGTGACGGACAAGCCGGCGGCTTCGAGGCACAGGTCCTCCACATTCGCCTGGCGGCCCAGAGCGACGAGCATCTTGTCGCTCTTGACCGTTTCTCCGTTCTGGAGGGTCGTCACGACCTGGGACACCCCGTCCCACCGGACGTCCTTGATCCGCTGGCCCCCGACATAGCGGCCGCCCTGCTGCACGAAACTGTCGACGAACGCCTTGGCCATTTCGGCATCGAGAAACTGGAGCGGGCGGTCCGCGCGATCGATGATGGTCACCTGTGTGCCCAATTGGGAGAAGATCGACCCGTACTCGCAGGCGATGATGCCGCCTCCCAACACCGTCAGGGAGCGGGGGAGGTAGATCATTGAAAGAATCGAATCGCTGTCCAGCACATGTTCGTGGTCGATCGGGATCTCCGGCGGATTGCGGGGTCGCGACCCTGTGGCGACGATGATCGTATCGGCGGACAGAACCTGCGTTTCGCCGTCGACGGATTGGAGCTCGATCTCCTTTTCGGAGATGAAGCGCGCCCGGCCGTGGAAGCAATGGATGCCGTTGCGCTCCAACTGATGACGCATGTAGGCACCGTGGGCCGCCACCACTTCGTCGACGCGGCTCATCAGGACGGCGATCGGCACGTCCGACAGGAATCGGGCTTCGAGCATCGTGGCGGACCGTTTCGCCCGTTCCATCTGCAAGGCGCTTTCCCGCAGGGTCTTGCTGGGGATCGTGCCTCGATACACGCAGCCTCCCCCGACGCCCTGCTCGCGCTCAACGAGGACCACGCGCTTTCCCGCCTTTGCCCCCTGGACGGCGGCTTTCTGGCCGGCCGGACCGCTGCCGATCACGGCCATGTCGTAGTGAGAGGCGCTCATAACGTCATGGCGTCGACGAGGCTCAGCATCTTCTCCTTGATCCGGAGAAGCGCATCCACGTCGTTCGGATAGAGGTTCAGATCGGCAAAGACGGTATGGTCGCGCACGGTTTGGTCGTCGAACGCGTCCGGAACCACGAGGTAGGTGGCCAACCGGTCGGAGAGGCAAGTCATCATGACTTCTTGTTTGTAGGTGGGGGCTTGTTCATACATCGTATAGTAGGTAATGGCTTCGCCCACCTGTTTGGGCAGCGTCCACTCATTCGCCACCATCGCTCCCACGCGGGCGTGGTAGCCGTCGAGGAACGACATGACCGTATCGTGATCGGCGTTCAGACGTTTCTCGCTCGTGATGGCGACCACTGTCTTGAGGACGACCGGTTTCCCTATGGTATGGAGCAGGCCGCAGAGGTAAGCGCTCTCGACATTGAACCGCCTGATTCGCGCGACTTCCTTCGCGTAGACCCCGCTGGCGAGTGAATGCCGCCAGAGCTGTTTCACATCGGCTTCATATCCCGGCACCTTCAACGCGCTGTTCTTGAGGGAGACGGTCAGGGCGATTTCCGAGAGAAGATTGACGCCCAGCATCGCCACGGCATGTTGCAGGGACACGATGGGCGTTCGAGGCATGTAGGCCGGAGAATTCGCGATCCGCAGGACATGCGCGGCGAGCGACTGATCCTGGTGGATCAGAGCCGACAGCTTGGCCGCATCGGCCGACGGGTCATTGGCCAGCGCCATGACCTGGCCGGCGACCTGCGGAAGCAAGGGCAGCTCGATCTTGCCCTTCTCGATCCGCTCGATCAGGGCGGCTTCGATCTGCTCGACCATCGTCGCGGTTTGTGAAGCGCTCGCTTGAGTACTCATAGAGGTTGTGCGTCCTTACACGACAGTATCATCCGATGCAGTTCCTTGTCGGTTGAATCAGCTCGAATCTTTACCGAAGGCCCCGGCAGGCTGTTTACTATGGGGAGTCCCAATAATAACCTGCTGCTCGCCCGCACTATTCGTGAGCGCTTCTGCTGCAACTGCGGTTTCCCTTGTCAAGCGCGTGAGGGGCACCACGCGAAGTGCGGCAGGTCGCAAGCCGACATGGGCTGCTCAACGAGGGCCGTTGAGCCGCAAGACAGCTGAATAGCCTCAACGTCAATAGAGGCATTCAGCCTGGTTGACAGTGGAGTTGAAAAGCCTATAGATAGGCGTCCGAATCTCTATTGATTTAAGCGGTCCTTATGTTGGCAGGCCTGCGTTTGCCTCTTGCATGTGGCCCAGGGGACTCTTACCTGCCCCGGGGGTTCCGGCTGCTAAGTTTTCTCCCCCACCTTCGACCAGATTCGATCAGAAGTCAGGTGTATGGAAGGGTTTACGGCAAGCCCTGGTCAAGTGCCCCTTCACCCTGTTCCTCCGGGTTTGATTTCGTGACAAGGAGCTCCCATGAGTACTCCAGGAACATTCTCAGAGGCCCTCTCCGAGATTGATCGTCTCCAGAAGGTCGTGAAAGTCTTGCGCGAAAGCCTCGGCGAGCCTGGTGCCGCGTCTACGGTTTCCTTGGCGGACCGGCTTGTCGACCACGAAGAGTCGGCCCGGGTGCTCCGTGAGCTGATCGACGGCACCGATCCGTCCAAGGGCGAAGAGTTCTTTTCCTCTCTCGTACGCCACTTGGCGACCGCCCTCAGAATGAAGTACGCGGTGATTTGGACGTTCCTCGACGAAGCCCGTGACCGTATGCAGTCTCTGGCGGTCTGGGCGGGCGACAAACCGGGGGAAAATTTCACGGCTTCCATTCCCGGCACTCCCTGCGAACAAACGGTACAACATCGGGCCTACTGCGAGTTTGCCGGCGGGGTCCAGCAGCAATTCCCGCGCGCCGAGATCCTGGCGACCCTGAAGGTCGAAAGCTATTTCGCGGCACCGTTGTTCGGCACGGATGGACAGGTAATGGGAAGTCTCGTCGTGATGGACGACCGCCCAGGCCGGCTCTCGCCCTCTCAGCGGACTCTCCTCGATCTCTTTGCGGCGAGGGCCGGGGCCGAATTGGGCCGCCAAAAGGCCGAGTTGGCACTCAAGCGAAGCGAAGCCCATTTCCGCGCGCTGATCGAGCAAGCGTCCGATGTCGTCACTGTTCTCGCGACCGACGGAACCGTGCGATACCAAAGCCCTTCGCTTGAACGGGTCATGGGCTGGCGCCCAGATGAGCGCCAGGGAAAAAGCGCCTTCGAGCAGATGCATCCGGACGATGTTTCGCGGGCGCAGGCCACGATCCGCGAGGCACTTGCCCATCCCGGTGAAGTCCGTTCCGGGGAATTCCGCCTGCGCCATCGGGAGGGAGCGTACCGTACGTTGGAAATTGTCGGTCGCGTCGTGATGGACCTGACCGGCGCGCCGTGCATCATTCTCAATATGCGGGATGTGACCGAACGCAGGCAGGCCGAGCGGGACCGCCAGCAGGCATTGCAAGACTTACAGAACATTTTGGAGACCGTGCCGGATTTCCTCTTCACGATCGATGCCGACGGTCGTCTCGTCAGGTGGAATTCGCGGGTGGCGCAAACGACCGGATACGATAGTGAGGAACTTCTCAATAAGCCGGCGTTGGATTTTGTGCCCGGTGAGGAACGGGAGCAAACAGCCGCCGCGATCCGACGGGCCTTTGCGGAGGGTTACGCGGAACTTGAAGGGCATTTGATGACAAAAGACGGCCGGCTGATCCCCTATCATTGGACCGGCGCGGCGCTGAAGAATGCGCAGGGGGATCTGATCGGGATTACCGGCGTGGGGAGAGATGTCACCGAACGGAAACGCTCGGAAGCGGAAATCCGACGGCATCGCCGGCATCTGCTCGATGCCCAGGCATTGGCCCATCTCGGCAGTTGGGAATGGGACATCGATTCGGGAACCGTAACCTGGTCTGAGGAACAATGCCGAATCTTCGGGCACATACCGGGAGCGTTGGTCGTAACCGACGACACGTTCCTCGCGGCGCTCCATCCGGACGATCATGATCGCGTTCTGAAGGCCATAAACGACGCGCTGCTTTCGAAGGCGCCGTACGACGTGATTTGTCGAATCGTCCGTCCCAGCGGCGACATTCGTTTTGTCCATTGCCGTGGCGAGGTCGATCGTGACGAGGCCGGTCGTCCGATCCGCATGGCGGGCACCGTGCTGGACGTGACCGAGCGCGTGCACATAGAGGAAGCCTTGCGCGCCGGAGAGGAACGTTGGCAACTCGCCGTTCGTGGCAGCAACGACGGGATTTGGGACTGGAACATCAAGACCGGCGACATCTTTCTCTCGAGCCGCTGGAAAGCGATTCGCGGTTTTGCGGACGAGGAGCTCGGCCATCATGTCGACGAATGGCGCAGCCGCATCCACCCCGATGATCTGGACCGAGTCCTGCAACGGCTCGACGCCTATCTGTTCAGACAGGCGCCGGAGTATCGCGAAGAGTACCGCGTGCTCTGCAAGGACGGATCGTATCGCTGGGTGCTCGACCGCGGGATGGCCGTTTGGGATGAAAATGGAACGCCGCTTCGGATGGCCGGATCGGAATCGGACATCACCGAACGGAAGCAAGCCGAGATGGCGCTGCGCATGAGCGAAGAACGGCTCCGACTGGCGATGGATATTGCCAAGCTCGCCACCTGGGATTGGAACATCCGTACAAATCAAGTGATCTGGTCGGACAATTGCGAGGCGGTGAAGCAATTGCCGCCGGGCACGTTCAAAGGAACCTTCGAGGCCTATCAACAACTGCTGCATCCGGACGATCTCCCGCGTCTCCAATCGGACATCGAGCGGGCCCTCGCCGGACGCGACGCTTACCATACCGAACATCGCTTGGTGACGCCCGACGGCGGGATTCAGTGGATCGAAGGCAACGGCTACGTCTATCGGGACGAGTCCAATCAGCCGATCCGCATGATCGGGACGGCGCGCAACATCACGGAGCGCAAGAATACGGAAGAGGCGCTGCGGACTTCCGAGGAAAGACTTCGACAAGCCCTCCATGCATCGAACACCGGCCTGTGGGATTGGAACACGGAGACCGGTGAAGTGCGTTTCTCCAAAGAATGGAAAGGCCAACTCGGCTACGGCGAGACGGAACTTGCCGATTCCTTCGAGACCTGGGAGTCGCGGTTGCATCCGGACGACCGTGAACAGGCGGTGGCCTATGCGCAGGCCTATCGCCTCAACCCGGTGGGCGCGTTTCGACAGGATTTTCGTCTCCGCCATAAAGACGGAAGCTACCGCTGGATTGATTCCCATGCCTCGTTTGTGACCGAGCCTGACGGTCGACGGGTTCGCCTCCTGGGTTCCCATACGGACATTACCGACCGTAAGAAAGGCGAAGAGCAGTTGCGGCTTACGCAGTTTACGATGGATCGACTCTCGGAGGCGATTTTCTGGGTCGGCCCTGATGCCCGCATGACGTATGTGAACGATGCGGCCAGCCGAATGCTGGGCTACACCAAAGAAGAACTGCTCTCGATGTCGGTGCCGGAGATCGATCCGAATTTTCCGGCCGATGCCTGGGCTTCGCATTGGGACGATCTCAAACGGCGCGGCGGCTTTACCTTTGAGTCGAATCACCGGCGAAAGGACGGCACGGTCTTCCGAACTGAGGTCACGGTCAACTATCTGCGTTTTGGCGGCAAGGAAGTGAACTGTGCAATCATGCGGGATATTTCGGAGCGCAAACGGGCGGAGGAGGCCCTGCGCATAAGCGAAGAGCG
>JBBILH010000032.1:0-31870 GCA_037445005.1 Nitrospira sp.
TGAGGGGCGTGTGGCGCAAGCCGTGCGGGTTCAAGTCCCGCCTTCGGCACCAAACCTAGTTTGCTCGTACCGGCGGTTCACCGGGTAAACCCTTCCTTCATGTTGTCGTCAGTAATCCCTTTCTGAAAATTCTGCTCGCGCGCGGAGCCGAAAAGCCGCAGAGACCGTTTCCGGCGCCGCTCCGGTCGAGTACCTCTGAGGCCGGACCCGCCTATCTGCAATGCCGGTTATCTCCGGCAATGGGCCGCTGGCTTATTCCCACCGCGGTCGAGCTTAGGTACGTTTTTCACGTACTATCAAAGTCGCGATTTGATTGCAGATCAGAGGTTCTGTGTTAGATTGTTTCTCAGCACGCATGAGGCAGTACCGCGTATAGGATCGCCATGCCTTCAATTCTTGTCGTTGATGATGAAGATCAGATCCGTCAGCTCATTCGAACGACGTTCGAGGAAGCAGGCTATCGGGTTGAAGAAGCCAGCAACGGCAAAGATGCCCTCGACCGGTATCGTCGGACTCCCACGGATCTGGTCATTACCGACATCCTGATGCCGGATCAGGACGGTTTGGAGTGCATCACCACGCTACGGAAGGAAGCTCCCGGCGTGAAGATTATCGCGATCACGGGGGGAAGCGACCTCATCGGGGTGTTGGGGTTTCTGGACGTGGCCAAAATGCTCGGGGCCTATCGCACGTTGCAGAAGCCGTTTGAAATGAAAACGCTCCTCGACGCCGCGGAATCCGCGCTCCAATCCTGATTTTCCCCGTTTTTTGCCCTTTCATCGAATTCCCGTTGACATCATGTCCGTCTAAACTCACACTACCGTAATGCGGATTTCCCCGGCGGTCTGATGAGCGTCTTCTCGACACCGCGTTTGCATGCCTTTCTGGGTGCTCTCGTCCTAACCATCGGCGCCGGGTTGGCATGGGACACACTGATGCGTCCCGCTCTCCTGCTCGTGTTCATCGCGACCATCGTCTTTCTTTTTGTGAAAGGGAGATCGATCGGACTTATTTGGGCCTGGTCAACCCTGTTGCTCGGTGTCGAATGTTTGGCTTGGCCCATCATAACTATGCTTCGGATTCGCTCGGTGACGGACCAACCCTCCGACGAACAAATGGGGCTAATTCTAACGGCCGTACTGATGGGGCTGTTTTCCTCGGTTTTCTGGATCTCATTCTCGTATGGACTCTTCAAGAGGAGCCGAGTGGTGGAAACCGGCCCTGAATCGGAGACAGCAGCCTCACGGAACAGCGGACATCGGCAGCGCCCCAAGAATAAGTGATAGCTACGCCATTTCGACTGGATCTGCATCGACTTCGAACTTGATCGAGTGCGTGCGATAGTTTCGCTCGATGCTTTCGATTGTCTTTCTTATGGCCTGAACCCCGACGTTTCGTTCGGGGGATTTGACGAGGATCTGAAACCGGATCTTCCCGCGCCGCCTTGGGATCGGCGAAGGCACGGGGCCGAGCACCGTGAAGGAGGTCTCCCGATCATCGATCGACGTCGAAGGCCCGGCCAAGTTCCTAAGTTGAGTCGCCCATGCCTCCGCGGCCTTTGCCACTAGCTTGTCCTGGCCCCCTGTCACATGGAGCGCGATCAGATGGACGGCCGGTGGGTAGCCCAATGTCGTCCGATGAGAGAGTTCCTCGACCGCGAAGATACTCTCGTCGAATCGGGCCACCGATTGGATCGCGTGGTGACTCGGCAGATAGGTCTGAAGCACGACGCGCCCCCCTGCCGCCGACGGACGGGCGAGCGAAACGGCATCGAGTAGTTGATGGTAGGTTCGCTCCGCGGCGCGAAAGTCGGGCAGATTTAGAACGGAGTCGGCCTGCACCACGCCGACCAATCCCACGGAAGGGACTGCGTAGTCGCGCAGGATCACCTGCGTTCCGATCAAGACATCCCAATCATGCTTCGCGATCCGTGCCCAGATGGCTTGAGCCTGCGCGGGGCGACGCATCGTTTCGCCGTCGGCGCGAAGCACCTTGGCCTGAGGGAATCGCCGAGCTACTTCTGCTTCAACCCGCTCGGTCCCTTCACCGATCAGCTGCAGGTTTCTCCCGGCGCACGATGAGCACATGACGGGAACGTCAACAACGCCTCCGCAGTACGCGCAGATCAACCGGTTGCTGAGACGGTAGTACGTCATCGCGACTTGACAGGACCTGCAGCGCGGGACATCTCCGCAATCACGGCAAATCAACGCTCCTGCGTATCCCTTTCGATTCAAGAAAAGGATCGCTCCGGTTCGTCGCTGGATCGACTGCTCTAACGCATCGGCAAGCACGCCGCTTAGGACTGAGTTCCGGTCTTGAATGCGAAGATCGACGACTTCGATTGCGGGACGCGCCTCATTCTCAGCGCCACGGCGTAAGTAGGTCTCGGTTTTTTTTGCGGCCGCCTTTGTCTCGATCGAAAGATGCGAAGAGCCTACGATCAAGACCGCTTCCTCGTACCGTGCCCTGATCCGCGCCACCTCTCGCGCGTGGTATCTCGGTTCCTGCGGCTCTTTGAGCGCGGGATCCTCTTCCCGATCAACCCAGACAAGTCCAAGCTTCTGAAGAGGAAGGAAAAGGGCCGATCTCGTGCCTACGATGAGTTGGAGCCGATGGGCCTGTTCCCAGATCCCCGCGAGTACTTCCCTTGCCATGCCACTGTGGTAGCACGCACAATTTAGCGGCTGCCTTCGGCGAAGAACTTCCACCATCCACTCAGCCCGTTCGGCTTCACCCGTGATCACCAAGACCGACCGTCCAAACGCAACGGTTTGACGAATCGCCTCGCTCAGGAAAGAAATCCGGTCTTCCAAGGGGGCCTCCAGGGCCACCTGACCAAACTGCAAGCTGGCCACGGCGCGCGCAAGTGCGTGCCGCCAATCGGAAGGAACACGGGACAATGCGAGTGCCCGATGGTCGCTGATCTGTGAGAGGCGGCTCGATGGGGCTTGTGGACCGACGATCCTTGTTGCCGATCCTTGGATCTGGACGGCCCACCCGTTTTCGGTGAGGCTTTCCAATAGCCGGTTTTGGCTAGAGCCCTCTCGCCCGGCCTTTGTGCCTTTGGGGATCCCCTCGGGTCTTCGCGCAAGACGTTTCAACAGCACGGCGACGTCCCCGGCAAGCGTATCTTTATGATCAAGCGCCGCCCGTCCCGCCTCCGTCAAGACGTATCGAACAGCTTCTCTTGACGGAGAAGGCTCCGGGGGCATGACTAGCCTAAGGCACTGTCCCCAAGGGGCCACATAATCCTCTGCCACACGCCTGGCCAGTTCGAAAAGATGATCGGGAATCCTGGGCCATCGGCTGTTCGAGATTAGGCCTCGGATTTCTTTAAGCTTGCGCTGATCAACGCCTTGCGGTGGGTGCTGTGCGAGCGCTGTAACCGCCCCTTGGACGCGAGATCGCCCAAATGGAACTTCAACGCGATGGCCGATTTGTAAGACGGGGATCAGGCGTTCCGGAACCAGGTACGTAAAAGCGCGGGCCAGGTGGCGAGGCACGATGACATCGGCATAGAGGAGCGTGGGAATAGCATCTGAAGGTTCCGGGAGAGGCGCGGCCATGCCGCATTGTAACAGTCCGGGAAAAGAGGGAACAACGAATCAGATTCCGAGGAGCATGAGAGGACGATGGTCATTCGAGAGGGAGCACCACCCCCCCCTGCAATGCCCCCTCAGGAAAAGCTGAAAGCATTTGCGCTACGGAACGATTGGCCGGTCCCCAGCTGCCTCGCCCGCGGCCTCGTTGTCCGGCTTCGAACCGCCGCCAGAATCCCCCGGCATCGCATCCGATAAAGGTGGTCCGATCATTGGATCGTTGGAGGAAATGGCAGGGATCGGTGCCGGGCGGGCTTCCGATTTGGCGTTATCGATTTCGAATCCGCCGCCAGAGGCTGACGCCTGCTTGCTCACTCGCTCCGTCATTTCCTTCGAAGCCTCCGGAGAGTACAGAACAATGTCGACTCGCCGGTTTCTCTGCCGACCCTCATCGGATGAATTACTCACAACCGGTTTCGTATCGCCGTAGCCGACAGAAGAGATCCGAGCCGAATCGATGCCGCCTTTTTCCACGAGATAACGCAGCACCCCGGTGGCTCGCGCCTTGGACAGGTCCCAGTTGGTCGGGAAAAACGACTTTAGCGAGGGACCGATTTCCATGTTGTCGGCATGGCCTTCGACCCTGATGAGCTGATCCACCGGAGCGTGCCGGAGATACTCGACCAATTCATCGAGGACCCGGTAGCCTTCCGGCTTAATCGTGGCTTCACCCGATTCATATCGTAACTGTCTCATCAGATCGTTCAGCGTGATCTTGGTTTCCTTCGAGGCCTGCTGGATGTGAAGCGCGGGCTTCTGCTCCTGAGAGACGGCTTCTACGGACGCCGAGGACTCATTCGCAGGCTGAAGTTGCGACTGCTTGACGGGGGGTTGGGACACGGGCAGGACTTCGGGTCCTCGCCCCTTGACCCTGATCCGATCGCCCTTGAACAGGCGTGCTGTGGACCTAGTGATGAGGGCAGACGCGCTCTTCGCCTCAGCGAACAGTACTTTGATCTCACCGACGGCACGAGGAGGCAAGTTTCCTCCTGCGCGGATCACCTCAAACTGGTCACCGGCCCGGACTCCGTCCTCGCGGCCACGATCGATGTACACGACGTTTCGTTGCGCCACCAACGTGACCCCCATGTTAGCCTGCAATTCGATGATCATCCCTCGAGAGTCTGGTGTAAGGGCCTGGTCGGAGGCCGGACCGTCTTCAGCCGGCAAAGCGAACTTCACGACGGGGTCCCCCGGAGAAACCGGCCCATAAGCCCTGATGGCTTGCACTGTGGTCAGTGCCTTGTCGACCTGCGTCACCTGCACAATCGCCAGACGAGTAACGAGGTATCCCATGTACTCTCCCGTCATGGGGTGGAATACCTTACGAGTTCTCTTGAAAACGGAGTAGAGGTCCCCGACCGTTGCGTCCGAAGGATTCTTTAGTTTGATGTAGAGGGTATCCCCCTGCCCAAGCTGCATGTGGTCGCCGGTTGTTTGGTTGTCGCCGGTAATCACATTGACGACACCATCTTGGGGAGTGGATCGCTGAATTCCCCCGGAGGCATAGGAAAGCGCTGCCTCGCCGAACTTTATAACCTCCAGGTCATCGGCAATGACCAGCGAGGGACCAGTCACGACGGCAGCGAGTAGGATCAAAACCAGAGTCCTTCTAAGCGAGAGAATGGTCATATAGTGTCCTTCTTGTTGAGACAAGTGCTGCTCACAAAACCATAGCAAATAGTCTCATACTGTCAAGGATTTTGCGGTCTTGGCCATTGACCAATCATCAGAATGGATGGTAGGTTCTTGACTCCATAAAGGGCTGAAAGAAATTGCATGCTCGACCGAGGCAAACAGGGTGGAGGACCGTCCAGGGAACGTATTCATACACAGATTCGCCGCCGCGGTAAGTCCGACGCCCCGTCTCCCTTGGACTGTGAGTGGGATGGACAACACACGAGCCCTCCTGAACACCTTAAGATGCCCTCGACCAGAATGGGAAGGCCCTCTGAAAAACGCACAGAATGAGATTGGTAAGCCATTTTTGAGGCATGATCGATTGCCTTTTCCCTTGCTTGGATCCCCTAGGACTTTCGGGTCTGGCCTGTAGGTCCTTTGTACGCTTGCTATCCTCGTAACCTGCCGTCTATGATCCCGCTCTCCTTTGCAACTCAAGGTGTTGGAAGATAATTTGCCATGAACGGTCTTGAACTCCTCCTTGAGTATCTGACCAGGTATTTTCCAATACTCTTGTTCATCTTCGTGGCACTAGCCTTCGGTGTCGTTACCCTCCTGCTCAGCTATCTCGTCCAGCCCAAGTATCCGGAGCCGGAAAAGCTTTCCGCTTATGAGTGCGGATCAGAGCCATTTTCAGATGCCCGCATGCCTTTTCCGGTGCGCTACTACATTTTTGCCATGTTGTTCGTCATTTTCGATATCGAGGTGATCTTCCTCTACCCTTGGGCGGTCGTTTTCAACGACATCAACAAGGTCAGCGTCATCGGACTAGTCGAAATGCTGATCTTCATCGCTCTGTTCTTGGTGGCCTACGTGTACGCCTGGCGCAAGGGAGCATTGGAATGGGACTGATTCAGTTGGGGAGACAGGAGAAGGACGGTGCCCCGGACGTTGTTACGACGACCGTCGAAAAGGCGGTGAACTGGGCCCGGAAGGGCTCTCTTTGGCCGATGACCTTTGGGCTGGCTTGTTGCGCCATCGAAATGATTGCAGCCGTGTCGTCCCGCTACGACATGGACCGTTATGGGGCGGGAGTCTTCCGTGCCTCGCCGCGTCAGTCCGATCTTATGATCGTGGCAGGAACCGTTTGTCGGCGCATGGCCCCTGTCATCCGGAAAATTTACGATCAGATGCCTGAGCCGAAGTACGTGATCGCGATGGGATCCTGCGCGACCTCCGGAAATATCTACGACAGCTACAGCGTTGTCCAGGGAGTGGACCGATTCGTTCCCGTGGACATCTACGTGCCCGGATGTCCTCCGACCCCGGAAGCACTTTTTGATGGGATCCTCAAGTTGCAAGAACGCATTATGCAAAAGCGGGTCTTCGTGAAGCAGCCGGAACAAGTCAAGGCGGCGCTGAAAGTCTGACGGTTCTTATGGCGCTGGAGCTGTTGGCCACTCGATTGCAAGAGAACTTCCCCGTCGGATTCGTCAAGGCGGTGCAATGGCGTGGAGATCTGGCCGTCACCGTCACGCGCGACAAATTGCGCGAGGTGGCTCAGTTCCTCCATGACGATCCCGCGATGGATTTCGACTACATTGTGCACGTGAGTTCGGTCGATTGGCCGGACGACGAAGAGCGGTTCGAAGTCGTCTACGAATTCTACTCCATCAAGAAGCGGCACCGAATTAGATTGAAGACACGCGTTCCGGAATCAGACTGCGTTGTGGACTCGCTCACCGAGTTCTGGAAAGGAGCGGAATTCATGGAACGCGAGGTATACGACATGATGGGGATTCGCTTTCGCCACCATCCGGACCTGCGCCGCATCTTGATGCCGGACGACTATGCCGAGGGCTACCCCTTGCGCAAAGATTTCCCGCTCCGAGGCAAAGGCTGGCGCGATACGTTCGACTTTCTCGGCGAGACTGCTCGATAGAACCGGCGATACGATGGCGTTCGAAGATCAAAGAACCACGGTCTACAAAGTCGACCCGGACCACCCGGAAAGCGAGACGCTTCCAACTCTGCGGACCGAAGAGTTGCTCTTGAACATGGGGCCACAACACCCCAGCACGCACGGAGTGTTGAAGGTCATCCTCGAACTGGAGGGGGAGCGGCTCGTCAAGTCGACACCCGTGATGGGCTTCCTCCACCGGGGGGTCGAAAAGTTAGCTGAGGAGGGCACCTACCACCAGTTCATCCCCCACACGGATCGGCTGGATTACGTCTGCGCGATGTACAACAATTTCGCGTATTGCCGCGCGGTCGAGAAACTGATGAACATCACCGTGCCGGAACGAGCTGAATTTCTCCGAACCATCGTGGCTGAAGTGCAGCGCATCATCGGCCACCAGTTCTGGCTCGGCACGCAGGCGCTCGACATCGGCGCCATGACGGTCTTTTTCTACTGCTTTCGGGATCGTGAGATTCTGCTCGACTGGTTCGACGAACTCTGCGGTGCCCGGCTGACTACCAGCTGGTATCGGATCGGCGGAATTGAGCGGGACCTCACTCCGTCCCTGATCGGCAAACTGAAGCAGTTTCTGGATTACTTCCCCCCGAAGATCGACGAATACCAAGTTTTTCTAGAAAAGAATCGGATCTGGCTCGCTCGGACAAAAGGTGTCGGCGTGATCTCAGCAGAAGACGCCGTGAGTTTCGGCCTCAGCGGTCCGACGCTGCGCGGCTCCGGTGTCGACTTCGACCTACGCAAGGCGGAACCCTACGCAGCTTACCCCAAGTGCGAATTCAACGTCCCGCTGGGAAAGAATGGAGATACTTACGACCGGTACTGGATCCGGGTTATGGAGCTGTACGAGAGCGTGAAAATCATCAAACAATGCCTCGAACAAATGCAGGACGGGCCAATCATGGCCGAGGTGCCGAGCGTGACTCTACCCCCGAAGCAACGCGTATTCACAAATCTGGAGTCGATGATTCAGCAATTCAAGCTCTTCTCTCAAGGCTTCAATGCGCCTCCGGGAGAGATCTATTGCGGGACCGAGGCCCACAAGGGCGAACTTGGGTTCTACATCGTCAGTGCGGGAGGAGGGAAGCCCTACCGGTTAAAGATCCGTGCCCCGTCCTTTATTCACATGGGAGCTTTCGACTACATGTCCCGCGGTTACATGATTGCGGATGCGATCACGCTTTTCGGCACTTACGACATCGTGATGGGGGAATGCGACCGATGAAACCGGAGACGGTCAATGGTTTGCGGTCAACGGATCGGGTACGGCTTCGGGACATCCCCCATCGACCATTATGCATTGACCATGCAGAGGCGGCGAGATGGGTCTGAAGCCGGCTACCAATCCTGAAGTCGAAGCCGCGACGATCGAGTTGAATATCGACGGGAAGACCGTCACGGCCAAGGACGGCGTGTCGCTTTACGACGTGATCGCCAGCACGGGCAAGATCATTCCCGCCATGTGCTACCACTATACGTTTGATCCCTTCGGTTCATGCGGTATGTGCCTTGTCATGCAAGAGGGCAAGAAAGCGCCCGTCCGATCCTGCACGGCCAAGGCCACCGCGGGCATGATCATCAGGACTGAAGGAGACGATCTCTTCCAGGCCCGGAAGAAAGCGGTCGAGAAGCACCTCTCGGTTCATCCGCTCGACTGTCCCGTCTGCGACGCCGACGGCCACTGTGAACTCCAGGACATGGCATTCCAGCACGGTGTTACGAATCTGGCCAATGCCAAGCAAAAGTTTATCCCCGAAGACACCCGTAGCCTCGTGCTCGACTTCAACATGAACCGCTGCATCGCCTGCGCCGAGTGCATTAACGTCTGCAAAGATGTGCTGATGATCGATGCCCTGCAATTCATGAAGAAAGGCGGGTTCAACCAAGTCGTAGCCAAAGGGGACCAGCCGCTCTCTTGCGAGTTCTGCGGAGACTGTCTCGCCGTCTGTCCCGTCGGGGCCATTACCAATAAGTTTTCCAAGTATCTGTACAAACCATGGCAGATGAAGAAAACGACCACGACCTGCAACTATTGCGGCGACGGCTGCCAGATGCACATTGAAACGAAAGATACGGAGGTCATCCGGGTGACCTCTCCGCTCTCTTGGAAAAACAAGTGGGGTGACCGTGCCGACACGGCGAGAGGCCATGGCGGCATCTGCGTGAAGGGACGGTTCGGGTTCGAATTCATCGATGCCCCGACCCGGCTGAAGCTTCCGCTGCTGCGCAAAGGGAATCAGCTGACCGAGGTTCCCTGGCTGGAAGCGATGCATACCGCCATTGATCGGATTCGCGAAATCCTAAAGAAACACGGGCCCGAGTCGATCGCAGGCTTGATCACGGCCCGTTGCACCAATGAAGAACTGTATCTATTTCAAAAGCTCATGAGGGCCGGCTTCCGCACCAACAATCTTGACAGCAGCGCCCGGTACGGGCATCTCAATTTCGTCCATGCGTCGAAGCGGGCCTTCGGGACCGGCCGTACGACTAACGATTGGGAGGACCTCACGAAGGCCAAGGCGATCCTCCTTATCGGCTCCAACCTCACCGAAACCAACCCGTTGACCGCCGTTCGAATCAAAGAGGCGATCCGAGTCTACAAAGCCCAGGTAATCGTGTTTGATTCCGGAGTCACGAACATCGGCAAGCTTGCATCGCACCCGTTCCTCATCAAGCCGGGTACAGAAGGACTGGTAATCACCGGATTAGTCAAAGCAGCGCTCGACCTCGACCTTGTGGATGAAGAAGCCGTTAGGAAGCATCCGCAGGCTTTCTCCGCGCTGAAATCGGCTCTGGGCCAGGTCTCGCTCGAGCAGTTGGCCGCCGCCACGGGCCTCGCGGCACAGAACCTCAAAGATGCCGCCATGATATTCGCCGAGTCCCCCCGGTCCATCGCGATGTGCGCCGAAGGCATCGTAAGGCAGTCGAACGGCTACCAGAATGTCCTCAAATTAGTAGACCTCGCCTGGATCACGGGCAAGCTTGGGCGAACTGGATGCGGGGTCAATACCGTGACCGAGGAGCCGAATGAACAGGGAGCCGTCGACATGGGGGTCGCACCGGAATTTCTCCCCGGGCTTGCCGCTTTCGACGACCAAACGGCGCGCGACAAGTTTGCCAAGGCCTGGGACGTAACCTTGCCGGCTGCCGGCTCCGGTGCCAACTTGATGGACATTCTGAAGCGCTGCCGCAGCGGGGAAGTTCGAGCCTTGTACGTGGTCGGCGAGAATCCATTGGAGACGCTTCCTGCTTCGATGGAGATCCGCACCGCCTTGGATCGGTTAGATCTGCTGGTTGTCCAGGACCCCTTCCTCACGGCGACGGCGCGCATGGCGCACGTGGTCCTGCCTGCCTGTACCTATGCCGAGAAGGATGGAACCTTCACAAATCTGGAAGGCCGTGTGCTTCGGGTGCGACAGGCGATGGACCCGATAGGAGAGAGCGTGCCTGACTGGCACATCATGTCGGCTTTCGCCGATGGGCTCGGTTGTCATTGGAACTATGAATCATCCAACGACATCCAGATGGAGATCATGAAGCTGCTTCCCGGCTACTACAACCTTGGACAGCCGCGAAAAATCGTGCCGACTGCAGACCAGTATTTGGCCGAGGGGTACGCCGCGGAGGTCTCTGGTCGATATAAGGTCGCCTCGGCGGAGTCCCAGCGGCCTTTCATGCTGCTTATGGGTCAGGTCCTGTATCACTCCGGCAAGCTGTCGACGGCGGCGCCTGGTCTCATGAAGATTTCCCCCAACACGGGAAAACTGAGGATGAATCAAGCCGATATGGAACGCCTGGGCGTGAAGGACGGCGCAACCGTGAAACTGACCTCCGATCGAGGCTCGGTCCAGATCGGCGTGCAGGCGGACGCCGGTATTGCGCCGCATACCTGCTTCTTCCCGGAACATTTCAACGAGCCGCCGGTCAAAGATCTTATGGCGGTCCAGGTGGATCCCGTAACCGGAGTGCCCTCGTTTAAGCG
The DNA here is from genome assembly GCA_037445005.1 of Nitrospira sp. Lineage (GTDB taxonomy): Bacteria > Nitrospirota > Nitrospiria > Nitrospirales > Nitrospiraceae > Nitrospira_C. Next base: position 11,180 of record JBBILH010000032.1, read on the forward strand.
GGCTGGCGTCACGATCGAGAAGGCTTGACACAGGCGAGAGACAATGGGCACTGCAATCTCAATAAGAACTGAACCTTCCGGCCCTTGCCCCGCACCCCGAACCTCTGGCTTTGAACGGAGTGAATCATGAGTATCGGGACCATGAGCAAGAAGATTCTCCAAGCGGCCCTATTCCACGAAATCTGGGACGCCATGAAGGTGACCTTCAAGCACATGTTTCACAAGCCCATCACCTTCCAATATCCACGGGAGCAGCGCACCATCCCGGACGGCCACAGAGGGGCCCTCGGCCTGCTGCGATACGATGATGGACGCGAGCGGTGCGTCGGCTGTGATTTGTGCGAGGCTGCATGCCCGTCGCGTTGCATCAAGGTGATCAGCTCGGAAGACGCGGACCGGCCGCTTCAACGCTATGCCAGCGAATTCTACATCGACATCACCAAATGTGTGTTTTGCGGCTATTGCGTCGAAGCCTGTCCGGTCAATGCCCTGGCGATGACCAAGCTGTACGAATTTTCCACTCACGACAAGCGGACCTTGTTTTTCGACAAGAAGCGGCTCTATGAAATCGGAGAACGCCACCTTGACGACGCCAAAAAGTATTTGTACGCCCACAACCAAGAGAAGAACGTGGAGGAAAGCCGGGAGTACCGGTATTACTTCCCGCAATCGGTATTGAAGCCGACGCAATCCGCCCCGAAGCATTTGAGCTGAGTCGAACGATGGCCGTCGCGTTTTTCGCCTATTTCGCCCTGATGAGCATTGCCGCGGGCGCCCTTACAGTGGCGCTCAAGAACCCGGTCCATTGCGGTTTGGCTCTCCTGGCATTGCTCCTCCACGTCTCGGGGCTGTTCGTCCTGTTGAACGCCGAGTTTCTCTGGGCCGTCCAAGTCGTGGTCTATGCCGGCGCGATCCTCGTCCTCTACCTATTTGTGCTCATGCTCCTGAACTTGAAAACCGAAGAGCGGTATTTCCATTCCTCCTTCCATCTATTCTTGATCCCGGCCCTCCTAGGTTCCCTCTATGTCTTGGTCTTGCTCTTCCGATCGCCTTTCGGCGGAGCGAAAGGGGACGCCACGGCGGGTGCGGTGTTGCAGGAGGGGGATACCTACGCGGTGGGCATCAAAATGTTCAGTGACTATCTGCTGCAGTTCGAGATCGTCGGCGTCTTTCTGTTGGGAGCGATCATCGGGGCTATCGTGCTTGCCAAAGCACCCAAGTCGATGGAGAACGCAAGGAGCAAGGGATAGGCCGCGGTTCTCCGCGGCTTACGTTTCTCGATTCACGAACAGCGATGGTTCCTTTAAGTGCATACGTCGTCGTCAGTGCCGTGCTGTTCATCACGGGCCTGCTTGGCGTGCTCATCAGACGAAACTTCATCATCGTCTTGATGGCCGTAGAAATCATGCTGAACGCCGCCAATATCAACCTTGTCGCCTTCTCCCACTACTTGGAGTCGATGGCCGGCCAGTTGGTCGCGTTGTTCATCATCGCGATTGCCGCGGGGGAGGCGGCGGTCGGCCTGGCGATCATCATCGTGGTGTTCAGAGGAAAGATTTCCACGAACGTCGATGAAATGAACTTGCTCAAGTGGTGAAATGACGGACCTGCTGATCAAATTGATCCCCCTGTTTCCCTTGCTCGCGGTCGTGGTAAACGGCCTGTTCGGGCGGCGCTATTCTCATGAAATCGCCCACCGCCTGGCCTGGGGCTCAGTAGGACTTTCTTTCCTCTGCACGATCGGAGTCTTCGCCGACGTGCTCAAGACCGGCGCCGCCCATGAGGTCGTCGCCTATCAATGGATCTTCGGCGGCGATCTGACGATCAATCTGGCATATCTCGTCGATCCATTGACTTGCGCATGGCTGCTTGTCGTCACCGGGGTCGGATTCCTGATTCACGTCTACTCGGTCGGGTATATGCACGGGGAAGACGGTTTCACCCGTTTCTTCACCTACATGAACCTGTTCATGGTGTCCATGTTGCTTCTCGTTATGGGGAACAACTACGTGGTCCTGTTTATCGGTTGGGAAGGGGTCGGTCTCTGTTCCTATCTCCTGATCGGCTACTATTACGACAAGGTGTCTGCGGCAAAGGCCGCTTCGAAAGCTTTCGTCGTCAATCGGATCGGCGATGCCGGCTTCCTGTTGGCGATCTTCCTCGTCTTCATCAATTTCAAGACCCTTGATTACACAAAGGTATTCGCGCAGGCCGGCCAGCTCTCTCCGGAAATGGCGACGGCCATTGCGCTTTGTCTGCTGGTCGGAGCTGTCGGAAAATCGGCGCAACTCCCTCTCTATACGTGGCTACCGGATGCGATGGAAGGACCCACGCCGGTCAGCGCGCTCATCCATGCAGCAACCATGGTTACGGCGGGCGTGTACATGATCGTACGCAACCATGTGATCTTTGACCTCTCACCCGTCGCCATGAACGCCGTTGCCATCGTCGGCGGGACCACCGCCCTTTTCGCCGCTACCATCGGGTTGGTACAGACGGACATCAAGCGCGTTCTGGCCTACTCGACCGTCAGCCAACTGGGTTATATGTTTCTGGGATGCGGAATCGGCGCGTACACCGCCGCCGTCTTTCACGTCATGACCCATGCCTTTTTCAAGGCTCTCCTGTTTTTGTCTGCCGGCTCCGTCATCCATGCGCTCTCCGGCGAACAGGACATCAGACACATGGGTGGTCTAAATAAGAAGATTCCTTGGACCTATCGCCTCTTCCTGATCGGTACGATCGCGATTGCCGGTCTGCCTCCGCTTGCGGGATTCTGGAGCAAGGACGAGATCATGGGGCATGCGTTCGTTCATCACTACTACGCGTTTTATGCAATGGCGGCGGTCGGAGCGTTTCTTACGTCCTTCTATATGTTCCGACTGACTTATCTCACGTTTTATGGATCATCCCGCATGGATCACCATACGGAAGAGCATGTCCATGAGTCGCCGATGGTGATGATCGGGCCGCTCATGGTGCTGGGTCTGCTATCGGTGGCGGGAGGATTCTTGGGCTTTCCTCCGGAGCACGGGTGGTTGCATCAATTCTTGGCTCCGGTCGTCGGCGGAGGGGCGGAACATGAACCGGGAACCGGTCTGGTCCTGACTTTGATGATGGTCGCGACCGGAATCGCACTCCTCGGATGGAGCCTGGCTCACTATCTCTACAGCATCAATCCGGCCGCGCCCGACCGCTGGGCCGCGAAGGCGCAGGGGGTGTATCAGACGCTCTTGAACAAGTACTGGGTCGACGAGCTCTATGATTTTCTGTTCGTCGAGCCCTGCAAGAAGCTCGGGATGGCCCTCGATTGGTTCGACCGCACTGTGATCGACGGCATCGTCCGCGGCGTCGGCCAGATGGCGGAATTCGGGGCGGCCGGCTCGACCTGGGTCGAGAAGTACGTGATCTACGGCGGCCTCAACATCATCGGGTACGGGAATCACCGGTTGGCTAAGCATTGGCGGCAACTCCAAAGCGGCATGGTGCACCATTACGCGGCCATTATCGTCGCCGGGTTGTTTCTCTTGGCCGTCGCGATTCAATTCATCGTCCAGGGCTGATCCCACGCCATGTTGGAAGAACTGTCCTCGACATTCCCCATCCTCTCCTGCATCCTCTTTTTCCCGCTTGTCGGAGCGGCCGTCCTTTGGCTGTTTGACGACGAAGACATGGTTCGAACCTCGGCCCTTACGATTTCGCTCGTCGAACTGGCGATGACGATTTTTGTTCTGGCGCGGTTCGTGCCGGACTCGCCCGCAATGCAGTTCGCTGAACACGTCCGCTGGATTCCCGCTCTCGGAATCAGCTACCACCTGGGGGTCGACGGGATCAGCGTGCTTTTCGTCGGACTCACCGCATTCCTGACCGTGCTCGTCGTCGTGTATTCTTGGGATACCGTCCGACATCAAATGAAGCTGTATATGATGTCCCTCTTGGCGCTGGAAGCCAGTACGATGGGTGTCTTCGTTTCGCTGGACCTCATCCTGTTCTTCGTCTTCTGGGAGCTGATGTTGATCCCCAGCTACTTCCTCATCAAACTTTGGGGCGGGGGAGCGGAGCGCCATTATGCCGCCTTGAAGTATGTCCTCTATACCCTGCTCGGCAGCGTCTTCATGCTGGTTGGAATCGCGCTCCTGGACATCAACTACCATAGCTGGGCGACGGTTCACCGCATGGACAGCGTCTACTCGTTCGACCTGCTGGAACTGTTGAGCGTCCCGGTCCCGCTGGAAAAGCAAGTCTTGATTTTCTGGCTCATGTTCCTAGGATTCGCCTTCAAAGCGCCGGTGTTCCCCTTCCATACCTGGCTACCCGATGCTTTGCTGGAAGGCCCGATCGGCATGGCCGTGGTTCTTGCAGGCCTAAAGCTCGGAACCTTCGGTTTCATGCGCTTCAGCATCCCGCTGCTTCCGGATGCATCGCAAACTCACGCCGTGGTTGTGACCGTCATGGTTCTCGGTCTCGCGGCCATTCTCTACGGGGCCATCATGGCCCTGATTCAGCCGGACTTCCGGCGGCTCTTGGCTTACAGCAGCATCAGCCACCTCGGCTTCATCGTCATCGGATTGTTTGCGCTCAATTACCAGAGCCTCCAGGGCAGCCTGTTGACGATGATCAATCTGGGATTCAGCACGGCCGGACTTTTCTTCATCGCAGGGTTTCTCTACACCAGACAGCAGACGACCCAACTCTCGGCGTTCGGCGGCATCGCCAAGCACGCTCCCTTGCTGGCCACGTTTTTCCTGCTCATCGGGCTCGCTTCGATCGGTTTGCCCGGCACGAACGGATTCGTGGGAGAGTTTTTGATTCTTCTCGGCACGTTCAAGGCCCATTGGCTGTACGGATCGATCGCGGTCACGGGAGTCATCTTCGGCGCCGCCTATTTTCTTTGGTATTACGAACGAGCCATCATGGGACCCGTCGGCAAGGCCGTCAAAGACACCATTTCTGACCTCCATGCGCGCGAGATGATCATCGCCCTTTCTCTCTCGATCATGATCCTATGGATCGGTCTGTACCCCGCCCCCTTCTTGCGCATGATGAACGGCTCGGTCCAGGCGCTGGTTGATCGGCTGAACCACAACCAAGTGGCGATTTCGAGAACCGTCCTGTCGGGAAAGGCTGACTGACCGCATGAGTGAGTACGCGCTCCTCTATATCCTGTTCGCCCCTTTCGTGGGGGCACTGGCGCTGATTTTCGTCTCCAACCGGCAGGCTATGTTGGTGCGGAGCATCGCAGCAGGTTCGGCCTTCGTCTCGTTGATGGTCTCACTCTATCTCTTTTACGCCTACGACCCGGTGAAGGGAGGGTTTCAGTTCGTCCAGAAGTACGAATGGTCCAGACAGCTGGGGATTTCTCTCCATCTAGGCGTCGACGGCATCGGGACGCCGCTGGTCTTGGCTTCTTCCATCCTGCTCTTCGCCGGCATCTTCGTCTCATGGCACATTAAAGACCGAACAAAGGAATTCTACATCTGGCTGCTCATTTTGGCCGCCGCCACTATCGGCGTCTTCATGTCGCTCGACCTGTTCTTCCTATACTTCTTCTATGAAATGTCGGTCATTCCGATGTACTTGCTGCTCGGCATGTGGGGCAGTCACACAAAGAAGTACTTGGAAATGACCGACCCCGAGGGGCTGAAACTTCGAGACTCCGTCGGATTCATCTTCAATTTCGGCTCAAACAGCAAAGAGTACGCAGCGATGAAATTGGTGCTCTTCCTGTCGGCCTTCGCCGTTGTCGCCTTGATGGGCATCCTCCTGATCTACAAGTACACCGGACTGAACACTTTCGATATCCTGCAACTTCGCGAGCACGGCAAGCTGCTGAATATCCCCGTGCTGGGCACGACGCTGGACAAGATCATCTGGATCCTCATCTTCTTCGGATTCGCCTCGATCGCACCACTCTGGCCGTTGCATTCTTGGTCGCCCGTCGGCCACGCCGCCGCGCCTGCCGCCACGAGCATGCTGCACGCCGGTGTGCTGATGAAGCTGGGGCATTTCTCCATCATTCGGGTGGCCTACGAGATCATGCCAGACACAACGCGCGAATTGATGCCGATGGCGGCGGTTCTTTGCATGTTCAGTATCATCTACGGCGGCTTCGTCGCCTACTACGCGAAGGATACGAAGTATGTGATCGGCTATTCCAGCTCCAGCCACATGGGATACGTTTTCCTCGGTATGGCCGCTCTGGACTATATCAGCCTAAGCGGCGCCGTGATCTATATGTTCGCCCATGCCATGGCCACAGGCATGCTCTTCGCGATGGCCGGTTGGGTCTACGACCAGACCCATACCAGAGATATCCCGTCCCTCGGAGGTTTGTCCAATCGCATGCCGTTCATCGCCGGCTGTTTCGTGATCGGCTGCATGGCCTCCATCGGCATGCCGGGAACGGTAAACTTTATTGCGGAGGTCATGATCATCGTCGGCAGCTGGAACAAATATCCGCTCCAAGTGATCGTCGCGGTCGTCGGTATCGTCATCACCTTGGCCTATCTTTTTAGAATGATGCGGGGCCTCTTCTACGGTCCGATGGATCAGAAGTACAGCCACTCACACGACGCCGTCGCCGTCGTAGACCGGCTCCCCCTGTTGATCATGATCACGGTGAGCATCGGCTTCGGCCTCTTCCCGATGCATCTCTACAACGTCGTCCGCTCGGGGGTCGACCCGCTGGTTGCCAAGATCACGCACGTCGTGCCGGTCGCCTCCGGAGGGCGTGAAACGTTAGGCGTGAAGCGTGAAGCGCTGGAGAATGGAACCTTGTCGAGTCCCCTCTCCCTTGCAGGGGATGTATCACGTATCACGTATCATCCATCACGGGGCGAACAATGACTTTCTCCCTGACCATGTCGACGGCCGATCTCCTGCTCCTGCTGCCGGAGATCATCCTCACCTGCTGGATCTGCCTCGTGCTGATCGTGGATTTCAGCTTCCCGCGTCTGCCGAAGGAACAATTGGCCTATTTGAGCATTGCCGGCCTCGCAGCGACTCTCGGCAGCCTTGCCTGGTTTGACTATTCAGGCATCACCGGCACGCTGTTCGCCGACATGTTCGTCGTCGACCGTATGGCGCTGTTCTTCAAGATGTTCATCGTCGCCGCGACGATCTTGGTCATTCTGGCTTCCATCGATTTCGTCCACCGTTTCACCTTCTTCAGAGGCGAGTATTACTTCCTCGTCACTATGTCGGCGCTCGGCATGATGTTCATGGCGTCGGCCAATGACCTGTTGTCGGTGTTTGTGACGCTTGAGTTTTCCACCTTCGGTTTCTACGTGCTGGTCTCCTATCTGCGCGAGGACATGGCTTCGAATGAAGCCGGACTCAAGTTCTTCATCCTTGGTGTTTTTGCCGCCGGCCTGTTGGCCTACGGCATCAGCCTCGTGTACGGCGAGACGGGGAAGCTGGTGTTCTCCGACATGAAAGCCGTTCAGGCGACGCCGGGTTTGATCATCGGGTTTCTGCTGATTTTCGGCGCATTGGGGTTCAAGATCGGCGCCGTACCGTTCCATTCCTGGATACCCGATACCTATCACGGCTCGCCGACGCCGGTTACAGCCTTCCTATCGATTGCGCCCAAAGGCGCAGCGTTCGCCATCCTGCTCCGTATGTTCTTCGTGGCCCTGGCCACCTTCAAACCAACCTGGGTGCTTCTCCTGGTTGCGGCCTCGGTCCTCTCGATGACATACGGCAATATCGTCGCCATTGCCCAACGAAACATCAAACGATTGCTGGCCTATTCGGGAATCGCCCAGATCGGCAACGTGCTGATCGGGTTGGCGGCGGGAACGAAGATGGGCAATGATGCGATTCTCTTCTATCTACTGACATACCTCTTCGCCAACCTCGGGGCCTTCGCGATCGTCATCGCGGTCAGCGAAGCCATCGGTAGCGAGGAGATCGACGACTATAGCGGCTTGGGACGCCGCTCTCCCTTTCTCGCTTTCTCGATGCTGATCTTCCTCCTCTCGCTGGCAGGGGTCCCGCCGTTGGCAGGTTTTATCGGGAAGCTCTACATTTTCGTCGCGGCCATCAAGGAAGGGCTCTACACCCTGATCACCGTCGGACTGATCAATATCGTCATTTCGATGTACTACTACCTCATCGTCGTCAAGAAAATGTATATCAGCGAGCCGCACGATCCATCGCCGTTGACCGTCTCCGGACCCATGAAGGCTGTCGTTTACGCCGGGCTCGCCGGCACGTTGATCATCGGCATCTATCCCCAACCGGTCATTGATTGGGTTGTAGCAGCCACGATGGCGTTCTCCAACCTGGCTGCCCCCACTGCGGCGCTCCCTGTCACTCCGACGTCCATTCCTTTTTGAGATCAGGTTGTCCGGCACGCACGCCTTGCTCTATCACGTCGTTTCTACAGAAATTTTTCTTGCAGGCTCCCAGGAGCCAGAGTAAAGTTTCAATCAGTCATCACGCGTCCTCCCGATTTCTTGTCTTGTTGGGCCATGGAATCAGCCACCCAGGAACAGTCCCCCTCCGCACCGGTCGTGTCCATCCCGCTTGACCAGCCGGTTCTGCCATCGGCTGCCCCCGCCGATGCCATTTCTCAGTTACCGGGATGGTTTAGAAGCTGGTCGATCGAACAGCGCGTGCTCGCAGGGTTCGGACTTGTGTTTTCATGCATCGTCATCATCAGCGCAATCTCGTACCGGAACACGAGCGCGGTCCTTAACAACAGCCGTCTTGACACGTCCAGCCACGAACTGGTCCAGCTTCTCGCTTCCATCGGAGAGACCCTCGACTCAGCTGAACGGGGACATCGGCGCTATCTGGTTACGGGCGACGACTCCTACCTCAACGCATATCGAACCGTCACGGAACAATTGCCGGAGTACGCGCGCTACCTCAATGCCCTGACGAAGGGTTTGCCTGAGCAGCAAGCCCGCGTAACGAAACTCGTCGATCTCATCAAGCAACAGGTGCAATTGGAAGCCGACGCCATCATGCGGCGAGACGCCAAGGGGGCTGAAGGCGTTCGGCACCTGGCCTTGCCCGGTGTCGCCAAACGGGAACTCGACCAAATCCATCGTCTCATCGCCGAACTCGAGAGCGTCGAGCAGCAACTCGTGCATACCCGTGTCCTGGAATCGACGACGAGCACCAGAAACACCATCGCCCTACTCGGACTCGGAGCCCTGTTGCTGCTCGTGCTTCTTGGAGCCGTGTATTATCTTATCCACCATGACATCGATGCGAGACGACGCGTGGCGGCGGAACTGCGGCGGCGAGGGGAGTTGCTTCAGGCAGCGAATAAAGAGCTGGAAGCGTTCAGCTACTCCGTCTCCCATGACCTTCGGGCTCCGCTGCGCCATATCGACGGCTATGCGGCGCTCTTGACGAAAACGGCGGGGACCTCACTGAACGAGAAGGCCCAGCGTTATCTTCAGACGATTTCTGATTCGGCCAAACAGATGGGTCAATTGATCGACGACTTGCTTGTCTTTTCGCGGATGGGTCGCCAGGAAATGCTGCAGACGACGGTCGATCTCAATGAGTTGGTCAAAACCGTCATTCACGATTTGCGACTTGACTTGCAAGGGAAGACCATCTCCTGGACAATTGGGGTGTTGCCTGAAGTGCCGGGTGATCCGGCCATGTTGCGGCAAGTCTATATGAACCTGATCTCCAACGCCGTGAAGTTTACAGCGACGCGGCCCGTCCCGAGGATCGAAATCGGCGCGCGCCCCGGCGCGCCAGGCGAGGTAAATCTTTTTGTCAGCGACAACGGGGTGGGATTCGACATGCAGTACGTCAACAAGCTGTTCGGAGTTTTTCAGCGATTACACCGAAATGACGAGTTCGAAGGCACCGGCATAGGGCTGGCCAACGTCAGGCGGATCGTCCACCGCCACGGAGGACGGACCTGGGCGGAGGGAGCCATCGATCAAGGCGCCACCTTTCACTTCTCGCTTCCGCTAAAGAGGTCCTCAAAATGACGACTGTAAAACCGATCCTGCTGGCTGAAGACAATCCCCGCGATGCGGAGCTGGCGTTGGCCGCTATGGAAGAGCACCACATCGCCGACAAAGTCGTCGTCTGTACCGACGGCGCCGAGGTGCTCGACTATCTGTACTGTCGTGGATCGTACAAGAGCCGGCAACAAGGAAATCCGGCCGTCGTATTCCTTGATCTTAAGATGCCGAAGGTGGACGGCCTCGAAGTGCTCAGGACGATCAAGAATGATGTCGATCTGAAGCCGATTCCCGTCGTCATGCTGACCTCGTCACGGGAGGAGCGGGATCTCGCCCAAAGCTATGCCCTTGGCGCCAACGCCTACGTGGTCAAACCGGTCGAGTTCCATCAATTCATCACCGCGGTAAAAGAACTCGGCGTGTTCTGGGGCGTCATCAATGAGCCGCCGCCTGCCGGCATGGAGTCCCATTCCTAACCCCTCGGCAAAGGACCCGTGAACGAGCCGCTTCGCCTCCTGCATCTCGAAGACAATCCGACCGACGCCGACCTGGTCTCCGCCGTTCTTGGGGAGGGAGGAATTCCCTGTACCTCTCGCCGCGTCGACACGCGCGCGGCCTTCGTGGCCGCCTTGAAGGAGGGCGCGGTCGACTTGATCCTGGCTGACTATTCGCTGCCGGGGTTCGACGGCATGAGCGCGTTGGCGTTAGCGCGCCAACAAGCGCCGGACGTCCCGTTTCTTTTCGTTTCGGCCGTGATCGGCGAGGAGTTAGCGATTGACGCGATGCACCATGGGGCCACGGATTACGTGTTGAAGCAGCGGTTGGGGCGGCTGGTTCCCTCCGTGCAACGCGCCTTGCGGGAACGCGACGAGCGCACGGAACGCAAACGCGCCGAGGAGGCGCTCCGTCAGAGCGAAAAACAGTTCCGGCAAGCGCAGAAGATGGAAGCGGTCGGACGGCTCGCCGGCGGGATCGCCCACGATTTCAACAATCTCCTGACCGTCATCATGGGTTATAGCCACGTCCTCTCGGCTGAACTAGGTCCCGTCCATCCGCTTCAAGAAAAAATCAGGGAAACCCAGAAGGCGGGCGAACGGGCCGCCATGCTGATTCGGCAACTTTTGGCCTTCAGCCGCAAACAACCGCTCGAACCGAAGGTTCTCTCGCTCAACGCCGTCGTCTCGAATCTCGAAGGCATGTTGCAGCGCTTGATCGGCTCCGACATCCGACTCTCCATCGTCCTGGACCCGGCGAATGGCCAAGTTCGGGCCGATCAGGCACAACTGGAACAGGTTCTCATGAACCTTGTGGTGAATGCGCGTGACGCAATGGCCAACGGCGGCATTCTCACGATCCAGACCTCCGGAGCTGATCTGACCGTGAGTCCCGTTTACCATGTTCACCCCCTCAAACCCGGTCGCTACGTGAAATTATCTGTCAGCGACACGGGTTGTGGTATGGATCGAGAAACCCAATCTCACATTTTTGAACCCTTCTTTACGACGAAGGAGGAAGGCAAGGGGAGCGGCCTAGGACTTTCGACGGTCTTCGGTATCGTGACCCAATGCGGCGGAGCCATCGACGTCACCAGCAGACTCGCCCACGGGACACGATTCGATATCTATCTGCCGGCTATTGATGCGAACCTCACACCCCTTTCAGGCGCGCAAGAGGAAGGAGGGCTCCGAAGGGGTACGGAGACCATTTTGCTGGTGGAGGACGATGCCAGCGTCCGCACGCTGGTCCGCGATGAACTAAGAAAACTCGGCTACAAGGTTCTAGAAGCCAAGAACGGCGTTGAGGCGTGCCTCGTGGCCAGCCAGCAGGTTGGATCGCTCCACTTGCTCTTGACCGACATGGTCATGCCCGGCATGGGCGGTCGTGAGCTGGCCCAGAATCTCTCGGTCATCAAGCCCGATCTTCGAATACTCTTCATGTCCGGCTATACGGATGATGTCGGCATTCTAGCCGGTCACGACGATGGAGCTTCGGCCTTTCTACAGAAGCCGTTTACTCCCGAGATGCTCGCCAGAACGGTCAGGACGCTGCTGGACGCCGTGGTCCCGACTCCTAAAGCGTCCACCGGCCAGCAGCCGACACGGGCATCGTAGCCGACGGAAATCCGTCGTTCTTCTAGCCCGTTGCGTCGATCCCGACACCCTCTCTATACTCGCTCTGGAGCCATGAGAACGGGGCAACCTCATTTCCGGAGATCTGGCCGATCAGTCGGCCTAACATGTCTCTCCCTTTTCCTGCTCGCTCTTCTCCCTGTGTCCCCTGGGAATGCAGAGCCCGTATCCTGGTCTCGCATGACGGACGGGCTGAGCGTAGGGCTTTGGACGCCTGCCTCGTCTTGCCCGGACGTCCCGCCGTTGATCGCCGTCGACATCGATCCGGTTCAATATCGATTCGCCGTCCACTACTTCCGCCAAATTGGACTGGAAGAACCGCCCAATATTCTCGAATGGCGCGCCCGGACCGGCCACGATCTCGTGTTCAACGCCGGCCTGTTTCGAGAGAATTTCGCTTATCTTGGTCTGCTGTTCGGAAACGGGCGTTCCCTTGGAGGAAAGCGGCACAGGACATGGCTGGGACTTTTTGCGGCCGAACCGCCGGAGCAGGGCACGGCGCCGGCCCGAATCCTGGACCTTGCACGCGACTCGTTCGACGACCAGAACCCACCCTACCGCGAAGTCGCGCAATCGCTGATGCTGCTCGATGAAACAGGGAAAATTCGCGTGCAGCGGACCGGCAAACAGGCCCAGCAAACGATCGTTGCCGAGCAGGCCAATGGACATATACTCGTGTTCAAGACCACGGAGCCGACGGCGCTCTTCGAGATCGGTCAATGCCTGCACGACAACCTTCAGACGGTGCGGCGGGCGATGGCGATGGACGGCGGGTCTTCATCAGACCTCGTGCTGGCTCCTCCGCTGCTTTCGGCAAAAAGCCCTGACCATGGCACTTTCGCTTGGGCTCCGTTCTTTCGAGATCGCTCGGCCTCTCACATCGGCTTGCCGGCGGTCATCGGCGTCAGTCGGAGAGAGGCAAAATGATCAACGGCGAGTCGTCTCGACGGGATATCCCGCGGCCAGCCAGGCATTCATGCTGCCGCTGACGTTGTAGACGTGAGTGTACCCCAGATCCGCAAGCGTCTCCGCCGCAATGTTGCTGCGATGGCCGGACTGGCAGTAGACCACGATGTGATCCGTCAGTTGCGCGCCGAGATCCCGGTGGCGAGTCTTGATCTCGCGGAAATCAATGTTGAAATCCGTGCCCGGGATAAAGCCCTCGGCGTGCTCTTGAGGAGAGCGCACGTCCACGAGCAAGAAGCCCTTTTGGGCCAGAGCCGGGGCTTTCGTCAGTCCGACCCGCAACTGCTGGACCGACAGCAAGTACGAATGATGGGCCCAAAGGAGACCGGCCGACATGGCCATCAGAAGCACTGCACCACAGGCGAATACGATCCGATGTTTCAGCATATGTTGCCTCTTCATTGCGAGAGCGTGAGCGGCCACAAGCGGAGTGTCACGTCGTGACTATCATAGGAGCCCCATGAAGATTTGGTCAAGCATCGGCCTGTTGGTGGCCTTCCTCCAGGCCGGTTGCGCCGAAGGAGCCAAACTCGTCCAACACACCGATGACGGAGGCATTGTGACATATCCCTTCAAGGGCGAACAGGGATCGATGTTGTCGACGTTTCGCCGAGACGCGCTGGACTTGATGAAAGCCACATGCGGCGGAAGCTATCTGATCGTCCGCGAAGGCGAGGCGAAAGGCAGGGCTCGCGTGGTCGGAATGGAAGGGGGACAGGACGTCATCCGCGAACGCCGCTGGGGAATCGAATTTCGCTGTAAGTAGCCGGGGGGCTACGCGGGATTGAGGCCGGAAACTCGGACCGATCGTTTCGTCAAATCGTCGATCGTCAAGAGACTCGTCACCTTCACGCCTTCGCGCTCAACGCGCGAACGGCCTTCCTGCTCATTGCGATCCACGATTACCAGCGCCTGTGTGACGATCAGACCGGCCTGCCTCGCTACCGTGACAGCTTTCAAGAGAGACCCTCCGCTCGTCAGCACGTCATCGACGATCAACGCTCGGTCGCCCGGATGAACCACGCCTTCGATCAGCTTACCAAGGCCATGGTCCTTGACTTGCTTCCGGACCACGAAGGTCCGCCAATTCTTGCTGGGCTTTGCTACGTAGCAGTAGTCCGAGATCGTCGTCGCAATTGCGATCGCGCCGATCTCCAACCCGCCGAGGCAGTCGATCGCGACGCCGTCCAAGGCTTCGTGTGCCAGTTGTCCGACAAGCCTGCGCGGGCCTGGATAGGCCATCAGCGATCGGCAATCGATATAAAAGGGACTGACCTGTCCCGAAGCCAGCGTGAACCCCTTGGCAGGATCCCATTTAAACGACTCTGTCTGATCAAACGCCCGCGCGAGTTCTTCTCGTGCCGTCATCAATGAATCTCCAATCAACTGGAATGGGTTTTGTCGACCGTTATTGAGCTTCTACGTACAAAAACGGAGATTTCGTTGACCGCCTATTTCTTTCACGTTACGGTCAAATGACCCCATCAGCCAGAATGTCGTCCGGTCGAGGCGGTCCATTAACACGACCCTCTCATCGCGGGCGGGCATGTTGTGGCCGGGCGGGAAGGCGGGGCCGTCTTTTCAACCTCCGGAGGAGGCTGATTTTCTTCAGAATTTGTTTTCCGTCCCGGTTCGGACGAGGGATCCGGATGGATCGCGCATCCGAACGAAAGGGCAAAAAGAACGATCAACAGCAGCCGTCCCGACATGACCTCACTCACGCCACAAGCTAAAGAAGGGCCCCGCGCGCCCATCTTGGCACAGGTTTCCGCCAAAGGGAAGCGACCACGGGCGGTCCCGAGAAACGACTCGATTCGACGATTGTCGCAGGCCGCTTGGCTCTTGCTCCTGTTGGTCTGCCCCATTACTCCTCCGACTTGGGCCGAGGAGCCGGCACCGCCGGTCAATACACTCCTCGTCAAGGGATTCGCCTTCAGCGGCAACACCGTCATCTCCCAAGCCGAGCTCGAACAGCACACGCAGCCATATGTGGGACACTCCCTCAATCTCCAGGAAATCGAGGGAGTCGCTGCAGCGGTGGCGGAGTACTATCGCAACAAGGGGTACACGCTCGCCACCACCTATGTGCCTCAGCAGGACATTCGATTTGGAGTCGTGACGATCGCGATTCTCGAGGGCCGAGTAGGGGACATTTCTGTCTCCGGCAACGAACACTACTCCACCGAATTCATTCGCAGCCGCTTCGCCCAAGCGATGGAAGACCGGGTCATCAGAAATGTAGCGCTGGAGCGGGCCTTGCTGCTTCTCAATGAGTACCCCGATCTAAAGGTCGCGGCCGTGCTGGAGCCCGGCACCTCCACCGGCTCAACGAACGTGCATGTCAAGGCCGAGGATAAGCGGCCGATCCATGCGACCCTCGACTTCAACAACTATGGATTCAATACCGTCTCCCGCAACCGGTTCGGGGCCGGCGTCGAAGCCGGCAACGTCATCTTCGACGGCGCAACGTTGAATCTCAACGGCATCCTGGGAGACCATCCGGATCAATTGCTTTTCCTGACCGGAGCCTATGCCGTGCCGATCGGCGTGCACGGCACGAAGCTGGCGGTCTCCGGTTCGGATGGACGGTTCGACGTAGGCGCTGAGCTTGCCGCGCTGCAAATTCGAGGCAAGATCAAGACCTATGATATTTCCGTCACGCATCCTTTCATCAAGACCAGATTTCAGACATTACTGGCGGAGGCAGGATTCGCGTCAAAAGATAATCGGCTTTTCGCGCTCGGCACACTCACCGGGGACGATCGTGTCCGGATGGCCAAGCTCGGGGTCAACTATGACCGGCTCGATCTTTCGGGACGAACGTATTTCTCTTTGTATGGTTTTCAAGGGCTCGGCGAATTCCTCGGCGGCATGGACAACAACGCTTTGCTGACGACAAGACAGGGTGCGGACGGCCGATTCACGAAGGCGGTGTTGACCGCCGGTCGTGTGCAGAGCCTCGGGCACGATGTGCTCCTCGTCGTGCGGGCCAATGGACAGGCCACGACCGGGCCGCTCGTCGTCATCGAACAGTTCTTGTTGGGAGGACCGGATTCCGTCCGCGGCTACCAGCTCGGCGAACGATTTGTGGACGAAGGGTATACGGTTTCTGCCGAAACCAGAGTCCCGCTTTTCCCTTCCCTCCTCGGCTCGACCCAGGCCGCAGCATTCATCGACCATGGTACGGGACGGTTGCGGAATCCGCAGCCCGGCGAACGGAGTTCCAGCAGCCTGACCGGCACCGGGGTCGGGCTCCAGACGGAACTCCCCTATTTCTCGACCAGATTGAGAGCGGATGTCGGATTTCCCATCGGCCCCAAGCCGCTCGGAGGTACCGTGGCCGGCGATCGCTCTCCGACCTTTTACCTACAGGCGATCGCACGGTTCTGAACCGATGAAGGCGAACTCGGTCGATTTTCCACAATGCTGCCGAATGTTACCGGCTATTACCGGTCCTAACCGGTTGGAACTAGATAGGTATTCGTTCGGCGCCGTAGATACCCCCTCAGAGGCACACCCTTTGTATAATGACTCGTCACCGCGTGAGGGCCACACTTGAGACAGAAGGAGCCCGGTGGCGCGATGACAAAGCAAGCCCCACTTAGGACGGCCCATCACATCCGGTGGCGTGGGTTTTCCAATCTGCACAGAGCGCTCTGTGGCCTCCTGGCTGTCCTTCAGCTCTTACTTCCAAGCCTCGTCGCCGCCCTCCCGACCGACGGCCATGTCGCCGGGGGCAGTGCGACCGTCCAGCAGACCAATCCGAACACCCTGAACGTCGTTCAAGCCTCCGAGCGGGCAATCCTGAACTGGAAGAGCTTCTCGATCGCCGCCGATGAGGCGGTCCATTTCGTCCAGCCGTCCGCCAACTCGATCGCCTTGAACCGGGTGGTCGGGACCGATCCGTCCGTTATTCTTGGACGGCTCCAATCGAACGGTCGCCTCTTCCTGCTGAATCCAAACGGAATCCTTTTCGGCGCAGGGGCCCAAATCAACGTCGGCGGCCTTCTCGCCACAACGCTGCAGATTCGCGACGAAGATTTCATGGCGGGCCGGTACCTCTTCGCGCAGGATCCGCTCAAGGAATTGCGGAGCGTCGTCAATCGCGGAACCATTCACGTGTCTGAGCACGGCTATGCGTTCCTCGTTGCTCCAGGCGTCTCCAACGAAGGGTTGATCGTCGCCAACTTGGGAAGCGTCGTGCTGGGATCGGGGCGGGCCCTTACCGTCGATCTCATGGGCGACGGCCTGATCAACTATGCGCTCGGCGGCAAAGTCCTCGATCAGGTCAAGGGCCCCGACGGCATGCCGCTCCGTTCGGCCGTGAGCAACAGCGGGACCGTTCAAGCCGACGGCGGCCACATTGTTCTGTCCGCAAAGGCCGCGGGCGATATCTTCTCCTCCGTCGTCAATCAAAGCGGCATCGTCAGGGCGCGAAGTCTGACCAATGAGAATGGAATCGTTCGATTGGACGGCGGCGACAGCGGTGTCGTCCAGATGGCCGGCACGATCGACGCGTCTGGCCTTTCGACGGGGGAAACCGGCGGCCAGATATCGGTGTTGGGTCAACGCGTGGCTCTGCTCGACGGCGCAAAGGTCGAGGTATCCGGCGACAAGGGAGGCGGAACGGTTCTCCTAGGCGGAAATTATCAGGGGAGGGGGCCGGAGCCGAATGCGGAACGAACCCTCGTCCAGTCCGGCGCCACGATCGCCGCCGATGCCCACACGAGCGGGGACGGCGGTACAGTCATCGTCTGGGCGGATGGAGACACTCGTTTCGCCGGCGGTATTTCGGCCCGTGGTGGAGCTGAGAGCGGAAACGGGGGGTTCGTCGAGGTGTCGGGGAAGCAGGACTTGGATTTCCGTGGAGCGGTGGATGTCGCGGCGCCCAATGGAACCGGTGGGCGCGTCTTGCTCGACCCGCAGGACATTGTGCTGAATACCAGCGCGCAGCCGGCGCCGCCGAACAATCCAAACGGCACCCCGGACGTCGCCTTCGCCGATCCGCCTGATCCGGGAACTTCTACCATTCAGATTGCTGACGTTACGGGATTCTCCGAACTGTTCCTCCAGGCGACCAGAAACATCACGGTGGCGAATCCCATTACCATGGGAGCCGGCAACAGCATCAGGCTTGAAGCCAATAACAACATCACGCTGAACACCGGGGCCAATATGGCCGTCAGTGGAGTAGGCTCCATCCGTTTGGCCGCGGATGCCGACGCATCGGGTGCAGGCGCCTTGACGCTGAACAACGCAACACTTACTTCGCAACAAGGCGGCATCCAACTCTCCGGTGCCGGCATCACCGGGACCGGTGCGATCACGACAACGGGAGCCGCGAATCAGAATGGTGGAAGCCTCGTCGTCACGTCCACAGGCGCCGTCAGCCTCGGCGCCATTACCGCCAACGGGGGGACGGCATCCGCGGGAAACCCAGGACGCGCCGGCGGCGCGGTCTCCATCACCGGCGCGACCGGCGTGTCCACCGGCGCCGTCACCGCCAACGGCAGCAACGGGAGCGGTGCCAACCAACAGGGCGGGGCCGGTGGGTCGATTTCGATCACGAAAACGACGTCCGGGAATCTGACCACCGGGAATCTGGCCGCAAGCGGCGGTAATGCCGGAACCGGCACAGCCAACGGCGGTAACGGGGGGACGATTTCACTGTCGAACGCGGGCGCCGGCAACGTCACGCTCGGCACCCTCACGGCACGGACGGGCAATGCGATCGGAACCGGCTCGAGCACGGCCGGGTCCGTATCCGTCACCAGTACCGTCAATGGCGGGACCGTCCAGACAAACGCCATCAATACGACGGGAGGCAATAACGGGGCAGGCGGTAACATCTCCCTCTCCTCAAACGGGGCGCTTCAATTCGTGGCTGGCTCGACCATCCAGGCCAACGGCGGGACGGCGCTGTCAGGGACAGGCGGTCGCACGGGAGGGGCCGTCAGCCTTTCCGGCGCGACAGTCAACAGAAACGGCTCCATTACCGCGTCGGGAAGCAACGGGAACGGGGCCAATCAATCCGGTGGCAACGCGGGTTCGGTCTCGATCACGTCGAGCGGTGCCCTCACGGCCACCGGCGCCATCACCGCGAGCGGCGGCAATGCCGGAGGCGGTAACGCGGCAGCAGGCAACGGCGGCGCAATCACGATCACGAATAACTCCTTGACGACCGGCAATGTGACCACAGGCGCCTTGACCGCCCGAACCGGCAACGCCGCCGGAACCGGATCTGCAGGCGCGGCCGGCAGCATCAGCGCCACGCAAAGCAATGCCACGTCTGGCGCCACCCTCCAGACCGGCGCGATCAATACCAGCGGCGGAACCAAAGGAGGGGGGGGCGCCGTAACGCTGAATTCATCAAGCAATGTCAACGTGACCAGTACGATCACCACCTCCGGCGGTGCGGCGGTCGCAGGAGGCACCCACATTGGGGCCGCAGCCGGGAACGTCACTATCACCGGCGTGAATCGAACTGTCAGTGGAACCATCACCGCCAGCGGCGGTGCCGCCGTCGGCACGAATCAAGCCGGTGGGAACGCGGCCATCGTTTCCAGCACGGGAACCGGTACTTCTACGACGGGCGCCGTCAATGCGCGCACCGGTGCGGCGACCGGCACCGGTGTCGGAGGTGCCCAAGGCTCTGTCACGCTCACCGGCACGACGGTCAGTTCCGGAGCGATCAATACGTCAGGGTTGGCTAATGGGAATGGGGGAAATATCACCGTTACGTCTTCAGCCGGAGCCACCACGTTGAGTACAGTAACGACCTCCGGAGGCACGGCCAATCCCAATACAGCCGGCAGAAACGCCGGCACGGTGAACGTCACCAGCGCCGGCAATATCACCGTGTCGACCATCACGGCCTCCGGGAGCAACGCTAATGGGGGAAACCTAACGGGCGGCAACGGAGGGGCGGTGACACTCGACGCGGGCGGCGGGGCTCCGACGATCACTCACCAGAATATCACCACGACCGGCGGCAACCGCTCCGGCAGCGGCACAGCGGGAACCGGGGGCAACATCAACGTAGTCGACGGGGCACTGCTGGCAGCCAATACGACGTTGACCGCGACCGGGGGCAGCGCGGGACTCGGAGCAGGCGGCAACGTCACCTTCGGCAGCACGGTAAACGGCAATGCCGCAGGCCGCACCCTCACTGTCAATACCAACGGGGTAACGACATTCACAGGCCACGTGGGAGGCACGACCGCGCTCGGCTCCCTCACGTCGAATGCGACAGGTTCCGTGCAAATCGGGGGCAATGTGACGACGACCGGCTCGCAGAACTACAGCGATCCGGTCACGCTTCTCGGCCATTCCATCTTGACGGGTACGACTCCGATGTTTGGCTCGACGGTCAACGGCGGCGGCTTCGATTTGACGTTAAACTTCAGTGGGACCACGACGATCAACGGCGCCACCTTCACCAACATCAACAACTTCACCAGCGGCAACGGCGGCACCACAAATGTCACCGGCGCCTTCGCCACGATCGGAACACAGACCTACAACGACGCCGTGGCTCTGACCGGCGCAACTACGCTCACAAGTTCCGGCAATCAGGCGATCACCTTCAACAGTACGATCAACGGCGCCCAGACCTTGGCCATCAACACGACCGGCACGGCCACGTTCACCGGCGC
>JBBILH010000033.1:0-31006 GCA_037445005.1 Nitrospira sp.
CACCGTCGTGTTGGACCTCTTCTTCACCGTGGTCTTTCTCGCCGTCATGTGGTTGTACAGTCCGATGCTGACGCTGGTGGTCATGGCCTCGTTGCCGCTGTATGCGCTGCTCTCGATCGCCATTACGCCGGCCATTCGCGCAAAGCTTCATGAGAAATTCAATCGGGGAGCGGACAATCAAGCGTTTCTGGTCGAGGCCGTCAGCGGCATCCAAACGGTCAAGGCGATGGCCGTCGAGCCGCCGCTTCTGCGCAAGTGGGAAGAGCAGTTGGCCGGCTATGTGAGCGCCAGTTTTCGCGCGACCAGCCTGATTACGATCGCCGGCCAGCTGGCAGCGCTGTTTCAGAAAGTCACGACCGTCGCCGTACTTTGGGTCGGCGCCTATCGCGTCATCGCGGGAGATTTGAGTATCGGCCAGTTGATTGCCTTCAACATGTTGTCGGCGCAAGTGACGGGGCCGCTCTTGCGGCTGGTCAATCTGTGGCAGGAGTTTCAACAGGTCGGTATTTCGGTGCAGCGCCTCGGCGACGTGCTCAATACGCAGCCGGAACCTTCGTACAATCCCAACCGCACGACGCTGCCGCACGTGAGAGGCCTTGTGGTCTTTGAGGAGGTCACGTTTCGCTATCGTCCCGATGGGTCGGAAGTCCTTCGCAAGGTGTCGTTCAAGGTTGAGCCGGGACAGGTGGTTGGGATCGTGGGCCGTTCTGGGTCCGGCAAGAGCACGATCGCCAAATTGATCCAGCGCCTCTATGTGCCGGAACGAGGGCGCATTCTCGTGGACGGCGCGGATCTGGCACAAGTCGATCCGGCCTGGTTACGCAGACAGGTTGGAGTGGTGCTGCAAGAGAATTTTCTCTTCAACCGATCCGTCCGTGACAACATCGCGCTCACCGATCCCGGCCTGTCGATGGAGCAGGTGATGCAGGCGGCGAACCTGGCCGGCGCGCACGAGTTCATTTTGGAATTACCGGAGGGGTACGACTCGCTGGTCGGTGAGCATGGTTGTTCGCTGTCCGGTGGCCAACGCCAGCGAATTGCGATCGCTCGGGCTTTGGCGGCGAATCCGCGCGTATTGATTTTCGACGAAGCGACGAGCGCGCTGGACTATGAATCCGAGTCGGTAATTCAGCGGAACATGGGGCAGATTGCCAAGGGGCGCACGGTGGTGATCATCGCCCATCGATTGAGCGCGGTGCGGCCGGCCCATCGGATTTATGTGGTCGAGAAAGGCGAGATCGTGGAAGAGGGCGCGCATGATGAGCTGTTGCGGATCAACGGATTCTACGCCCGGCTCTGCGCCCTCCAAGTGGGACGGGGTCAGGAACCTTTGGCACAGGGTTCCTGACCCCTTTCCGGACTCCGATTGACGCATGACGGTTGACGAATAACCAGGGACGGTTGACGCATGACGATCTTCGGGCGGCATTGGGCGGTTTGGAAGACGGCCTGGCAAGCGGAAAAGGGTATAGGGTCAGGCACCATGGGCCAGGAAGGGGTCAGGCCCCACGCGAAGCGCGAAGAAGGGGGCCTGACCCCTTCGGAATTTCTGCCGGCTGTCCTCGAGATCCAACAAGCCCCGCCTTCTCCCATCGGTCGCGCGATCCTCTGGACGATTATGGCGGTATTTGCGAGCGCGGTCTTGTGGGCAAGCCTTGGATGGATCGACATCGTGGCCACTGCCCAGGGCAAGATTATCCCCAGTGGCTACTCCAAAGTGATTCAGCCCTATGAGACAGGGGTAATTACCGCCATTCATGCCCAGGACGGGCAACTCGTCAAGCGAGGAGAGGTCTTGATTGAGCTGGACCCCACTCAAAACCGCGCCGATCAAAACCGCGCCCTCAACGAATTTCGCGCCGCGAAGATCGACGCTTCGCGCCTGCGGGCGTTGATCGCCGGGAAACCAACCTTCGACGCGCCAGCCGACGCCGACCCGCACTACGTTTCACTCCAACAGCAAATGCTGTGGGATCAATACGCGGAATATCAGGCCCGGGTCGGCGCGGCGCAACATTTGATCGATCAACGAAAGGCTGCGCTCGACCAAACGAAAGAAAACATTCGCCGCCTCGAGGCCACGGTGCCGATGGAAGCGGAGCGGGCGGAGGCGTTCAAGAAATTGCTCGAGCATGACGCCGCCACGAAGCTGGATTTCCTCCAGGCCGAGCAGCAGCGCATCGACAAATTCCAAGAACTCGCCGGCCAACGCAAGAAGCTTGCGCAGGACGCGGCGGCCCTGGCGGAAGCGGAAAAGAACTATCGCGCGCTCGTCTCGGAGTTTCAGCAATCCAAACAGGCCGAACTGGCGACCACTGAAACCAAAGCCGCCTCGCTGGCACAGGATGTGACGAAGGCCGGTCAGAAGGCCGATCTGCAGCGTCTGACCACACCGATCGACGGCGTCGTGCAGCAACTGGCAGTTCATACGGTCGGCGGTGTGGTGACGCCGGCGCAACAGCTATTGATCGTGGTGCCCCAAGATCATCCGGTCGAAGTCGAGGCGCAGGTCGAGAATAGAGACGTCGGATTCGTGAAAGAAGGCCAGCCGGTCGAAATCAAAATCGAGACGTTTCAGTTCACGCTCTACGGGACGATTCCTGGTAAGGTGCTCACGGTATCCGACGACGCGGCGCCGATCGAAAAAGTCGGTTTGGTCTATCCTACGAGAGTGAGTATGGATCGAGCGACGATTCAGGTCGAAGGCAAGCAGGTCAACCTCTTTCCCGGCATGGCGGTGACCGTCGAGATCAAGACCGGCAAGCGCCGCATGATCGAGTATCTTCTCAGTCCGCTGCTTAGATCCGTGAAAGAGAGCCTAAGGGAGCGGTAATCATCCGCTGAAACCGGCAGTATGACCAAGACAGCATTGAAACCATGGTGGTTGTGTGTGGGCGGAATCCTCCTAGTCGGAATGGCCGAGCCAGCTCTTGTCCGGGCGGGAACCGATCCGGCCGCATCCGCTCCGTTATCGACCGTGACGCTGTCGCTCCGCGGGGCGTTGGCGGCTGCGGTCGACAATAATCCCGACGTCTTGCTCTATAGGGAGCGAATCGAAGCGGCGCAAGGCCAAGCGCGGTCCCAATTGGGCGCCATGTTGCCGAATCTGTCCTCGAATGTACGGCAGTCGCGGCAGACCCAGTTTCTCGGCACCTTCGGTCTTGCGCCGGTGAGAACCGACCCCTTCAGCATCTTCGATACGCGCGTCAACGCGTCGCAGAATATTCTCAGCGTGAGCCTCATCCAGAGATGGAGGGCTTCTCGTGAGATCTTGCAGGTCGTCGAGTTCGAGGCCGATGCCAGAAAGTACGACACCATGGCGAGCGTGGCGCTGCTCTATATGGAGGCGCTAAAGGCCGATGGAATGGTGAGGATGCATGAATTCAACCAGCGGAGCATAGGCGAGTTGCTGGCGTTGGTGAAACAACGCCAGAGAGGCGGAGCCGCCACAGGTCTTGATATCACGCGGCTTGAGGCCCAATTGGCCGGCGAGAAGCAGGCCGCCGCGCTGTCGCGTTATGACATCCAGCATGCCAAGCTGAATTTGCTCAATCTCTTGAACATGCCTTATGAGACCGCTCTCGTCTTGAGCGACGACTTCAAGCAAGACGTGATCGATCGAGGCGGCGCGCATGCTGCCGTCGATGAAGCCTTGACGAATCGACCGGAGGTGCACGCGCAGTTTACCCGCGTGAAAGCCTCGGAGCTGACTTATTCGTCGATTACCGGCGAGCGATTGCCCTCATTGGTGGCGCAAGGGGACTACGGTCTGATTGGAAATCGCTGGAGCAACACGCTCGACACCTATAACATGGCGCTTCTGTTGCAAATCCCATTGTTCGACGGCGGGCAGCGGGAGGGACGCATCGCGGAAGCCAGGAGCCAATTGCGTCAGGAGGCGCTCCGGATGCGATCCGTGTTGAATCAGGTGAAGATGGAAGTCCATGATGCGCTGGCCGCGGTCGCCGCGGCGAAAGAACAGTTGGCCGTCGCGCAGAACGGCATGCAAGCGGCGACCAAGGAGTTGGAATTGGCAAAGGAGAGGTTTGCGGTGATTACCGCAGCCAGCTACTTCGAGTTGACGAACGGACTGAACTCCGTGGCGAAGGCAAGAGAAAACCTCGTCAATGCACTCTTCCGGTTGAATGCATCCCGCGTCGACCTGGCCCGTTCGACCGGCACCTTGAATACCCTTAATTAGCCGGCTACTTCACCAGCCACACTCGGTAGGTTTTGGCTGCGGGTGGCCGCGGCACCTTCAGCACGGCGACTGCGCCGGGGTTCATGACGTCGTCCCCGCCTGGGGTTCGGCGGGCCGGATAGCGATCAGTGCGGATGAGCAGACCCTGGTCGTCGTAGAAGTCCACCATGATCTCCGCCGATTCCCTGAGCCCGCCCTGGTAGTGCGTTCCCAGCCAATCCAATCGCTTCAGCGCTTGATATTGCACGGCGATGAGATTCGCGCCCTCCTCTTTCACGCTCAGCAGGCGAAGCACACGGTTCTGCTCGATGCCTTCCGCCGGGGCAGGCCCGCCCCCAAGTTGGGTCCGGATCACGCGCGTTCCCTCGGCGACCGGAAGAAAGCCCTTCACGCGACAGGTAACAGTCTTGCCCTGCTCCGACTGTTCGACGATCTGTTGATCTTGGACGTGACCGGTGGACAATGTTTGAGCGAGTCGGCGCAAGAGCGGCGAATCGACGACCGACGCGGTCTCTTCACGGTACAAGGTGGAGTTGACGACGGCCAACCGCCATGCTTCGGCACAGGCAAGGGTTTTGGCGTCGGTCGGAGTTTCCGTGTCGCGCATGCTGTACCGATAGTCGGCGCTGATTTCGATGCGTTCGTTCGCCGGTTCGGCGCCGAAGGCGTTGGCGGGAACCAGGATCAAGCCGGCCAACATGAGATAACGCGCAGGGTCCAGCGTCGGCTTCATGGCATCCTCCTTCGGATTGACACGCGAGCGCAGGCGCCGCGCGGTTCCGATCATCCGATGCGATTATGCTACCACGCGCTCAGCCGCATCACAAAGGCGGAGGCAACGAGCCCTGCAGGGCTTCCACCAGAGCCTGTACGGTCAGCGGGCTGCAGCCTTCGGCGCGGTTGTTGACGAGGACATACACGGATTTTCCTTCGGCGGCGGCTTGTCGGACCAGCGTCACCGTGTCTTGCCTCATGCGCGGCTGAGCGTGCACGATCCGATTGTAGGGCTTATAGCGTTCCACCGCGTTCGCGTACGGCAGCCCCAGCGGGGTGAGGAGCCGTAAGAGGACGTGCGGAGCGGTAAATCGATCGTCGAGCGCCTGATGCTGATCCGTCAGCGCCGGCATGGCGGTCCAGTGGTTGTAGACGTGGGCGACGCCGTGGGCTTCTAGGAGCGCCCGGTACCGAGGGCCGAGCAGAGATGCGTTGCGGACTTCGACGGCATAGGGCGGTCCGGCCGGCAGCCGTGACAGAAATCCGTCTAGTCGGTCGAGAAATGTCGCTGGGTCCAGTCCCCACCGTTGAAATTCGAAAATGAACGGGCCGAGCTTGCTTCCGAATCCTTCCTGAGACGGCCGCAAAACGAGGTCGCAGAACGCGCCCGAATCGAGAAATCGTGGGTTTGCCTTTCCGGCTTTTGCGCCGTAACGCGGCAGGTTCGCATAGGTCGGAATCGTGATCTCTTCCCAAACTTTTTGGCAGAAGCGAAATGTCGCCGGGACCTGTCCGGCATAGTGCGCGAGGAGGTCGGTGCTTGCCGGCCGATAGAAGGTGTGGTCGATGCCCACCGTGGAGAACAATGGAGCGTGATCGACAGCGTACGACGCGTATTCTTGGAGAGTGTCTCGGCTGAACTGATTTTTCGGATAGGCGCGACGGTAAACGAGTCCCTGCCATCCTTCGTAGGCCCACGAACTCGATCCAAACCGTACTTCAAAGGTGCCCGTCATAGAGGCATTCTACAAAATTCCTTTGCAAGAACAATAGGATAGCTTGACTTAGCGGGATGCTTCACTCAGACTCACTCCATTCCCATGTCGGATTCGATGGAAGCACAACTCCTGGCAGCGTTGGCTGAGAAGACCGGAATTGCCGCGGACTATTATGACATCGGCGGGACGCGCCATGTCACGTCCGATCAAACGAAGCGAGCCATCCTCCAAGCGATGGGTTTCGCGATCGATTCGCCGGAGGCGCTGGCGCAGACGTTGAAGGAGTGGGATGAAGCGCCGTGGCGACGCCCTTGTGAACCGGTGCGAGTCGTGCGCCAAGACTCCAGCGATCTTACAGCGGCGTGCTGTCTGGCGCTTGAAGACGGCAAGGAACGTTCGAGCGCTGTTCGGTGGACCATCCGTGACGACACGGGCGAAATAATCAAAGACGATACCGTTGGCCCCGGCCTCCCCCCTGTCGAGGTGCGTTTTCTGGACGGGCGCCGGCATGTGCGTGTGATCGTGCCATTGCCGGCCGCGCTCCCTATCGGCTATTACACGCTGTCGCTCCAAGCGGAAGGCCTGGTCGGCGGCGCAGTCGCCGCCATGCGGTTGATCGTCGCGCCGCCGCATTGCTATCTTCCCCCTGCCATTGAGTCCCACCAGCCTCTGTGGGGCTTCGCGCTTCAGCTCTACTCGCTGTCCTCGCCGCGGAACTGGGGTTGCGGAGACCTGACCGATCTTCGACAAGTCGTCGAGTGGGCCGGGAAAGACCTCGGGGCGGGTTTGATCGGACTTAATCCGTTGCATGCCCTGCGCAACAGCGCGCCGTTCCACCACAGCCCCTATGCGCCGTTGAATCGCCTGGCGCTGAACGAGCTGTACGTCAACCTTGAGAAATTGCCCGAGTTTTTCGCATCGCAGGAGGCCCAGCGGCAATATCAGTCTGCGGAGTTTCAAGCCAAATTAAAGGTCCTCCGGGAAACCCGCCATGTGGACTATGATGCAGTTGCCGCCGCCAAGCGGGCCATGCTGGACTTGGCCTATCGGCAATTCTTGAAGGACAATTACGAGGGGGCGGAGCCCGCCCTCGTGCCCAAGACCGCCCGGGCGAAATTGCTGGAACGTTTCATCCAATCCGAAGGGGAACCGCTTGAATTGTACGCGATCTTTCAAGCGTTGGAAGAGGAGCGCCGGCTGATTCAGTCAAAAACGGTCACCTGGGCGGATTGGCCCAAGCAATTCTCCGTGCCTGGTCCGGCGGTTCGGGAGTATGGCAAGCGGCACCGCAAGAGGGTGCGGTTCTTCCAATATGTCCAATGGATCGCTATGGAGCAGTTGCTGGAAGTCCGCAAGCTGGCGGAGCAGGCGGGGATGCCCATCGGTCTTTACAACGATCTGGCGCTTGGGGCGGAACGAACCGGCGCGGAAGCGTGGATGTATCAGTCCGTGCTTGCGCTCGGGGCCGACTGCGGGGCGCCGCCGGATGCGTTCGCTCCGGAGGGACAAAACTGGGGATTGCCGCCGATGAACCCGCTCGCTCTGCGGGCCGGTGGGTACGAACCGTTCGTCCGGCTGCTGCGCAGCAACCTGCGATTCGGGGGTGCGATCAGGTTGGATCACGTCATGGGGTTGTGCCGGTTGTTCTGGATTCCGCGCGGGAAGCCGGCCTCGGAGGGTACGTACGTCCATTATCCCTTCGAGGATCTGTTGTCCATAGTGGCTCTGGAGAGCGTGCGCGCGAAGACGCTCGTGATCGGCGAAGATTTGGGCACTGTGCCGGATTGGGTGCGAGAGCAGTTGGCCAGGGCCAAGGCCCTTTCCTACCGCGTCTTCTATTTTGAACGACGAGGCGACGGATCATGGAAATCGCCCGGGGAATACCCGGAACAGTCGCTTGCCGTCGTCACCACACACGACCTGCCCACGTTGACCGGGTTTTGGTCCGGTGAAGATCTGCGGGTCAGAGCCGGTCTGGGGTCGTTCCGCGACGAGGCGGGCCGTCGGCAGGCCTGGGACGAACGCGATCGCGACAAAGCCAGAATGCTCTCCGCATTGAAGATTGAATCGCTCTTGCCGGAGGGGATGAGCGAGGATCCCGACGCCGTGCCGGCCATGACGCCGGCGCTGTGCCGTGCGATTCACCTGTACCTGGCCCGCAGCCGTTCGGCGATCGTGTTGGCCAACCTCGAAGACGGGCTAGAAGAACTTGCCCAGACGAATCTCCCCGGCACCGTGGACTCCCATCCGAATTGGACCAGGAAGTACGCGCTTTCTGTTGATGAGTTTCTCGCCGATGCGCGGCTTCGCGACCTCGGTGCTGTCTTGCGTTCGACCCGCCCCCTGCGCTAGGTTCGCCGAGGAGTCGGAAACCTTATCGTGCCTGACGCGGGGAGAGTTCCCATCTTCTCTCATGACTAAACAGAACCGCGCTCTGCTTGCGATCGCCGCCGCCGTATTTGTCGCGATCGTAGTCCTCGAAACCGTGGCCCCCGCAAACATCGTGTGGGCATACGCGTTCGTGTTGCCTATTCTGCTCGTGGCCACCATGCGAAGCCGTCTCCTAATGATCCTGACTGTAGCCGCCTGCATCGGCGCTACCTATCTCGGTCTGATGCAACCCACCAAACCTGGCCGGTTTCAGGCCGCGGTGATCAACCGGTCGGTGGTAGCCGGCGTGCTGGTGATGGTGGCCTATGTCGGAATGGCATGGGAAGAACGGAAGGCCCGCGAAGAAGCGGCGCGCGCCGCTCTCGCGCAGCAGACTGAAAGCTTGCTGCGGGCCAATACGTTGTTGGTCGATGCGAAGGATCAACTGAACAGATCTGAGCGATTGGCTGCGGTAGGGCAGTTGGTGGCATCGGTCGCGCATGAAGTCGGCACGCCGTTGCACTCGATTGCCTGGCATGTGCAGGCGCTGGCCGAGGAGCCCGGCGTAACGCCGGAAATGAAAAAGCGGATCACGGTCATTGACGAGCAGCTCAATCGAGTCGTCCGCATCATACAAGACCTGCTTTCATCGACCAGGCAGCGGAGGCCGGAACCGGTGTGGATGCCGGTTGAGGGAGTTCTCGCGCCTGCGGTGACGTTGATGGAGCCGGCGTTCCATGCGAAGGGAGTCGCCCTTGCCGTGGAGACGCCGATCGGGTTGCCGCGTGTGTGGGCCGATGCCGAAAAGGTCCATCAGGTGCTGGTGAACTTGCTGACCAATGCCTTGGCGGCCACGGCGCCGTCGGGATCGGTAACGGTTCGGGCCGGCGCGCGTCCGGCTCGAACCGAAGACCTCGACGTCGGGCGTCTGGCCGCTCCGGACATGTCGCCGACATTGGTGACGCTGGCGGTGCGGGATACCGGCATAGGAATGCCGGAAGCTGATGTCCGCAAGGCTTTTCAACCGTTCTTTACGACAAAGGAAGTTGGAAAGGGAACAGGGTTGGGTCTATTCTTGAGCCGGGAAACCATCCTCGCGCACGGAGGCACTCTGACGCTCGAGAGTCAGGCGGGTGAGGGAACCACGGTTACGGTGACCTTGCCGGGGCGCATGCCGGAACCGACAGACACCATTTAGAGAGGGAACGGGGGATTCATGCAGGCGGCGAAAATTCTCGTGGTTGACGACGATGCCGTTGCTCGCGATCTGTTGTCGGAAGCGCTGAAGAAGGAAGGCTACGACGTAGAGACCTTCTCCAGCGGTGAAGAGGCCATCGCGCGCGGACGCGACGGGCGCGTAGATCTCGTGCTCACCGACATTCGGATGGGAGCGGTGGACGGGCTGACCGTTCTGCGTGAGTTCAAGCGCATGACGCCGGACACGGCCGTCGTGGTGTTGACGGCGTTCGGTTCGCTCGAAGGAGCGATAGAAGCCATCAAACAGGGAGCCTATGATTACCTCGCGAAACCCTTCAAGAAAGAGGAGATCAAGCTGGTGGTCCAGCGCAGTCTCGATCATTGCCGGCTGGTCCGGGAGAACGCGCGCATTCGGGAAGAACTCAGAGAGAAGGACGAATGGTCGCCTATGGTCGGGAGCAGTCCCGCTATGTTGGAGGTCTACAAGCTGGTGGCGCGCGTGTCGGAAGGTAAGAGCACGGTGTTGCTCCAGGGGGAGAGCGGAACAGGCAAGGAGCTGATCGCCCGTGCGATCCATGCCAACAGTCCACGGCGTGATAAGCCGTTCGTTCCGGTGAATTGCGGCGCGCTACCCGATACGTTACTCGAGTCGGAAATGTTCGGTTATGAGAAAGGCGCTTTTACCGGTGCGGTGGGCACGAAGACCGGCCTGTTCGAGTCGGCTAACGGCGGGACCCTCTTTCTCGATGAGATCGGAGAACTGGGCCAGGCGCTCCAGGTGAAGCTGCTGCGGGTCATGCAGGATCACGAGGTGCGTCGCGTCGGAGGTACCGGCTCGATCAAAGTGGACGTGCGCATCATTGCGGCGACCAACCGCGATCTTGAACAGCTGGTCAAGGACGGAAAGTTCCGTGACGACCTGTTTTATCGACTGAACGTCGTCCGAATCACGCTTCCTTCGTTGAAAGAACGGCATGAAGACATCCCGATGCTGGCCCATCATTTCCTGCAAAAGTGCGGCGCCGGCGCGCCGCGGGCGGTACGGGGATTTCATCCCGATACGCTGGTCCTGCTGACGCGCTATCGTTGGCCGGGCAATGTCCGAGAGTTGGAGAACGCCATTGAACGAGCCGTTTCCCTCAGCCACGGTCCGCTGATTACTCCCGATGATCTTCCTGCCGCGGTCTGCCAGGCCGTCGCCGTGTCGGAGCAGAAGATCGAAGGGATGGAAGCAGGCGACAGCGCCAACCTCACGCTGGAAGAAGTCGAGAAGCGGCATCTTGTCCGAGTGTTGAAAGAGACCAAAGGCAACAAGGTTAAAGCCGCAAAGATACTCGGTATCGATAGGCGAACGCTCTACCGCATGGCCGAGCGTTTCGGAATCGAGTTGGGGGAGGAAGCAGATGGAGGGGAGAAGGAAGCCGGCTGAGGCCATTGCCTCAAACCTCTGACCTCAAGCGCTCCCCTGTCAGCGTTCAGAGAATCTCGAGCGCGTTCTTGATCAGCCGCAATTGGTTTTCGGCGCTCTGCGGGAGAGCGGTAGGCGACTTTTCCCAGCGAGTGAAGATTCCGTCTTTTCCCTCGTGCATTACATGAAGCCGCAGTCTGGTGCGCTGTTCTTGGGCCTTGGTCACCATGGCGTCCACGCGGCTTTTGCCCGTCCCGAACCGCCACCGGAGTAACCAATCCCATGGCCCGGCCATTTCTTCCCTGAAGCCGGTCGTTAAGTTCTCGTCATCCTTTCGTTCGACCTCATAGCCGCCGTCTGTCAGGACTTTCATCACGGCGGTTCGCACTTCGTCGATCGGTGCAGGGAGGGTCACGTCGATGATGTCGGGCTCATGGGGGGTCGTCTGGCCCGCACACCCGATCGCACTAAGAATGGCACCGGCGAGCACAGCATGGAGGAGACGGGTCGTCACTTGGCTTTAGCTTCCTTCAGTCGATAGACAAGATGAGTGTCGGTTTGCGTGACCCCTTCGATTGCATGGATTCTGCTGAGCACCAACTGTGTCAGAGCGTCTTGGTCCGACACTTCCACGACCGTGATGATGTCCGGCTTCCCCCAACAGGGATCCACGGTCTTGACTTGCTTGATCTCCTTTAAGGCACGGACGACACTGCTCGTCTGGCCTGGCTGTACCTGAATCAGCACATAGGCCCGATCCGACATGACGACGCCGCCATCCACCGGCGCATGAATCGTGCAAGGTATCGCCGGAACGGGAACTTCCGCTTCACGGTAGCGGAGAGCAGCCGTTCCTGTCAACGAGGAGGAGGCGGCTGCCGGTTTGGGAATACTGGTCAGGACCGAGGATTTCGCCTTCTTCATGAAAACCTCACTTGGGCGCGACAAAGACGTCGGCGGTCAATTGATCGCTGATGCTGATAAGATCGGCCTCCAAGCCGCGTGGGTTGCCGATTCGGCCCTCCGGGTCGTAGACGAAACAGAGCAGAGTGGAGCAGCGTTTGAGCGTCCGGCAATGGTCCGCGTCGATGCGGAGTTGCTCGCTGAGGTCTTTGACGTTGAGGCCGGTTCGGGTCTTCTTCACGACCACTCCGAGGCGTCCGTCATTGAGTAAGAACATGGTTCTTGGCGATCCGTTGGCATAACTGGGACCCCACTCATCGGTTTCAATGTCGTCGAAATGCAGGCGAAGTAGGGCGTGCAGGAGGTCCTGCACGTCGAACTCGTCCTCCACATCGAGCGTGGCTCGGTACTCTCCGCGAAGCCGCAGCTGTCGGGCCACCAAGTGAAAGCGGCGACAGAGAGTCTTGACGATCTCGACCAGATCACCTGGGGAGGACGCTGTCGCGGCAACTTGGGGTGCGAGGGATGAAACCGCTTCTACCTTTGGCGGTTCTGATTGCTCCTGACGCTCGGAAGCCAGGGGTGCTGGAGCACCCGCGTTCTTGGTTTGGGGTTCAGTAGAAGGCGAAGGCATCTCCCACATCGGCACTGGTTCAGGTGCGGGGGGCGCCGCCGGTGTTGAAAGCATCGCCTCTGAACCGACGATTGGTGAAATGGTCGGCGGCGGCGAAGCCACCTTCTGAGGTGAATCCGGCTGCGCCGCAACCGGTGGCACCGGCACCGAGACCGGTATCGGCGGGGTGGTTCGTATCACCGACGGGGACGGTGTAGCTGACTGAGTGGCCTGGGGATTGGAGTGTAAAGTTACCGGCGGGGGCGCTGGAATTTCTTGCACAACAGAAGCAGGTGCGACTTGCGCCGGCGGCGGAGCAACCGGTGAAGATGGTTTCTGAAGATCCAAGTTAGTGCTAAGCGCGATGGACATCGTCACAGGCGGCGGTTGCACGGGGGCGACCGAAGTCAGGGTCACTTGGGCCGTAGGCATGGTCGTGGCTGTAGCGACCATAGGGGCAATCGGAGCTACAGGTGGAACCAGCTTCATCTGAGGCTTGGGTGCCGCCGAGGGCGGAGGAACCGCTGGCTCGACCTGGGGCGGCGGCTTCAGGCCGAGCAGTTCTTGTTTCTTGTCCTCGATCGCTGCGATCAAGGTTCTAATGTAGCCGACGCTCTTTTTGGTGTCGGCGGGAGACTCCATTGATAGCTTATGCTGCTTATAGTGTTGAAACTCCGGGGATTTCTCGCCGAATGTTTTTCGGATGCATTCCCTCAACTGGAGTTCGGTCCTGGCGCGGGCCCCTTCCAGATAGGGGAATCCTTCCCGTCCAAGGTCCTCGATCTGGGGAATGAACTCTTGGAGACGTTCGATCCCGTGAGTAAGATCCTCGATGAGGGAGGCTTTGGACTTAGTGCGTTCGGCTCTTGCTTTGGCCATGGGTCTGGGGAAAGTCTAGCCCAGGCCTCATAGCCTGACAAGAAAACATCGGAATCCGGACGAGGCGTGCCTTTGACACGTCCCGTCCGGTGGTAAAGCCTCTCGTGGACTTACGCGGCGATATCGAGCTCGGAAAGCTCTTCAGAGGAGACGCAGACTTCTTCCGGAGTCTGGGCCACGGCTGCAATGTTCTTCTGCTTCTGGCGGTTTGCTTCCAGCACCGGGTCGAGGACGTAGCCGCAGTTGATACAACGCCAGGTAGCCGTCCACCATTCGCCTCCGCTTTCCATCAGATCCACAAAATGGTCTTTGGCCATACATCCATTGCATCGACGACATCTCATGATGGGCTCCCTTCGCCAGTGTTTCCGCCCTATGGGGAAAATCTACCGGGAATAGGCGGTCTTGTAGAGACCTGAAGGGAGTAACTCAGAAGAGGGGTATGGGCGTGCCCATGATAATTGAGTTGTTCATGATCGAGGGTTTGCAAAGAACGCCGGTCTCCTGCGTCACGAACTAGGACAGGAAAGGCCGGGACACAACTGGAACCGTTTATCATGCGTTGTCACTAAAAAGAAGACTTTGCCCGAATAGCCCGTACGCACAATGCACCTAGATGGCCAAAAATCACCGGAGGAATTTATCCGCGGGGCCTGAGAACGATAAGCCGAAAAACAGCCCCGCGGGTCAATCAGAAGGTTGTAATGGTGCCCCCGACACGAATTGAACGTGCGACCCGCGGTTTAGGAAACCGCTGCTCTATCCAACTGAGCTACGGGGGCGTTAGGGATGTTGAAAAAGCCCTCGGGCGTCATTCTCAAATAGCTCGGATGGGGCTCGACGTACCAGAAACACACGACTCACTTGTTCGCTCTAGATGGCCTTGCACGAGGCCTTTTTGAACATCCCTGCTTGAGATGTCCCTACGATACTGAAAGGTGGAGGAAAAGTCCACGAGCTCGTCTCACTCTGCCGTTCGTAACGAGGCGAGCACCCCTACGGAGTAGCTCTCTTGGTGGCATCCGCTTCTGCCAGAAGTTCGCTCTTCTTCGGAATCTGGCCGAGAATGTCTGCGCGGATCTGGTAGATGCCGGGGAGGCGACGGCCGACGGCGTAGACGAGGCCGTTGGATTGGTTTCCCAGGGAGAGCCTACCTGCCTGTTTTCCGTCTCGCCCGGTCGCAATGAATTCCGCGCTGGGCGCCACGAGCCCGTACGGTTCAAGCGGACCTGTCTGCTTAGTGACGCGCTCGTCGGCCGGCGCATTGGCGATGCGGCTGATGAATAAATCTGCCGTCTGTTGATTCACCTTATCCGACGGCCTATCCTCCAAAACCCATTCGCCATTTTGATTAATGAGCACGTATTTCTCAGTAGGAGTCGCGACCGAGAGCATAGTGATATCGAGGGCATCAACCCCTAGAAGTCGCTTGTCTTGGAGGTTGAAGAGCTCTTTCGTAAGATCTTTGATGGCGGTGGGGTTAACCTTATAGAGAGGGGCGTCCGGCGTGGTTTCGGCGATCGCCTCACCACTGGATGGATCGGGTTGATACAGCTTGACGGTCTGGTCTCCGTCCGCCGTGTGCAGTGTGACTTTGACTTTCGGCGCCGTCAATTTCTTGATAAGCGTATCCCGTTCCGGTCCTGGATCAACGATCCCCATGGCCTTTAAGTCTTCGAGTCGGAAAAGCAGGAGGCGTACTTCATTGAGATCGGCTTCGGCTTCGATCGGATAGCGGATCGTCCACTTCCCCTTCGGCTTTTCATTGATGTGATAGAGGACGATTTCCGTCGTCGGATAAGTCAGACGGATGCGATCCACATCGTTCCTGGCCATGTGAAGGATGTCCTTGCGTCGGAACGTCATCAAGGTCTTGTTGACGAAATCTTTAGGCGCCATGTCGGTCAGCAGCAAGGCATGGTCGGAATGGCGGAGAACATAGAGTGTCGATGAGAGGGGGCCGGTGTCTCCGATGGAAAGGGTCTCCTGTGCCGCCCCTGCCTTGACGGTGATGGTTGTGACGGGATGATCAAGCCCGAACGGCCCGAGCGATGACGGATTTTCTTCGACCACTCGGTGAACGGAGCCGGTCACGAGGGCTCTGATGAGGTTCTGGATCTCCCGCTGGTCCGCTTCGGTGTGGAGCGGAGCCGTCAGCTGCCAGCCTTTCTCGGGGCGTTTTTCGAAAACCAATTCAACACGGTCGCTTTTGAAAGTAAGGCCGGTGAACGCCTGCTCTTCGAGGGATAGGACTTTTTTCTTCGCGGCCTCTTGATGTTCTTCGCGCTCCTTGGCGGGATATTCGACGAAGTAGACATAAGCGCCGAGCCCTGCGAGCACGATCGCCATCAGGACTGTCGGCCAGGCTTTCATGGAGTTAGAGGCGGCGCCGCCTGCGCCAGACGTTTATTCCAACGATGAGCATCAAGGCCGGCAGGAAAATGACCTGCATATAGAGGAGGGTGCGCTCCTGGATCGGGTTCGGAACGAAGGGGCGCAGTGCCTGGTCACGAGGGCCGATGGAGAGCATATCACGGTCTTGCGCGAGCCAGGCGATGGTATGGAGAAAGAAATCCGTGTTGCCCGGAAAGTTCACGAAGGCGTTTGTCGCGAAGGCGGAGTTCCCGATGACGACGATGGCGGGTCTGGGCTTCCCCTCGTCCGGAGGCGCTTTCGGCGCGAGGGCTGCGGCCATGGGCAACGGACCCTTCACGTCTTCTTTCTCATTTAGACTGACGACGCGGCCCTTGATATCGGTTTCCGCCCAACTGTTGGGCGAAGTCCTCGCTAAAGGTACGTAGTCCCAATCCTTGCCGATCTGCTCGTCGAAGGTTATGTGCCTGGCCAGAGGAAGTAGGACGGCGGCATTGAGATCCTGCGTGATTTCATGCTCCGTGAACGTCCGTACCAACAGCGCCGTAAGATCGCCCTGGGCCAAACGGTCCTGCAGGTCGACGAGCACGCCCGAGCCCAGGCCGAGTCCCCAGCGGTGCAAGAGCGGAGTGAAATCCGCATGAGAATCCGGATCGACCATGAGAAGCAAGTGCCCGCCCTTTTCCACATACGCGTGGATACGATCCAACTCCTCAGAAGTGATCGGTTTGCTCGGGCCAGCCACGGCCAGGATCGCCGTACCGTCCGGGACAGCCGATTGGGTCAGCAGGCTGACGGCGCCGACGTCATAGCCTTGCTTCGTCAGAATCTCTTTCGCCTGCGAGAATCCGGTGCGCTCGCGGTTCTCGAGGCTCTGTTCCCCGTGGCCTTCCAGGAAGAGGATACGTTTCTTGTCGTCTTTCGAGACGCGGATGAGCGCGCCGGTCAGTTCAGCCTCCGAGGGGTTGGTCACGCGGATCGTCTGGCTGCCGCTCTCGAAGATCGCGGTATCGCTTCTGGTGATTCCATAAGTCTGTGCCAATTTCGGCTGCCGCTCAGGGTCTACGAACTCCACGGCGATCTTGCTGCTCGCCTGCCGATAGCTGTCCAGACGTTCCTTGTAGGACTGATAGCCCGGGTCCTTCTCGCGCGTGAACACGGTGATTTTCACATCACGCGGCAGGCTACGGATTACGCGATGAGTCTGTGGGGCGAGCGAAAAATTTTGATTTTCCGAGAGATCCCATCGAACCGAGTGGCGCGCGGCGAGGAAGTTGACGATCACCAGGATGCCGACGAACAACAAGACCATCAGGACGCTGTTCGCGCCCAGGCGCGTGGACCGTTTGGAGGACAAGGCCTTGAATGTGTCGAAATGGACGACGAAGAACACGATCAGACAGAGTAAAGCCAAGGCTTCCGCTACCGAGGCCAGCCAAAGCTTGTCCGGGGCAAGGCTGTAGCCGATCATGCCGGCGGTAGCTAGAACCAGACCGATTACGCCGAGAGGGAGCGCTCGCAGGTTCATTTCCATCTTGTCGAATCAATCACTCGGTGGGCCAGAAAGAGCATCAACACGATCGCGCTGACGAAGTACACGAGGTCTTTCGTATCGATAAGTCCGCGCACAAGGTGATCGTAGTGTTCCATAAAGGAGAGGTAGGAAACGATCTGACCGGCCGTGGTGTCTCCCAACAACGAGCCCAAGCCGGCCATGAGCCATAGGAGCAGGAGAAGCCCGAAGCTGACGAAGGCCGCCACGATCTGATTCTCGGTCAAGGCGGAAGCGAGCACCCCGACGGCCAGAAAAAGCGCTCCGAGCAAGGCCAGTCCGAGATAGCCCGTCAGAATCGGAAACCAGTCGAAATCGCTGAACAGGGCCACGGTCAAGGGAATCAATCCTGTCAAGCCGAGCAGTCCCAAAAACACCAGGAACACGCTCATGAATTTGCCCGACACGATTTCGTTCAGTCCGATCGGGGAGGTCATGAGAAATTCAAAGGTGCGGAGTTTCATTTCTTCGGAGAAAAGACGCATCGTCAGAATGGGGAGTATGATCAAGAGCACGAACCGCACGCTCGCGAAGAGATTCCGGAAGATCAAGTCGTTCAGATTGATCTGGGCCTGCCCCTGCATCTGCATCAACTGGATCGCCTGCTGTCCGGCGACCACGATGTACAGATAG
The DNA here is from genome assembly GCA_037445005.1 of Nitrospira sp. Lineage (GTDB taxonomy): Bacteria > Nitrospirota > Nitrospiria > Nitrospirales > Nitrospiraceae > Nitrospira_C. Next base: position 17,842 of record JBBILH010000033.1, read on the forward strand.
GACAGGAGTCCGACGATGAGCAGGAATACGGCGCCCACCACGTAGACGACAGGCGAGACGAAATAGGAACGGAGTTCTTTGGCGATGATCGCGTTGACAGGCGTCATACCTGATGCTCCGTCGAAGTGGACGGGGCCGCAACGGCCGGTTCAGGCCCGTTCTCAGGCTGCGCGACCCCTTCCTCATGCCTGGTCAGTTGGAGGAAAACGTCTTCCAGTGTCATCGAGATCGACTTTAATTCCACCAGCCCCCAGCCCTGCATGACGGCCAGCCGGCCCACATCCTCGCGCGCATCGCGGCCTAGCTCGCATTCAAGCAGGAAGCTGCCCGCCGGGCCGTTGGCGAACACGTGCTGGACGCCGGGCACCTCCCGAAGGCGCGCTTCGGCATCGGCCGGCGCTCGTGTGACGGTCAGGGCCACCTTGTCAGAGTGCCGAAGGCGCGCGGAGAGTTGTGTCGGGGTATCCTCAGCGACGATGCGCCCGCCGCTGATAATGACGACGCGCTGACACACGGCGGTAGCCTCCGGGAGGATGTGCGTGCTCAAGATGACGGAGTGCGAACCGGCGAGGCTCTTGATCAATTCTCTGATCTCGATGATCTGCTTTGGATCAAGCCCCACGGTCGGCTCGTCCAGGATCAGCACGGGCGGATCATGAAGCAACGCCTGCGCCAGCCCTACTCGCTGTCGATATCCACGGGAAAGGTTGCCGATCAAACGGTGCTGCACCGGGCCCAATCCGAGCCGTTCCACTTCGCGTGCGATGCCGGCCTTCACCGCATCGTCGGGCATTCCTCTGAGCCTCCCGACGAAGTGCAGATACTCGGCGACCGTCAACTCCTGATACACGGGTGGAGTTTCGGGGAGATACCCGATCCGACGCTTCACTTCTAGTGGTTGATCCCCGCAATCGAAGCCTGCCACCCCTGCTCGGCCTTCCGTGGCCGGCATGAAGCAGGTGAGAATGCGCATGGTGGTGGTTTTCCCCGCTCCGTTCGGACCAAGAAACGCCAACACTTCGCCCTTGGCCACGGAGAAGGTCACGCGGTCAATCGCGGTATGCTGGCCGTAACGCTTCGTCACTTGCTGAACGTCGATCATGATCGAAATAAGGCGCCCGTGCTGTGATGGTAGTGAATCGATCGAGAGACTACGCGGGCGGGCTGAACATTGCCGGTGGTTCCATAACTGAAGGGCATATTACTCAGGCGATCAAACTCAGTCAACCTCGCTCTCGTCCACATTACCCTTCGTGGCGATGCCTGAGCCCTCGACTTGCTCAGGATTCGACCCGAATGGGCTCGCTCGTCGAGAGCTCCTGGGTCGAGCGATTGCAGGCCAGAGCTTATCGCGGGACGAAACCGCCAAGATTGCGGAAGGATGGTTCGGTAGGCACATCGTTCTGAGTAAGGTCAGATAAATCCGTGCCCGAAAGCCATGCAACGCGAGCGATTGCTATTTCGAATTCGGGTAGTGGTGAGTGCGGTGATAAATAGTGTAACTAGGGGCGAACGGCTCTGTCCGATCCGTGCATCATATTCGATCGCACGTCTTTACAGCTGGAGGCCATCCTGTTAGAGTCCGCGCCTCTGCCAGGTCGCCGAATGAAACAGGGTTACATGTCAGCGGGACGGCGAAGGCTCTTTACGGTCTTTTCAGCCGTACTGTTCGGGATGGTGTTTTCGGTCACACCGGCTCTCTCCGCAAAGGAAGGGCGTACGTACAAGGTGCATGGGACCGTGGTTGCCGTTACCGTGAATCAGACTCCTCCCCTCATCGTGGTGAATACCCCGTTGAGTCCAAAAAATCACATGACCGTCGGGGCGACCGTCACGCCCCAGACGAAGATACTCCGAGGGGATAAGAAGGTGGCGCTACAGACGATCAAGGAAGGCGAATCGGTCTGGCTGACCTATGTGAAATTGCCGGGTGGATTGCAGGCAAAGACGATCAAAGTAAAGGGATGACCGCGGACGGTACTTCTCGCAGGCGATACCCCAGCCGAAGGCCGCGCATACCTCTGACCCTAATGTGTCCATTCTTTCTCCCACCAAGGTAGGGAGGAGGGACTACGGTATCGGTATTGTTCAAAGGATGCTCCGGCTCTAGTTTGAACATGTCGCGTTGAGAGTTTTCGGGAGCCGCTAGTTCAACCGGAGCCCAGAGGTGACCAGATGAGCTACCGCACTACGCAGTCTTGTTATTCCGCGCTCTTGGCCTTAGTCATTGGGGCTGGGATAGGCCTGCTGGCCGGCGGCTGTTCGTGGGTTCCCAAGGGAGAACCTCAGTTCGATGTTGGGATCAAGGACCGCGGTATTGCCTCTTGGTATGGAGGGCAATTCCATGGCAAACAGGCGGCTAACGGGCGAATCTACGATATGGAAGGGCTGACGGCCGCTCACAGGACCATGCCCCTAGGCAGCATCATCCGGGTCCTTAATCTGGAAAACGGTAGATACGTCTTCGTGCAAGTGACTGATCGCGGGCCATATGTGAACGGCCGTATTTTGGACCTGTCTCATGCCGCGGCAGTGCGCTTGGGCATGGAACGAGGCGGGTTGGCTCATGTGCAGATCGAGATCGTCGGCGAACGGCGGCCCGGTGCGCTTCTTTCCTCTGATGCGCTGCCCGCAGCTTCCGTTTTCTTGACCGTGCGGAATCTAGAAGATGGCTCCCTCAACGGTGTAGATCCGATACTGAACGTGCCCATCAGAGTCGTCCCGAGTGATCTCTGGCTCCGTCGGGGAATTCGCCGGGTTACGGCAATACTTGAGGCCGACCACACAGCTCATATCGAGGTCGTCGCCCTAGTAATCGGGTAGGGTCCTCACTTCTCGCTCCCTCAGGTTGACACCACTTCGAGCACTCTACTAGACTGCATGCTCCGGCTTGCGCTCACCATATTATGGATGGAGGCCGCCGGCGATCGACACTCATTCGGGAGGCGGACATTCGATGGGAAAGAAGACTATAGCGGAATCCGACGAAGCGAGAATGAAGAAAAAAATCGCGACCAGACTCGCCGGGCACCAGAATCCCGAGGGGGATGCCGCTCTGCGCGCTCTTCGGAAGCGACTGAAGCGTGAACAGCGAAAGCGGCGCGCGCTGGCCCTGCGGAAGAAGCATGCCGCGGGCAGCAAACCGGCGGAAGCCGCCGCATCGGCGGCCGGGTGATCGGTTCGCGAGTTCTCTTCAATAACAGGAGTTTGGCGATGGAACAGACCAAGGATGAACCGAGCGAATCGACTCCGGTCGGGACCGAGCCGGCGACGGACGAACTCACCGATCAGGTGGCGGCCGATTTGACAGGTGAGATTGCGGCGTCCGCCGAGTCTGCCGTTGATCCTGCTCCGGATGCCGTCCTTGAAGAAGAAAAGGTCAAGGATGAGATCGATATCCAGATCGATCTCCTCAAAGATCCCGACTGGGTGGTTCGCCGTGAAGCGGCCATCACTCTGGGCGAGATGGGCGACGAGCGTTGCGTCGAACCCCTGTGCAATGCCCTCCGCGACGGGGATTGGCAGGTGCGCGAAGTGGCGATCGACGCGCTCGGACAGATCGGCTCCCCGGCCGTGGAGATGTTGATCAAGCTGCTGCGCGATTGGGATGTCCGCAAGTATGCCATCAATGCCTTGGGGAAAATTCGGGATGAGCGGGTGCTTGATCCCATCATGGCCCAGCTGCGGAACGACGAATTCAAAGACGACGCGACCAACGCCCTCGTCGAACTCGGCGAGCCGGCTTTGCCGCGCCTCATCAACGCGTTGAAGGACAAAGATGAGTTGGTCCGGAAGCAGGCCGTGCTGGCGCTGGGACGGATCAAACACACGGACGCGATCGATCCATTGATCGGGATGTTGGGCGACACCGATTGGTTTACTCGGCTGACCGCCGCTGCAGCGCTGGAGGCCATCGGAGATGAGCGCGGCCGCGATGCAATCAAGCCTTTGATGAAGGACCCTGATCAGGTCGTGCGCATGAGAGTTGAACGGATCCTGGCGAAGTGGAAGAAACAGCAGGCCAATGCGTAGGCGGCGGGACCGGCTCCGGTTCTCACCGGTGCGTGTCTCTCTGAGATCAAGGGAGCGCCGTGCCTATTTGTTCAGCTGTCGGTCGATTTCCTGCTGAAGCTCGCCGAGCTTCTTCATAGGAACTGGTTTCCCCATCGATAATTCCAGCCTCATTTCCTGCAATGATCCGATGAGCTCTCGGACTGCCTGCGTTGAGGCATCCGGCTTCGCTTTCTTGATGGCAGTTTCAAGTTCGGACACTCCTTCGGCCAGCTGCTTGGCCGCCTCTCCATAATTCTTGTCGAGCAGATCGGAACGCGACTGCACGATCCTGGATTTGGTATCGAGCAGCGCTTGCCGGCGACGCAAGTCCTGCTCGATCCCCATCGTCGTGTCGATGACATTGCGCGACATGTCTTTGACCGACTGGCGCAGGTCCACGACGGTGTCCTGGAGAGTCCCAACCGGTCGCTGGCCGAAATAGAAACCCAAACCAAACGAAGCAATGGTCAACGCGAAGACTGCCGCGAATTTCCACATGGTTATCCTTTCCGGCCGCGGCGGGACGAGGACTTCGCTTGGCGGTCGATGTGTTGTATGAGGCTGCCGGCTGCGGTCAAGCGCACGGCGGCGTCCGTATCGTGGAGAGCTTTCTTAAGCAGAGGGATAACGGGAGCCGAGACTTTTCCCAGGGCCCTTGCTGCGAACAGTCTCGGCTGAGGCTGCTGGTCCTGAAGCAGAGTTTGAAGTAGGCCCAGCGCCTGTTTGTCGCTGGCGGCTCCGAGCGCTTGGGCCGCGGCGGCTCGGATCGCCGGATCCGGGTGGCGCACCAGGTCTGTCGCGATCAGCACGGCCGAAGCGTCACCGAGCCGAAGCAGTCCCTCGACGGCGCTCGCTCGGACCTGCATCGATGCATCGCGCGTGAGCGCCTGAAGCAGGGGACGATTTTCGGTGATTCCTAGCCGGCCAAGGCTGGCGGCGGCGACGCCCCTGACACGGGCGTCTTCGTCCCCCAGGGCATGGGTCAATGGAGCCACCGCCCCAGGCTGCCCGAACTCGCCCAGGGCTCCGGCGGCAAAAGTGCGGACGGATGGTTCCGGGTCGTAGACGCCTTGGCTTAGTACCGCAAGGCTCGCGGATCGTTTTAGCCGCCCAAGCACACCCATGGCTGCCATGCGGGATTCAGGATCCGGCAGCGTTGCTGCTCCATTGATATCAGTGACCATGTCGGTCTTGCCCAGCTTGTAGAGTGCGGCGTAGGCGAACACGGCCTCCGGTCCATCTTCCGTTCTGGCCACTTCGATGAGCCGGGGCATAACTTCGGTAACTCTTGCGTCACCCAGGGCGTTCATGACGGCGATGCGTACAGCCGACGTTTCGTCGTGCAAGGCTCTGCGTAGCGGACCCGAACGGCTCGCCAATCCGGCATGGGCGAGCCCCTCCACCGCTCGCGCCCGCACGATGGGCGAATTGTCCAGCAGCCCGTCTTCGAGCACGGATTGCTCCTCCGGCGAGGCGGACTCGGCCAGCGCCGTGTAGGCGGCGATGCGGAGGTATTCTTTGGCGTCGCGCAGATGGGAGGTCAAGATACTCAATGAGAGCGAGCGCAAGAGGGTTGGGTCATCTGGCCGGCCGGTGGGGATGAGCTTGTCATACAAGGCCACGGCCTCATCGGCATGCCCCAACTTTAGCGCGCTTTGGATCGCCAGGCGGCCGAACGATTTTGAAACGGCGGCGTCCGCCGGCTGCATCTGCCACAGTTTGAGTACCCTCTCGTAGTCGGCCTTATGAAACGCCTCGTGAGCTTCCCGCTCCGGAGCGCCGGCGCCGACCGTCTTGGCGATACTCGACGGAATGACCGGCGGGAGGGTAGCAAGCGCAATGGTAAGAAGCAGATTCCGGAACGCACCAGACGGTCCGTCACTGGACCTGAAGAGGCGATTCGATCCGTAGGAAGGCAACGCTACCATCGAGAAGGCGTACGAACCATGGCAGGTGTGTACATCATTTCGACGTAGTCCTTGACCATGCGCTTTGTACAGAACATGGGGGCCACAGTGCGGATGCTCTCTTTGACCAATTGGAGCCAGCCTCGCGGAACCCCGTCGAGGTCCCGTTGGTAGTAGAGCGGTACGGCTTCCTGTTCCAGCATGCGATAGAGCTGTTCGGCATCGTGGTTGTCTTGGGCCTGCACGTCCGCGCTGCCGGTCAGGGGTTGTATGCCCCAGCCGTTTGCGCCGTTGTAGCCTTCCTGCCACCAGCCATCGAGGACGCTGAAATGCAGTGCGCCGTTGAGGGCGGCCTTCATGCCGCTGGTGCCGCTGGCCTCCATCGGAAAGCGGGGGGTATTCAGCCAGATATCGACTCCCTGGACCAGGAATTTCGCCATATGCATGTCGTAGTCTTCAAGGAATGCCACTTGTCCGCCTAGCTTGTGGTCATGGCAGAAGTTCAAGACTTCATGAATGAAGTAACGACCCGGCTCGTCCGCCGGGTGAGCCTTGCCGGCAAAAATCAGTTGTACCGGCCGCCACTTGTCCTGCAAGAGTCGCTTGAGCCGTTCGAGGTCGCGAAACAGCAGTGTCGCCCTCTTGTACGTGGCAAATCGCCTCGCGAACCCGATCGTCAAAGCTTCGGGATCGAGCAGCGTACCGCGGGTGAGTACCTGTGCCGGTTGGAGATGTCCATGCATCCATCCGTTGCGGGCCCGCTCACGGATGAACCCCATCAGCTTGCGTTTCATGGTTTGGCGTACGGTCCAGAGTTCCTGATCGGGAATGTCCATGACCCGTTGCCACATGGCCGGATCGTCGCAATGGTCGGCCCACGCTGGATTCAGCGACTTGCTATAAAGACGGTGCAATTCTGGAGAGATCCATGTCGGGGCATGGATGCCGTTAGTGACGCTGCGAATCGGTACCTGTTCGACGGGAAGGCCCGGCCAGAAATGCTTCCACATCTCTCGGCTGACCCGGCCATGCTCTCGGCTGACGCCGTTGACATGGGCGGACAGGCGCATGACCAGCGCGGTCATGTTGAATCCCTGCCCGCCGGATTCCGGCGTTTCGCCGAGTTGCATGAAGGCGTCGCGCGACAGGCCGATCCGGTCCCAGAAGCCGGCGAAGTATCGGTCCATTAAGTGATGGGGGAACACGTCATGACCTGCGGGTACAGGGGTGTGGGTCGTAAAAACCGTGCTTTGCCGGACGATCTCGCTGGCTTCTGCGTGAGAACAGCCATTCTGGACCAATTCCCGTAGCCGTTCCAATGTCAGAAAAGCGGAGTGGCCTTCGTTCGCATGGAAGACTGAGGGCTCGATCCCCAACGTGCGCAGCATGCGTACTCCGCCGATCCCGAGAAGAATCTCCTGACAGAGCCGGGTTTCCTGGTCGCCTCCATATAATCGAGCAGAGAGCGCACGATTTTCCGGGCTGTTTTCCGGAACATCAGTGTCGATCAAGTATAGGGCGATGCGTCCCACAAGCACTTTCCAGACGACGGCATGGACGACGCGGCCGCCCATGTCGACGGTGAGGCGGCAAAGATCGCCTGACGGCGTATGCGCCGGATGAATGGGCGACTCTCCGCGGTCGAACGGCGCATAGGCGGCCTCCTGCCAGCCCTCCGGTGTAATCCGCTGGCGGAAATACCCTTGGGGATACATGAAGCCGATGCCGACGAGGGGGACTCCTAGATCGCTGGCTTCTTTACAATGGTCGCCGGCCAGGATGCCGAGGCCTCCACTATAGATGGGAATCGACGTGTGCAGACCGAACTCGGCTGAGAAGTAGGCGATAGTTTCCTTGAGGGAGGCGGCATGCTGCGTGCTGAACCAGCTTTTGCCGTTCGCTCGGTATTCGTCAAAAAGTTTCAACACGGCAGAATACTGGCGGAGATAGGATGGGTCTTCCGATAATTTGGCCAGCCGCTCCGAACTTACGTCGGCGAGCAGTTTCACCGGATTATGGTGCGTGAGCACCCAGAGTGTCGGATCGATGGCTTCGAACAGCTGTCGCGCCTCCAGTGTCCAGCTCCACCAGAGATTCTGGGAGAGTTCAGCCAGGCGGATGATGTTCGAGGGAATTGCACGAGTTGAACCTTGGGCGGATGGCGTCTGATTCACGAAGTCTCCTTGACCGTAGGAAATCAACGAATGTGAGAGGATCTCGTCTGCGATGACCGTGGTCTTAGGCGTGTCCTGCGCTATGCCAGGTCGTCCACTCGTTTGAGAATGCCACGGAGGCGTAGCGTTCGCCAAGGATTTTTGCAACTCGATTCATCAACTTGGTGAGCTGCTGGACTTCTTCTTGGGTCAGGTCCTGGCGAAAGCGCGGGTGGAGTCCCCAACGGGTTTCCACTTCATCCCCTGACACATTGGACATCACACTGATGAGCTTGATCTCATTACCCGTCTGACCTTTGGGGGCCGCGGCGTTGCCGGCGCCTGCGGCCGGGGCTGCCGCCTTTGTTTCGCCGGCCGTAGCTCCAGGCGGGGCCTCTCCTTGCAGGATCGCCGTGATGGCCGGTACCACGGCGGTGGCGCAGAGGGTAGCGGCGGAAGTGATCTGCGGGTTGCCTGCGACACCCAAGGCGTCGGCCACACGACCACCGAAGGCGTCGAACATCTCGTTCTTCGGCTTGCTGTTCTCCGCGATCGAAAACTTGAACCGCTCATAGAGCTGTCGGCTTTCCGCAACCGCGCCGCCGATCGTCAGCATGATTTCCATTTGGTCCACGCCCGAACCGAAGGCCGGTTCCAGGACCGACTTCAGTTGGGCCGTCACGGCGTCCTCAAGACCGTTCATAAACTCCGGTTGGTCCTTGATTGGAATGTGAAAGGCGGACAGGCGGTCGGTCAGATTGAACATGATCTTCACGAATTCCAGGTATACCCCCCATTCGTCCTGGCGCTTGAGTTTCAGGGCCTGCTGCGGGGCATGCTTCTTCATCATGGTGACCGATTCCCCGGCGACGGCGAGAATCAATTCGGCGAGGGAGCGCTGTTGTTGGCTGTAAGGCGTTTTTGTGGCGGCCATGGTCCTCGATGACAAAGTAATAGGATGGCTGCAATTATAGCTGAGTAGAGAGTGCTGCTCCAAGAGGCGATCCAATGCAACCGGTAACAGGCCAAATCCGGCCTCGTTGAAACGTCCTGCGCCGCAATGTTATACAGCATGAATACCTCTCCACGCCTCGCATGAATCGAGACATCACGCCGTACATTCTCAAGCGCCAGACGGAAGACGCCGCGCCGCGCAAGCTGTCGATTGATTTTGGGGCCGCGTTGAATCCACAGCAATTGGCCGCCGTTACGGCTGGAGATGGGCCTTCGTTGGTCATTGCCGGCGCGGGCAGCGGCAAGACGAGAACGCTGGTGTACCGAGTGGCCTACCTCATTGATTCCGGAGTGGATCCGTCTCAGATTCTCTTGCTCACCTTCACACGTAAGTCGGCGCAGGAGATGCTGCAACGGGCAGGGGAACTGATCGGAGTGCGGAGTGAACGGGTGTGTGGCGGCACGTTTCACTCCGTGGCCAACATGCTGCTGCGGCGCTATGGTCGGGGGATCGGATTGGAACCGGGATTCACGATTCTGGACCGCGCCGATGCGGAGGACTTGATTGCTCTCGTGCGCTCTCAACTCGGTTTGAACGAGAAAGATAAGCGCTTCCCCCGCAAGGGAACGATTGCCGAGATGTTCAGCAAGGCGGAAAACACCCTGCGAAGCCTCGATGAGATCGTGGTCGAAGAATTCGACCACTTCGCCGATCACCTGGAGGCGTTGGGGCAACTGCGGACAGGATATGAGACGGCGAAACGGCAGCGGCAACTGGTCGATTACGACGATCTGCTCGTCTTGCTCCGCCGGCTCCTCACGGGAGACCAACAGAGCAGGCAAGCGATATCCCGGCTCTACCGCTACATCCTCGTCGACGAATACCAGGATACCAACCGCCTGCAAGCGGACGTCATTCGGAATCTGGCGGCCACACACCAGAACGTGATGGTGGTCGGCGACGACAGCCAATCGATCTACGGATTCCGCGGTGCGACGTTCAAAAACATCATGGAATTCCCAACGCTGTTTCCCGGGACAACGATCTACAAGTTGGAGGAGAACTATCGCAGCACGCAGCCGATCCTGAACTTGGCGAACTGCATCATCGAAGAAGCGGCGGAGAAGTATACCAAGCGCCTGTTCACGAAAAAATTGGACGGACCGCTGCCGACTCTGGCGGAAGCGGCGGGCGAGAACGCCCAGTCGCGGTTTATTTCGCAGAAGATTCTGGAACTGCGCGAAGAGGGCGTGCCGTTGAGCGATGTGGCCGTGCTGTTTCGGTCCAGTTTTCACTCGTTCGATTTGGAGATCGAATTGTCCCGCAGCGGACTGCCCTTCATCAAGCGCGGGGGCGTGAAGTTCATCGAGACCGCTCATGTGAAAGATCTGCTGGCGCACCTGCGGGTCGTCGCCAATCCGCTCGATGCCGTAAGTTGGCACCGCGTCCTGATGTTGGTCGAAGGAGTCGGGCCGAAAAAGGCCCAGGATCTTCTGGCCTCGTTGGTGAAATCGGAGAACCCGTACCGAATTCTGCGGGAGGTCAACGGGCGTTCGGGTCAGGCCCTGAAGAATCTTGCCGGCACCTTGGAAAGTCTTTCCGGCGCCGATGATCTTGGAACGGCCGACTACGTGAACCACATCTACGAGTACTATCTGCCGATTTTGAAAGAGCAGTACGATGATTACCCCAAACGGACGAGGGATCTCGAACATCTTCACACCATCGCTGAAGGGTATGCGGAGGTCGAGAGTTTTTTGGCGGATCTTGCCCTGGAGCCTCCTGACGGGAGCGCGGTGGACGTGGAGGCCCCCGATCGCGACGATGAGCGGATGGTCTTGTCGACGATCCATTCGGCGAAAGGGTTGGAGTGGCAATGCGTATTCGTGATTTGGATCGTGGACGGAAAGTTTCCGTCGATCTACTCCTTCGTGGCGGACGACGAATTGGAAGAGGAGCGCCGATTATTTTATGTGGCGGTGACCAGGGCCAAACGCCATTTATTCCTTACCTATCCCATCAACGTTTTCGACAAGAGCAGCGGGATGCTGCTCTCGAAGCCGACCCGATTTCTCGATCATGTGCCACCCGCAATGTACGAACAGCTGGCGCTCATTGAGGAAGGAAGCCACGCGCAGTGGCGAGGGTACCGAGACGATTTCGATTGACGATCCGTCCGCAATCCGAGCAGCCGGTTCAACGGGAAGCCGCAAGCCAGAGTGTCTATCTCAACTCGAAGAATTTCCATTTTTTTTGCGGTCCTCTTCTGTGTCCTCGGCCTGTGGAGTTACGGCCTCGCGGCAGAGTCGGCCACGGCGAAGGGCCGCATGTGGTCGCAACTCGTCGCAGAAGCCGAAGGGCTGGGATTGCCGATCAAGTTTCTCAAGGCGGTTCCCGCAGACTTCGTGACCTTCGAATTCGACGATCTGCAGACTTTTGCCGCTGAGTATCATTTGGAAGAGCACCGAATGGTCCTAAACCGGACCCTGTCTTTTAATACGGCTGGAGGGACATTGCGTCCGTTGCGACGGCTCACCCACGGCGAGATTGAAACGCTTTACCACGAATTGTTCCATGCCTTCATGGATTACCTAGCGACAATGCGATCGGGTGATCAGTCCGATCCCTTGATGACGTTCGCACGTATCCAGCAGCAATGCCGCTACAGTACCGTCCTGATTACTCCCGTCGTGCAACGGAAAATGGAAACCGAAGAACGGTATCTGACTGAAACCGAGTCGTGGGAGGCCCTCAACGAAGCTTGGGCGGTCTTTATCGGGTGGGCGGTGTGGAATCAACTGGAGTCGGCCGGCAGGGGGAAACCGTCTCTTCTCAAGCCCGGCAAACTCAGGGATCTCTGGGTCCGGCGCCTTCAAGATGCTGATCGGGAGGGGAAAATCCGTGGGTACTACGAACCGGAAGACCCTGAAGAACGACGAGTAGCCAGGAAGAGGTTTCTTGCCATGGAATCACGACTTTCTCCCGAGGAGGCTGAAAGGTTGATGGGTGATGCCTTGGGGTATCCCGCTGATTTGATTCAACAAGCCATGAAGGTACTCGATCCCTTGCCTGGACATCCGAGATCTTGCCGCTCATAGGACGGGAGTGTGCCAGGGCCGTTCTTCCTGCTAAGGTAACTCCCCGCGGGGCATAGGCTTCATGGCATTAGTACCTTCTAATAGGGGACGGACTGTTGGATGGGCCGAGAGCTCAGCTCTACAGGAGAGGGTAAGAGAACAGTTCTCGTAAGAAAAATACTGAAACGGGAATTCTGGGCTTGACATGGAGAAAGTCCATCAATAGAATCGGGCGTTTCCTGAACAAGGCTGTGTCCGCAGCTCTCCTTTTTCCTTTTTTGAAAGGAACGGGGAGCTGTGTGCGGACCAGCCTACTCTGCATTCTCATTTGGAAAGAGAATTCAAGAGTGTGATTCTTTTGGATTTAGGATTTCTGAGGACGGCTGTTTTGGGCAGGTACCCAAGTGGCCAAAGGGGGCAGACTGTAAATCTGTTGCCATCGGCTTCCAAGGTTCGAATCCTTGCCTGCCCACCAAAGCGGGCAAGTGCTAAGTCGAAAGTGCTGAGTGCTGAGAACGAAAGCCGATAGCGCATGACTCAGAACTCATCACTTAGGACTCAGCGCTTAGCATCAAACTTGGGCGGGCGTAGCTCAGCGGTAGAGTCCCAGCCTTCCAAGCTGGCTGTCGTGGGTTCAACTCCCACCGCCCGCTCCAAAAGAAGATGTGAGGCGTCAAACGCTATTCGTGAAACGTGAGGCGTAGAAATAGAAAATTGAACCCACGACAGTGGGGATTGCGAAAGGGGTGAGCCCCTTTCGTGGGGAGTGCACGAGGGGGCTGGCCCCCTCAGTGGGAGCCGATGAGGGAGGGTTCAGAGCCGAGTCGGCGACGGAGTGTGGTTCAACTCCCACCGCCCGCTCAAAAAAAGATGTGAAGCGTCAACCGTTATTCGTGACGCGTGAAGAGGGCAGCAAGTGGCAGGGCAGTTGCACGATTCACGAGTGACGAATGACGAGTTGTGACGCCCACGTAGCTCAGTTGGTAGAGCACGTCCTTGGTAAGGACGAGGTCACGCGTT